>WTHU01000014.1 GCA_011523005.1 Acidimicrobiales bacterium
CGTACTGGTAATTCTTTTGGTTCTCTTCGGCGGAGCAAAGTTGCCATCCCTTGCACGTTCTTTAGGGAAAGCCCAAAAGGAATTCAAAGCAGGACAACGTGAGGAAATCGAATCAGCCGACGATGATTCATAAGACAAACGTCTTATATATCAGCGATAACACCTTTTGCTTTTAAGTTTTCAATATCCTCATTTGTAAAACCGTATTCATACAGTAGGTCTTCAGTGTGCTCACCTAAGTGATCAGTAGACCATTTGACCTCAGGTTCCGTTGTTCCCCATCTAACAGGTGGTTTAGCCATTTTTATTAGACCAGCATCAGGGTGCACCCATTCATGAATTATCGAGTTATTGACTACCTGTGGATCGCTAAAAACATCATCCACACTGTTTACTTGAGCTGCGGGCACCTCTTCTTCGTGAAGACGCTGCATAATATCTGTGGTTTGAAAACCGATAAATGCGTTGTGTAGTAGCGAACCTAAAATTTCAAAGTGCTCTGGGACCATTCTTTGTTTAGCTGTTACGAAGCGTTCATCATCTATCCATTCTGGATGACCTAAGGCCCTAGATAAACCTGCGAATTCTTTATCTGATGCATAGAAATAGACAAGGTGTCCATCTGCAGTTTGTTGTAGGCGGTAAATCTGATAGATCAATGGACCAGGCTCTACATCATCACCGAACATTGTGTGGCCCATAAACACATCCGGCCACATCCAATAAATAGCTGAATCAAGCATAGGAATTTCAATATGTTGACCAGCTGACTTCCCTGTTGCACGTGCGAATAATGCTGCTGTTATTGCATTTGATGCAGTCAACGCAGTTGTCTTATCACACACAATGGTACGAACAAGATCGGGAATTGGAATATCAGGACTTTGTTGTATCGAGACCACCCCAGAAACTGATTGCACGATTGGGTCATACACACGCCAGTCTCGATAAGGACCATCAGGACCGAAACCTGAGATAGAGACGTAGATGAGGTCCGGATTAATTTCCATCAAGGTATCTGGACCAATTCCCATCCTATCAACAGCACCTGGGCGGAAGTTCTGAACAATAACATCAGCGGTTTTCACCATTTCTTTCAAGACAGCAATACCATCTTCTTGCGATAGGTCTAGAGCTATTGATCGTTTACCACGATTAGCAGACGCATACATTGCAGATATATCTCCAACGCGAAATCCACCTATTCTTGTGATATCGCCCATACCGAGAGGTTCAACCTTTATAACCTCAGCGCCCTGATCACATAAAACCTGACATGCCATTGGTCCAGAGATCACAGCAGACATATCAATGACTTTTATTCCATCCAAAGGACCAGACATACACACCTCCTGCTTTTAGAGACGCTAGCTGATTACCTCACCGTCGTCACCTTAGCTATTGCGATATTTCCCCAAGAAAATCCTTAATTGCATTCGCAACCTCTAATGGTTTTTTACGGTGCACAGAATGACCAGCATCTTCAACTACGACGGAAGTTTTTACATTCAAGTACTTTTCAAAAACTGACATTGAAGCCCTGAATCGTTTGTCATGTTCGCCAACAATAACGAGTGTGGGCACCTTAATTTCGCTCAAGGAATCAATCACCCAAGCATCTGTATGTAATGCAGTTGCTTCAGAGCCTTCAGGTAGATCTAGCTTTTTCGCACTTTCAATTACAGAACTGTTCCACTGATCTATGGATTCCCTTTTCCTAAACCCTGGACCTGCTCCTACAAGAATTAAGGCTTCAACATCTTCAGGGTAAAGAAGAGAGTGAGCTAATGAGAGGTACCCTCCTAATGAATGGCCAGCCAGAATAACCTTCTCTTCGGATCTTTCAGTTATTGCTTTGAGGTCGCTCAATGTGTGGTCACGCGTGTAATGTCCCGGAGGGGGAGCAAATGACTCACCATGCCCACGTATACTCCACGCTATACACCGAGCGTGATCGTTTAAGTTGGTAATAACCCCATCCCAAGCATTTCGATTATCGGTCCAGCCGTGCGTGAAAACGATGGTGGAACCAACCCCAGAGTCGTATGTGTCTAAGAAAAAGTCATCACTCATGAGTAACCGATCATAGAGGAATTATTTGTGGGAAATGCATTTTGCTATCAGACGATGTTGTAATCATCAGAATTAATTTCGCGAGTCTGTTCCCAGTACTCTAGAAGAGAGAACGGCCAGTTTTGTGCAGTCCTGCCACTCGCATTTTTGTACCAGCTGTTCACGTCAGATAAGCCCCATGCCATTCTGCGGTTTCCTTCATCAATGCGTTCATTGTATTTATCGTGCACATCAGTTTTAACGTCAAGGGAGCTCAACTGGTTTTTAAGCATATGTTTGAGGCACTGTGTAATGTAATGCACTTCGCACTCTGAGAAGTAGATGATGCTTCCGTTGATGACAATGTTTGTATTGGGACCGTACAGGAAGAAAAGATTTGGAAAGTTTGGAGCAACGATACCGAGATATGCTCGCGCATCACCATCCCATTGGTCATGTAAATTCACTCCATTACGGCCAGTGACGGTCATTGGCATTAAGAAATCAGCTGCTTTAAATCCAGTCCCATAGATAATGGCATCAAAATCCTTCAAACCTTCTGATTCTGTGGTGATTCCCGATGAAGAGATGGACACAATCGGGTCGGTGCATAGTTCAACATTGTCAGCATGAAGAGTTTTTGCCCAAAGCCCATCATCTATTACAAATCGTTTAGCACCCATCGTGTACGTGGGGGTTACTTTCTCCAAAAGGTCAGGCCGATCAGCAAATTCACTCTCCAGATACATTCGCAGGAGTACACCTAGTTCATGATTTGCTGCACTAATTGAGCTATCTCCTGGATCTTCCCACGTTTCATCAATTTCTAAACGAGACAACAAGCCTTCATGGCTTCGCCAAAATAGATGTAATCGAAACCAGTTGTGATAGTTCGGTATATGTGTAAAACACCATACGAGACTCTCTGGCAGACTTTGTTGGTATTGCGGTCTGGGCATTAACCAGTTTGGTGTTCGCTGAAAGATAGTCGTCTGCTCTGCCTTCTTAGCTACACGAGGAATAAATTGTACAGCGCTACATCCAGTTCCCAGCACAGCTACTCTTTTCCCATCTAAGTCATAGTCATGATTCCATCGAGCCGAATGCCATGACGTCCCTTCAAAGTTTTCGATTCCAGGAATTGCAGGATAGGAGGGTTGGTTCAATTGACCTACAGCACTTATAACGGCTTGGCAGCTAAAGATTTCTTCAGTTCCTGAAGTCAAAATATTTAGTTTCCAAGTGCTTGAATCCTCATCCCAAGTCATTGCAGACACACTCGTGTTAAACCTGATGTTGTCTCGTATTTCAAATTCCGTTGCACAATCATTGAAATAATTCAATAAAACATCTTGAGTGGAGTGATAGTGAGGCCAATCATGCTTTTGCATAAATGAATACGAGTAGACATGGTTTGAAACATCAACCCTGCAACCGGGATATGTATTTTCCAGCCATGTTCCGCCCGTGCCATCGTTCTTTTCAAATAGAACAAAATTAACCCCAGCTTGCTTCAATCTGTACGCTGCGAGAATTCCTGACATTCCAGCCCCAACAATAGCTACAGTAAATTTTCGGTCTGCTGAAAAGTCTTGAACATTCCAATCTGGTGATCGTAAGTCCCTATCACCAGGTGCTAACTCCTCCATCATCATTTGTAAATACGAACCTTCTAAATTAGTTCCGCATGCCCACGACATAATCGTTCGTAAATCTTCATTGCGTGTAACGGGTTTTATGTTTATGTTGTCTCGCAGTTGCTTTAACCCCTCCAACGCACGCACACGAATAATGGATTGTTCATCTGGTGTTAAGCCACCCTGTTCTTCAAGTGTCTTCGAGGGATCTAAACGAATATCTGGGGGAATGAAAGACAAATCTCCAGTCGCAAATGCAATTGACGGAAGTAGAGGTGGAAGTTCTACTCCAGGATCTGACAATAGTCGCTCTAATTCTTCATCGGATTCGGTAATAGGTGAAATAGAAGGCTTGAAGCTCATAGTTGTAAAAACATTAATCTCGTCTTCTAACATCATCCACTTCAACTCGTCGTAAATTATTCCTTTTCTAATCCAAGCAAAACGTTTTATCTACAAACGATTTATTATGGAATAATGGCATTGGGGGTCAGATGGGGCAGGCAATTCAAAGTCTTACACCAAAACTAAATAAGATAATCGTCTGGATTCAAAAGCAGAATCGGACAACTACGATCTTCTTAAATTTGGCAACTTTCGGCTTGCTTTGGCTTGGCTACTCAACTGTTAGAAGGATCACTGCTGACTCAACTAAAATAGCTGCAGAAAATGCAGTTAATCTTGTTAAATTTCAGGACTGGATGGGTTTCCCAAATGAAGCCACATTGCAGGGCTGGTTTATTGACTCGGAAGTATTAATAAAAATTGCAAATACGTTTTACTTTGTAATGCATTTCCCATCCATGATTGTTTTCTTGGTATGGGTCATGGTTAGAAAGATTGAATGGATGCCACAAGTCAGAGCATCGCTCTGCCTCGCAACGTTTTCTGGTCTAATCATCCACTTATTGTTCCCGTTGATGCCGCCAAGGTTGATGGTCTCGTATGGTTTCATTGATACAGCAAAAGTCTTTGGTCCTGATCCGTACTCATTAGGAATAGCGAAAGCGGCAAACGAGTTCGCTGCAATGCCATCCTTACACGTAGGTTGGGCATTACTGATAGCTCTTGCAGCAATACGAATTCTGAAAACACCAGCACGCTGGTTGATGCTCCTCCACCCGATCCTAACAACCATCGTTGTAGTCATAACTGCCAATCACTTTTGGCTTGACATCATCGTTGGGGCAATCCTCGCGCTCGCTGGTTGGCAATTAGCTACGAAGTATTGGCCCATTCAAACCATTAAGAAAATGAAAGACCAATTCTTTATGAGCGAAGAAGATAGGAAAGTAGCTGAAGAAAAGTTAGAGGAATTAAAAGCGACCGCTAAATCCCCATCTCATGGTGGGGAGGACAAAGAAAGTCCGCTATAGCATCCGCTCTTCTGTGCAAGAGTTCAACGGTGTCGTCCAAGTCACGTCCTATGATGTACCGGCGTTCCTTCACTGCTGCAACAACAAATTCTCCCATTTCATCCAAGTCAGCAACCTTCACATCTCTTCCTGCTTTTTCAAGAAGTGATTTTAACTCTTCAAAAGACATAGATTTTCGTCCTGTTCCACCTCTCACACGTTCCAACTCCTTTGGGCGGTTACGCTGCGAAGTAAACAAACCAGTATTCATTAAACCCCCTGAAGGGTAGAACACGGACGCTCCCATATTGTCTGTTTCCTCGAGTAGTTGATGATTTAATGCCTCAGTGAAACAACTGACAGCGGCTTTGCTTGAAGCATAAACAGACGCCATCGGGACTGGAGCGAAACCACCGTCACCTGATGATGTGTTAATAACATGGCCGGGTTGACCTGATTCAATCATTTTTGGAACAAATGAGATAACTCCATTAGCTGGTCCGAAAACATTAACTCCAAAGCACCATTTCCAATCGTTAGGTTCGTTCTGCCACGCTTTTCCTCCACCGCCTGAACCAACTCCAGCATTATTAAAGAGAAGATTGCATTTTTCATATTTACCAAAAACATATTGTGATAAATCTTCAACAGATCCCTCGTTTGAAACGTCTGTGACGTAGCCTTCGACAGGCCCGAACTCTTTAAACTCTGCAACAGTTTCCTGAATTGGTTGCTCTTCAATATCTGCGACAACGACCGTTCCACCATTATTTAAAAGGGCTTTAACAATACCTTTCCCAATTCCACTAGCTCCACCAGTAACGACAGAAACAGAACCTGCAATATCAATAGGTTCTGCCATTATCCGACTTCCTGTACTTGGTTTAATGGATTCATACCAGGACAACCTTTAGCAGTTTCGGGAATATCTGAATAGGAGATAGGAGTTGAAATTTCATCTTTTGTTGGGCAGTACTTTTCGGCTAATGGCTTTAAGGCCTCAAGATCAAATCCATATACTCTTGCAGAGTTCGTTGTTAATAGTTTGGTGACATGTCCGAGACTTAACTCTGAAAATGTTAATCGTAGATGTTCCTTTGTATGAGGGTGAGAGCCTTCAATATGCGGGTAATCCGATCCCCACAGAATATTGTCGATACCTATTTCAGCACAGAGTGGTGCCTCAGTCGGACGTAGGAAACTTGCTCCAACATGGCACTGCCGCAACCAATATTCACTTGGCTTTAAGCTCAAGTGTTCAACGGCCATTCCGCCGAAAATAGACTCTGAACCATATTTTGAGTATTTCATTCGATGGTAAAAGGAATCTAATTTCTCCAACGTATCGGGCACCCATGCAGTACCAGTTTCAGTGTTGATCCACCGTAGTTCCGGATAGCGCTCAAAGACACCTGAGAAAATAAGATGCCATAATGCCCGCTGTGACCACCAAGAAACCTCGAGCATAAACACAGCTAATGATGAAGGAAAATGATTACCAAAATTCGGGGTCGCTCCTCCAGCATGGTGGTTTAGTGTCATATTATTTGCTGCAGCTGCCGCCCAAATAGGTTCATATGATGCTGAATACAACGGTTCAAATGGGGAGTCAGGTGGTGCTCCCGGGACAAGGATTCCGCCACGTAATCCGTTTTCTGCCGCCCATTCTATTTCTTTTACTGATCCCTCGACGTCGCCAAGAAATATTTGAGCAATACCCGCTCGTTGGATTGGAGCTTCATCAACAAAATCTTTCAGCCATCTATTGTGTGCGCGTAGACCCGCCCATCTATGTTCAAAATTATCGCTGTACGGAGGTGCTTCAAACTGCGTAGCAGCCTGTGGGGCAAATGGTGGTTGGGTATTTGGGAAAAGAACAAAAGCCACAACGCCATCTTCTTGTTGGTCTTTAAGTCTTCGTTCAGAAGAATAGTTTTTATCAGCATCTAACTCTGGATCTCCGTCAATGCCTACGTTTCGTGTAGATCTTCCTCGCCCAGCGAATAATGCTTCTTGTTGTTTTGCTGCTTCTTCGCTTGCTGCCGCCCATTCTTCGAAATCGTCATGGTATTTCTTTTCTAGGTAGGGTTTGTAGCCTCGAAGATCTGCTCCGCAATGACTATCAGCAGAGATGACAATATGATGATCTGTTTCAGGGAGTTCAATGCTCATATTTTCCTTAATTTCTCTATAGACCGTTTTCTGGCCCACTCCATTCAATTCCATACTCATCGAACCACCATCGTGCGTCACGCTTTGCTGTTGGGCTGGTGCGTAGTGCAGGATCTTGGTTGAGTTTTTCAGGTGTGGGGCCAATCCTGTTTGCCACTGTAGTGAGTCCCTCAACGTCTAAGTCGTAGCATTCAATAGCGTTTAACCCGAGAAGCCTTCGAGTGTCCTCGATTGAAACGTCTTGGAAATCATTTTCTAGGCGATGCACAGTGTTTGGCCATGATCCTTCAGGGTGGGGATAATCAGTTCCCCACATCAGTGCGTCAATTCCATTGCGATGACGCTCTCTGATTTCGTATCTGCTCATGGTGGAGGCACCTATAAATACGCTGTCTCCAAAATATTCGGAAGGGAGTTTCGTTAGTAGTCCTTTCATTCGGCTACTCATCTTCTTTATTTTCCAACTCGCACCAAAATTTACATCTGCTTTCCAGAGCAGGTCTCCGACCCACCAACTTCCACACTCAACAACGCAGTATTTAAGGCCAGGGAATTTATCAAACTTTCCACTGAATAATAATTGCCACAATGCTCTATGGGTCCAGAATGCCACTTCTGAAACGTACATGGCTATGTTCTCCCCGTAGCTTGGGAAATCTGCTTCTCCGGAATGGGTGTGTATGACTAACCCAGCTTCGGCGCATGCTGCCCAAAATTTATCATAATGATCGGTTCCGTAGGGCGGGGCGTCATGCCAAAGCGTGGGGATCATTACCCCTTTAATCCCTGGCTTACCAGCAAGAGCCTCAACTTCTTTAACTGCTTCATCAACACCATGGGTTATAGGAACAAGTGCAACTCCGGCACGTCTTTCAGGACTCGTTGAACAGAATTCTTCTAACCATCTGTTGTGTGCCCTTGCTCCCGCATATGCAAGTCGTGGATCAGTTATCTGTCCAGCGGCAAGACCTGCACCAAATGGGGGAGATTCCATACCGGTAACCGCGTCACCATCAGCAAAGATAATCTCTCCAGATATGCCATCCGCATCTAATTCCTTATCGCGAATATCTGGGTCATATGCTCCTTTGAGACCTTCAGCATTTTTCCCTTCCCATTCTGCAACGTATTCGCCGTTTATCTCCTCGGTGAGTCGGCGGTGTTCGTGGCGTTCAGCTACATATTCATCAAATTCTTCATGCACTGAGGATTCTAAGTACGGTCGGTATTCTTCGCATTGGAGGCCCGCATGTGAATCAGATGAAACAATTATGTAAGGGTCATTTGAAAGATTGAGCTCATTAGACATATCATTTCCTTGGAGTACAAAATTAATGAGGTTCATTAATTAGTGTTATTCCCAAATCTTAGTGCCCCCTCAAAGAAAATGAAATTCTCATCAGTCATCAAACTAATTAACAAAAAAAATTTGATGTACGATATGAACTAGAGGAGTGAAATGAACATCAACGATATTGATCTACTTGATGCTGATCGATTTGTTCGGATGGAGCATCACGACATGTTCATAACACTGCGAAATGAAGCTCCACTCTTTTGGCACGACCATCCCGATGGAGGTGGTTTCTGGAATGTTGTTCGACATGAAGATGTTAGAACTGTCAACCGAGATAATGAACTGTATTCAAGTGAAGTAGGCGGTATCAGCATCCCCGACCCCACTATTCGCCTCGATGATGGAGGATTTGTAGATCAACGCGGTTTAAACATGCTCTATACCGACCCTCCAAAGCACACCCGTTACCGAAGACTTGTCAGTAAAGGATTCACTCCGCGAATGATGCGCCTACTAGAGCAGTATCTTGCTCATCGCGCAACTCTAATTGTTGACAATGTTATTGAGAATGGTTCTGCTGACTTTGTAGAGGAAATTGCGGCAGAACTACCACTTCAAGCGATAGCAGAAATCATTGGAGTACCTCAAGAAGACAGGCACCTGCTTTTTAAATGGTCAAATGATCTTATAGGGATAGACGATCCTGAGTATGAAGGAGACCCAGGAGTTGCCGCAATGGAGTTATATGCGTACGCCCATCAACTCGCTGCTGATCGAGGTGTTGACCCTCAAGACGACATCATGACAAAGCTAGTTAATGCAGAAATAGATGGGGACCGGCTAACAGAGTTAGAAATAGATGTCTTCATGCTTCTTCTATCAGTTGCTGGGAATGAAACAACAAGGAATGCTACCGCACACGGGATGCATGCGTTACTCACAAATCCCGAGCAGTTTTCTCTTCTGAAATCAGACCCTGACAAATATATGGATACTGCTGTTGATGAAATTATTCGGTGGGCAAGTCCGGTTCTCCACTTCCGCCGCACAACAACAGCGGACACGGAACTACTTGGTCAAGAAATTCCTAAGGATACTCGAGTCGTTATGTGGTACATCTCAGCTAACAGAGACTCTGACGTTTTTGTCGATCCCTTTACTTTTGATATAACTCGTACACCAAATGATCACATTGCCTTCGGAGGCGGAGGTGCGCATTACTGTCTGGGCGCAAATCTAGCTAGAGCAGAACTGCGACTAATCTTCCAAGAAATTGCGCTTCGTATGCCAGATATGAAACTGGAAGGTGAACCTCAGCGGCTTCGCTCAAACTTTATTGGCGGAATTAAGCATCTTCCAGTCAGTTGGACACCAGGAAAACGTATTGATCCCCCTCCCTATGAGCGGGACGTCAGTCTTCCGTAACCAGTTATCGCATGGCAGAACCTGAATTTCCCTCAGAATTTCTCAGCGTCATGGCGCGTATGGGAGCAAGACCGGATTTAGGTGATATGTCCAAAGGTCATGTGATTGTTAATGAGAACCTGACGTCGCATGGAATTATCCGTATTGCTCCACTGATGCTTCTTGCTGACACTGTTGTTGGAATGCGCCTTGAATCATTTGTTGAAGACTGGACGTTCACGACTGACTTTTCATTCCGTCGTGCACAGATCCCTGTATCACATCACATTGAAGCTACCAGTACGATCCTTAGACATGGAAGACGTTTGATGATTGAAGAACTGGAATATGTCGATGAGAACGATATTCCGATCGGGCATGCACAAATTACATTCATGAGAACCCCATTACGAGAAGGAGAAGCAAAGCCCGATGTGGCAAAAGTCAGGGAACGCATGGGTTCATTAGAACTGCCCCCGTTAGATCAGCCAGTGGAGGAATTAGCTGGGATTATCATCACTGATGCGGAGACTGGGAAAGTGACAATGATGCCGAAAGAAGCTGTCAGGAGACCAGGTGGGTTTGTGCAGGGAGCAATCATGACACTCATAGGGGAGGTAAGCGCCCAAACATTTGCCGAAGCACATTATGGCACACCGTGTGTCGTCACTTCTCTGGATGTGAGATATCTGATAGGTGGAAGATCAGGGCCGTTAGTTACGCATGCCGAATGGATTGGTGATCCAGATTCGGGAACGATCAAAGTTGATTTGCGAGATGAAGGCCATGATATTCTTTCGTGCACTTTCCTCGCACATGTACAACAAATACCGCTGTAGAAAGTCGTTACCGCACACTGTCAAAGTAAAGTGAACAAGCCTTGGAGATAGATATGAGTGTTGGTGAAAATAAATACGTTGCTTTAACGACTTTCACAAAAGATGGACGAAGAAAGAATTGCCCAGTATGGATTGTTGACTTAGGGGAGGGGCAAGTAGGTTTCACAACAGAATCAACATCATGGAAAGCAAAGCGAATCATGAACACACCAGCTGTTGAGTTGATTGCAAGTAATTCTCGTGGCGAACCACTTGAGGGTCATGACATGGTTCAAGGAACCGCTCGAATTGCGCACGGAGATGAATATCGCAGTGTTGAAACAGAAGTGAGGAAAAAATACGGATTTCAATTTATGTTGATTGTCGGCTTTGGAAGGCTAACAAGGTTCCTTCGCAGAAAAGAGAATTCAAGCTGTGGGGTTGTTATAACTATTGACGCCTAAGAGCCTGAAATGCTGATGGGTTGCTTTCTGGTGTGCCGCCACACCAGCCATATAAAAAGAAACTGAAAAGGTAGTCGTATAAAGTTCCTCAGCCGAACTCCTTCGGCATCAACAATGCGCTCTGCTACACCCGAAGTATTGGTCTGGACATCAACATCATTGATAAACATGTCAATATTTGCTGGATACACAGCAACCAATAGGATCAGAAGACCCCATGCCCCTACGCGACGAAATTTTGGGACGATCAGCATGAGGCCCAAGACAATCTCTGCTCCACCGGATGCAAGATTTGCGAACGTTGCATATCGAAACCAGGTGGGAACAATCGCTTCAAAAAAATCCTGATCTATAAAGTGGTAAATTCCTACTAGAACAAAAGCAATTCCAATAATTGTCGCCTCGATATGTAATTTATTCAACTTCAGATAGGACCATACTTTTGCTATCAATTCTCAGCTCCATGGTTTGAAGGGAAGGCATCCCATACACAACTGTCACTCGTTCCAAAGAACGATCTTCGTCGTTTCGCTACAAAGTCATACGCCACATTTCGAATACCTTTAGGACACAACCACATAAGAAAAGCCATTAAACGGTATGGAAATCGCATCATCTTAAGACAAAGAATGACAGCAGAAGACTTTGTTCTCACAGATATACCGTCAACGAAATAGACAGTATCCATTTGTTGAAGATCATCTTGAAAAGTCGCAATAATTGATTGTCCAACTTCACTTTCGATTCCTACAAATTGCACGGCTTGTTTGTCATGAAGCTTTGAGTACATAAAACTTGCGAATTTATTGCATAAGCCACATTCCCCATCAAGAAGAAGAATGGGTTTTTCTTCTTTGTCAACCGGATAGCTCACTCTTTCGTTATATCAGAATTATGCATTGAGGAGGCCACCATCAATAACATAAGATGACCCCGTGATGTAAGTAGCTTCATCTGATGCAAGAAAAGCTACTAAGCCAGCAACTTCTTCTGGTTCACCGTATCTTCCCAACGGCGTCTTTTCACTCACAGCTTTTATATATTCTTCAGGATTATCGGGAATAGTTTGTTCCTCGATCGAGCGCATCATTCGTGTGTTAATAACACCGGGGCACACAGCATTGACGCGTATGCCGGCTGGGGCTAGTTCAATAGATGCTGATTTTGTCATTCCAATGACTGCGTGTTTGCTCGCTCCATATGCAATTAGTGAAGGGGTTGCCATAAGTCCGGCTGCTGAGGCGGTGTTAATGATGGATCCGCCTCCGCTTTGGCGCATAGCATCAGCGCAATATCGCATACCCAGCCAAACTCCTTTTATATTCACTTGCACAACACGGTCAAAGATCTCTTCTTCATAGTTTTCCAATGAAGAGATACTTCCCTCAATTCCTGCGTTATTAAAGAGAGTGTCAATTCGTCCAAATACAGCCATCGTTTCATTGACGTAGTTCTTGACATCAGCGTCTTTAGATACATCAGCTTCAATTCCGATTATGCGTTTGGTATCTGTATCAAAAGTTTGCAAAAACGCATCTATATCATTTTGATGTAAATCCACTAGTACGATATTTGCTCCTTCATCATAGAATCGTTGTGCTGCAGCGCGCCCAAGCCCACCAGTCGCTCCCGTGATAACTACAGATTTCCCAGTGAATCTCATTTGCCCCCCTGTAAACCTGACCTTATCTTAAAGCGTTCCTTCGTCAAGTTTGGTAAGCACTTCAGCAGCGCGAACTTTAACATCAGAACGGTCAGCTAATCTTCGAAGTCCACCAAATTGTTGCCCCATTCTTGGGTTTCCCGATAAACGGTTTTCGTTACGGTCTAAGAAATCCCAATAGAGCGTTGTGAATGGGCAAGCGTTGTCTCCAGTTCTTTTCTTTGGATCATAAATGCATCCCGAGCAATAATCACTCATACGATTCACATACGCCCCACCAGATGCATACGGTTTTGTTGCCATTTTCCCACCGTCAGCAAAAGTAGCCATCCCTATCACATTCGGGATCATCACCCATTCAGCGCCATCGATAAAACGGGACCACATCCAATCTGTCAGTTCTTGCGGATTAATCCCAGTTGTCAAACTGAGATTACCGAATAGCATCAACCGTTCAATATGGTGCGTATAGGCATACTCATGTAAGTGATCCATTGCGCCCCGTATACAGGACATTTCAGTTGACCCTTGTTCACGAAAAGCAGGAGGTATATCCCTGTTAGCTTCTAAAAAATTTTCTGATTTGTACTCTGGCATCCAAAGCCAGTACAAGCCCCACACGTATTCTCGCCACCCGATTACTTGTCGAATAAAGCCTTCCACACTATTAATGGGAGCCTCGCCGTCTGTATATGCTTGTTCAACTGCACGAACGACTTCCATTGGATGTAACAACCCAATATTGAGGCTTGAGCTAAGAACTGAATGAGCAAGTTTCCATTCTTTCCCTAACATTGCATCCTCGTATGGGCCAAACGGCTTTAACGCTCCATTGACAAATTCATCCAGACGGATAAGCGCTTGCTCTCGGGTAACTGGCCACACTCCTTTGGGGTAAGCACCCCAAAAATCGTCCAGGTTTTGGAGAATGTCATTGTCAATGTCGTCATGTTCAAACAGCGTTATGGACGGCCATTCCCTTCCGTCGCGTGGTGGGCGTTCGCGATTGTCATGATCAAAATTCCATTTCCCTTCACACGGAGTTGATCCATCCATCAAAATGTCAAGGCGTTTTCTTTGCCATCGATAGAAGTCTTCCATTTTGAACTTCGTTTTGGTTGTGGTCCACTCTGCGAAATCTTCATAGTGGCAGAGGAATTGGTTATTTCGCACAAGTTCAATGTCTAGATTTTCAAGGATTTCTTTCCCATTCCAGTTCATTGGTTCCATCGCAATAACATGTGAAACATCAAAGTCCTTCTTGTGGGCTTTCACTCCTTCACTAAGATTTTTTGCAATTCTGTAATCAACTTCAAAACCTTCTTCTCGCAACTCCTGCGCAAAGTGCTTTAACGCTGACAGCAATAAATGAACCTTTTGCTTATGCCACTGTTTATCTGAAAATTTTGTTGCTAATTCAATGAATAGAATGCGGGTATCGTCTGGTGTTTTTTCTGCCAGAGAAGCGATGCCTCTGTTGATCTGGTCACCCATGATGAGAACCGTTGATTTAGGGCTTTGCTGTGCGCTGCTCACATGTATAGTCTGCATCTAAAATAAATAATTGAAATACAGAAAAGCATGAATGAGTCGTTAAATCGGTCACAGCTAGACAACTCGAATCTGTAGCTGAGTAGATTTAAATAGTGTTCATTGCCTACTGTCATTTAGTATCTACGATTTTTATGGCTGGACTCATCTGGTTTGTTCAGATAGTTCATTACCCTCTTTTCCATAAGGTTTCTGCAGATACTTCCGTTGCATACGCTGATGAACATCAGACTAGAACGGCGTGGGTTGTTGGTTTACCAATGCTCATTGAAGGGATCACTACCGTGTGGCTTTTCTTTGACCCAGTGGGAAGCAGAGTCCTTCCCCTCATTGGAGGCCTTGTGCTAGCCAAGGTTCACTTGTCAACAATTTTTCTTCAAGTTCCCCGCCATGGAGAACTCACCCGGGGATATAACCGTGAGACTGTATCAAAACTCGTCACCTCCAATTGGGTCCGAACAATAGGTTGGTCGGTACGAGCTGGTATTGCAGTGGCGATCGTAGCGTAGGTCAAACGTGACAGTTTCTTTACCTAATGTTGCTGATAAGGAAGTCAAGAACGCAGTGATGGTTCAACACTGGAGTGATCTTGTGTTCATCCATTGGAGATATCCTGCTGAAATTGTGCAAAACCTTCTACCTCAAGGAGTAGAGGTTGAACAGTTTGACGGATCAGCGTGGGTAGGTTTAATCCCATTCCACATGAACGATCTTGGCTTCCCCTTAGTTCACCCATTGCCGTATGTTGGATCATTCCCCGAGGTTAATGTCAGAACCTACGTACGCTATGGGCAATACTCAGGGGTATGGTTTTTCTCTTTGGACATAAACAAGATACTTCCAACAGTCACGGCAAGAACCGTATACGAAATTCCATATTGCTATGGCAATGTTAGCCATAATAAAACCGGTAACTTCGTGACAACAAACGTGACCCGAAAATGGCCCAAGACATCTGCATCTTCAACGATCGTCATTGAAACTGATGAGCCTACCGATGGAGACCTAGAACGGTTTTTGACCGCCCGATGGGGACTAATAGCAAAATCGAAACGCAACAAATTTCTGTGGGCACAGGTCCATCATCCACCTTGGCAACTTCATAGTGCGCGACTTCTTCATCTTGATGACAGCCTCGTTACCGCAGCAGGTTTACCTGAACCTGAAGGAACACCCCACGTCATGTACTCAGAAGGAGTTCCAGTCCGCATCGGGTGGCCAAAAAAAATATAACTAGAACTGGGCGTCTACCGATTACGCGTCAGCTGGGATTGCAACCGTGTACGTATCACGTCCACTCTTGAGCACAGTGCCTGGTAAATGATCCGTAGGCTCATTATCAACAACTGTTGGAATTCCATTCACAAATACCCTGTGCATTCCCTCAACATCTGCATATAAGCGCCCTTCACCACCTGGAAGATCATTGAGAAGAATAACTTCACCTGCGTTAATAGTTTCAGGGTTGAAGATGACAATATCTGCAAAGGATCCTTCTTTGAGAACACCGCGATCACGAAGCCCAAATAATTCAGCAGGAACCTGTGTAATATGATTAATCGTTTCTTCAAGTGAAATAAGCGACTTTCCATGAAGACAATCATGTAACCAACTCGTCGTATAGGGAGCACCCGACATACGATCAAGATGAGCGCCAGCATCTGATCCACCGATCATGACATCAGGGTGTTGCCACGCTTCAGTTCGCATATGCCAACTCGCAGGATCGTCATCAGTAGGGCCGGGCCACAAGACTGTCCGTAATTCATCTGCGAGCACGATATCTAATAAGCAGTAGAAATCACGCACACCACGTTCTAATGCTATTTCTCCAACAGTTCTGCCTTTCAAACCTTCATTCGCCTCGGAGTATGTGTCACCAATGATGTAGCGCCCCCAACCAGTTAAACGGCTGAACACACCAGCATCAGGAGAGGCAGCGCGTTCCTCCATAAATCTTCGAGTCTCCGGATCACGCAATTTCTCCATGCGTTCCGCAACAGGAAGCCCAAGAATCGGACCCCAGTCAGGCATCATATTTAATCCACAATACGTGAGGAAACTCATATTCATTCCAACGAGAACCGGCATCGTTAGCGCAACAACTCTCGCACCCTTATCAGTGCAAGTCTCGAGAGCTTTCAATTGATTTTTGTAGTCAGCAGGCCGAGCCGAATCAACCGTCAAGACATTCCAGTTCAACGGTCGTCTCCCTGCCAAAGACATGTTGGCCATCAACTCAACCTCATCGTCAGTAAATCCATTCAAACAACCATCGCTAGCCCATTCCAATGTTGTGCCCTCATGGTCGGCGACAACTGCACAAAGCGCCAGCAGCTCATCCTCCGATGCGACCCTGCTAGGAACTGGATCACCATTACCATCATTGTGAGTGAACGCACGTGTTGTAGAGAATCCCAAGCCACCTTCCTCAATACACTGCTTGAGAAGAGATTGCATTTCAGCTACTTGTTCAGGGGTGGCGATTTCTTTCGTGGAGTCTGGACCCATAACCGCTAGTCGAAGTGCACAGTGTCCGACCATCGTTGCAACGTTTAAACCAATATTTCCTTCAAGCTTTGAGAGGTATTCGCCATAACTATTCCAATCCCAACTGACACCCGTTTCGAGTGCTTCAAGCGGCATCCCTTCAACTTTGACCATCATGCGTCGAAGATAATCCGCATCTTCCTCATTATTAACGGGGGCTAGAGTAAATCCGCAATTTCCCATGACGGCACTTGTGACACCATGAAGGTTTGAAGGAGTGGCTCGAGGGTCCCAGAAAAGTTGCGCATCATAATGTGTATGAGGGTCAACAAAACCAGGAGCTACAACTAATCCAGTGGCATCAATAATTTCTTTCGCTTCACCGTCAATCGTTCCGACAGCAACAATGCGATCATCTTGAATCGCTATGTCACCTTGAAACCTAGCGTCACCAGTTCCGTCAATAATCGTTCCATTTTTTATGAGATAGTCAAACATCCTGATCTGCTTTCGTAGCTTTAACCGTGTGGCAAAAGCACTGTACGAGCTTCTGTCCCTGATTTCATGGCATCAAAGGCATCTTGGATACCATCAAGGCCAGCAGTATTTGAAATCATTTCATCTAATTTCAATTTGCCCCTCATATACAGATCCGCAAGCATCGGAAAATCTTTTCGAGGTTTAGCTCCTCCTGCCCGAATCCCCATGAGTTGTTTGTTCTGGTGCAGGCTTTGGAATCCGTATGTCACGGTCGCCGTTAGATCAGGAACTCCAACAGCACACACGTTGCCTCCAGCTCGTGTCATATTAATAGCGTCATTTAATAAGCCGGTGTGTCCTACAACTTCAAATGAATGATGTGCGCCAAGGGGAAGCACCTCCCTCACGGCTGCGACTGCGTCAAAATCATCTCCCTCGGAAACAATAAAATCTGTCGCTCCAAAATCACGAGCCAGTGATTCCTTTTCAGGCACTCTATCAATAGCTACGATTTGGCTTGCTCCAACTAAATTCGCTGCTTGGATAACATTCAAGCCAACACCGCCCGCTCCAATTACAACAACAGTGTCCCCGATCTGTACCTTCGCCCGGTTAAAGACCGCTCCGGCTCCCGTGATAACTCCACACCCAATGAGCGATGCTGACGCCAGCGGCATATCTTTAGGAATCGGTATGCATTGGTTCTCATTCACAATGGTTTCTTGCACGAAGGCACCAATGTTTGCAAAGTTATATAGAAGTTGTTCTCCTTCTTGGTACGGCTGCGTGAGCCCACCCATTCCTCCGTTTCTGCAGTTCCCAGGATGGCCATCCTCACATTCTGGGCAGTGACCACAATTACCAAAAGTTGAGAGAATAACATGATCACCTTTTTGGCAATATGTCACTGCTGATCCGACTTCCACGACGATACCCGCTGCTTCGTGACCAGGAATTAGAGGGGTAGGCATATAGTACTTTCCATGAACACAGCTAAGGTCCGATCCGCACACACCTGCAGCATGTATCTCAACTCTCACTTGACGTGGAGAGAGATCATTTACTAGTTCCACGCTGTCTGAAAGCCGAACACTTTCTTCCGTTGTTCCTTCAAGAATAAGTCCCTGCATGTCCTCTACCACCTACATTTGAATACGTATTTATTATCCGTATGTGTTTTCTTAAGTCAACAGTAATAAAAAGTGCGTGGCAATACGAATACAAGACTTTGTTTCTAGTTCGCTCAATAACCTAATCTCCCATATCGTATGGAGAACTAAGGAAAGGGAAGCAATGAATAGAAACGTTGTTGTGTGGGGAACTGGGAATGTTGGACGCCCAGCGATCAGGTCAGTCGTAGCTAATCAGGACCTAAATCTCGTCGGTGTCATTGTGAGCAATCCAGAAAAGATTGGAGTTGATGCAGGGGACCTTGCAGGTATCGAAACAACAGGGATACTAGCGACCAATAATATTGACGAGGCTCTAAGCGGACCTGTAGACGCTGTCGTGTACACGGTGAACGCTGATTTTCGCCCTATGGAATCACTTGATGAGGTTGAAGGCTTGTTACGAAAGGGAATCAATGTTGTAACGACAAGCTTTTACCCCATGTACCATCCTCCCTCTATGCCAGACGATTTGGCACAACGATTCAATGATGCATGTGCAGACGGTGGCGCTTCAATTTTTGCATCTGGTATTGATCCAGGATGGACTTGCGATATTCTTCCACTCCTTCTCAGCGGTGTTAGCGCCGATATTACCGAAATACGGTCACAAGAACTTATGAACTATGCGTTATACGATCAACCAGATGCAGTACGTAACCTTGTCGGGTTTGGTATGCCCATGGACCAAACACCCCCGATGGTTTTAGATTTCTCACTCCAAATGGTGTGGGGGCCAGAGGTCCGAATCCTCGCAGATGGATTAGGTGTTGAACTCGATGAGATACGCACAGCAGTTGAAAAACGTCCTCTGGAGAAAACGATTCATGTTGATGGAATGGGAGAATTTGAAGAGGGAACAATAGGAGCTCTCCGTTTCGAGATTCAAGGAATCGTCAATAGCAAAAAACTTCTCGTTATGGAACACATCACCAGAATCGATGATGACTGCGCACCAGACTGGCCGTACCCACCTACTGGTCAAGGATCTCATCAAGTGCAAATAACTGGAAAACCTTCACTCCAGGTGACTGTCCACGGTGAGGAACACGGTGAGCGTGGTGCTGCCGGTGGCGGTAATGGAACTGCCGCTAATCGAATCGTGAACGCTATTCCAGCTGTATGCGAAGCAGATTCAGGGGTGCTTCACCCCCTTGATATTTCTCCACTTCGACTAGGTGCGCAGATCCGACCATAGGAAAACTTGTATGTACCCAGAAAATGCGCTGACCGATTTATCCGGAAAGGTCGTCACGATAACAGGAGGCAGCCGAGGAATCGGTAAAGAAATAGCCCTAGCGTTCTCAAGGTGTGGAGCCAATGTCGTTATCGCGAGCCGCAAAAAAGAAAATTGCACAGCATTGGCGGAACACATTACCGAAACTATTGGAACCGAAGCGTTACCCGTCGCATGTCATGTTGGTCAATGGGACCAGTGTGACGAACTATTTTCTACTGTTTACGATCATTTCGGGAAATGCGATGTGCTCATTAACAATGCCGGCATGTCTCCGCTTTATAAATCCTTAACTGATGTTTCACAAGACCTTTTTGACAAGGTGATAAACGTTAACCTTCGTGGCCCATTCCGATTATCAGCCTTATTTGGTCAACAAATGTTCAACGATGGCAATGGGTCTATCATCAATGTGAGTTCCATTGCTGCGGCGCAACCATCACCGCATGAAGTGCCTTACGGTGCCGCTAAAGCAGGTTTGCATTCATTAACGAAATCATTTTCACGTGCGTACGCACCGTATGTTCGTGTCAACTGCATTATGCCCGGTCCCTTCCTCACAGATATCAGCGATGCATGGTCTGATGCCACCCATGAATCATTAAAACATCTTCCCTTAGGTAGGGGAGGACATCCGGACGAGGTTGTAGGGGCAGCGTTATATTTCGCAAGCGAAGCTAGTTCTTTCACAACTGGGGCGGTACTGAAAATAGATGGCGGGTCTATCGCATCAACGTCGTAATCAGAGACCTTTTGGACGATTGACAAACCGTTTAGCATCAGGAGAGAAAAACCATCCTCCTCCCGCATGGCTACCTCCATCAACTGGAATATTGTGACCGGTTACGAACGCTGAAAGATCACTTGCTAAAAATAAAGCCACGCGAGCCTGATCTTCTGGCCACCCTAACCTTCCGACAGGGGCCCATGATTCCCATAAATGCTCTACGTCTTCATACCCAGAGATATAGTCAACTTGTGTTGTTTGAGTAAGATCAACTCCCATGCCGTTAACTCTGATCCCGTTCCTTCCATAGCCGGAGGCAAGACAGGTAGAAAAGTGATTAACAGCAGCTTTCATAGCGCCATACACAGGATCACCAGGATACCCCCTCATCCCTTCAACAGAATGAACATTAATAATTGACCCACCTCCTGAGTCAATCATGAGTTGAAGGAACGCATGGGTCACGAGAAAAACGTGATGGAGGTTAATGTCGTACATCTCTTTCCACGAATCCGGCGAAGAATCAAGGAACCTGACAAGAGGTCGATAGTCGCCAACATTATTTACTAAAACGTCTACAGTCGCATGTCGTTTCATAACTTCGTGTTTGAATTCTGTTACTTGATCTGCATCCCTGACGTCAGCAACAAAGCCATAAGCTTTCGCACCCAGTTCCTGTATTGCTTCAACAGTTTCTTTCAGCAACGACTCGTCATGGTCAACGATCTCGACTACTGCTCCATGAGCAGCAAAGAGTAAGCTAATTCCTTTTCCGATCCCGTCAGCACCGCCAGTAACAACTGCGACTTTCCCATCCAATAAATGTGACCAGTCTTCAATGACTGGCACATTGTCAGCATGCTGGGATGTCATCAGTTACTCCTGCAACTATCCGAGAGGAAGAACGATATCGGGAAGAGGGTGGCGGTATAGCTTCGCAGCATTTTCTGAACACATCATGCGTAACTCATGTGCAGGAATATGGCCCCATACGTCATGAATCACATTTTGTGTATTCGGCCATGTCCCATCACCATGAGGGTAATCAGTCTCAACACAAATATTTTCAACACCAATAACATCACGAGTATCAATAGTCGAAGGGTCATCCAATGTGCAGAACCAAAAGTTTCGCCGAAGGACATCAGCCGGTCGTTCATCCCATCCCAGACCATACCCTGAGCGGTCAATGATGTTATCTAACCTGTCAATCAACATCGCAACCCAACCGATACCACCCTCAGACATCGCAATTTTAAGATTTGGAAACCGGACAGGATATTCACTCCATAACCAATGCGCGCATGCTCCAAGCGATAACTGTCCAAACAGTGTTGCCCCAATCTGTAAAGCAGGCGATCCCGGAGCAAAAGGAGCCATACCTGAACTCCCGACATGGAGTGAAATAACTGTTTCTGTTTCGGCACAGGCTTCCATAATGGGATCCCAGAAATCCCTCTCCCACAGGTTAGGGAATCCAACATTGTGTGGCATCTCAGGAAGCGTAACGGACACAAAGCCACGCTCAGCGTTTCTCCGTATCTCGCGAACTGCCTCATCACTATCACCTAAATATGTAATTCCTCCAGGGATAACGCGCTCTGGATACTTTGAATACCATTCGGTAAAGAGCCAATCATTCCACGCCCGCACAGCATCAATTCCAACCTCACGGTTTGAAGCTTTAGCGAAAACAGTTCCACAAAAACCAGTTATTTGTGAGGGGAAATTGAGCATCGCCCAAATTCCACCTAAATCCATGTCCTTAATACGGGCATCAATGTCATAACAACCGGGTCGCATTTGATCAAACCTAAATGGTTCCAAACTCACCGTCTCCGGTTTTCTCCCAGCAACAGCGTTCATTCCCACTTGGCTATATGTTGCGCCTTCAAATTCCCAGACTTGATGTCCCTTCTCAGTTTCAATCAGCTGCGGTCCAAGATCCCGAAGATTAGGTTGCATGTATTCTTGGAACAGGTGAGGTGGTTCAACAACGTGGTCATCTACCGATATGACCGTATAGCGAATGTCGGCGGGGTTCGGGTCCGGAAGGAAAAGATCTGAATCTAAAGACGTTGTCATCATGCGCTCCAATACCAAAACATAAAAGCTTTATGTATCTGTAAATATACAAGCTGTATAACTAACCCTAGAATTTTTCTAAGAGGGAGAAAAGGTGAGCGAAAGAAAAGTAGCATTCGTTACCGGAGCCAGCAGAGGTATCGGCAGAGCATGCGCAATATCACTGGCTCAAGCAGGCTATGACGTCGCAGTATCAGCGCGAACGCTAATCGACGGAAGCGCACGACTCGATGATGGAGTCACCCCAGTACCGGGAGGGCTCGATACTACTGTCGAAAAAATCATTGAAACCGGGCAAGAAGGTCTAGCGATTGAAATGGACCTCATGGATAGAAAATCCGTCCACAACGCTGCCGACACTGCATACAATCACTTCGGACGCATAGATGTGCTTCTCAATAACGCAATCTACCAAGGGCCCGGAGCGATGCTCACAGTGGAACAACTCGATGATCATCATGTGAAACAATTATTCGAAGGTAATGTATTTTCCCAACTAGCGTTAACACGGCATTTGCTACCCAGATTCATTGAACAGGGAGGAGCAACCGTAATCAACATGATTTCCGCAACAGCATTCACGAATCCACCCGGAAAAATAGGGTCAGGTGGTTGGGGCGTCGGATATGCCATGACCAAAGCAGCCTTTGAACGACTCGCCCCCTTGCTGATGATTGAACACGGTGAAGACGGAATAATCACCTACAACATTGACCCCGGACATGTCGTAACAGAACGTCAGAGGGTAAAACAAAAAGACAAAGAATACACCGCCTTCCCAAGTGCCCCACCTGAAGCAATAGGTGCCGCTATCGCATGGCTCGTCAATGAACCATCAGCACCAGAGGAATACGGTGGAAAGATTGTCAACGCGCAAAGAGAAACGAAACGAAGAAATTTACTTCCAGGATGGCCTGAATAGGGTATCTATAGATTTCGATTATATCGTGTAACACTTTTCCTGTCCGAAGCGTTCACCCTATACACACGACCATAGGAGTAAACGTAAACATGGAAACAGTAATAAACACGCTGGTGGGATTTTTAATATCGTTTGGAGTCCTTACCCCATCTACAGACACCCCACCACCATCAATAGATGATGAAGTGGCAAATATTGAATATTCAGTAGATGAAAATAGATTTGAAGAACTGAAACTAGCCATTGAAACAATCAATGAGTTAGAAGAAGAATTAGACGAAACAGGAGAAAAGCTTGATCTGAATGGAGATGGCATTATTGACGTCATTGAGGATGCTGATACTTCCGACGACGATTCTGATGACGATTCTGATGACGACTTTGAAGACGAGTTGGAGGATGAGAGGGGATTAGGTTCTATATTCCTTGCTGATAACCTGGCTGATCGAATTCGAGGCTGGGATAACATGAGTGAGCGAGCTAAACAGCGCTTGCAAGAACTGAAAGAACTCAAGGCTTTGCAATTATCGGAAGATGAGTTTGATGATGTTGTTGACGAGAATATTGGGGACATTCTTGAAGAAATAGAAGATATCGATGATGTAAACGATTCGTTTAAAAACATCATTGATGAAGCGAAAGCGACAGTCTTGAAAGTTGCATCGGAACAAGATCAACAAGCCGCTAAGGCACGAGTAGAGGCACTTCTAGAGGAAAGAGAAAATGCTACTCAAGCCGTTAAGTTTATCTACAACCTTGAAGACAGATTAACTGGAGATTTAGGATCATTTACTTCTGAAAAAAGAAATGATCGCCTAGAGGAAGCTCTCGAACAAGTCTCAGACGCTGTTCTAGAAAATCTAACTGTTGACATAGCAGAACTTATTCCCGAAGAAAATAGAGAACTGTTATCAGTTCCGGTTATTGAAATTCTTGAATCAGTTATCGAAAGAGCCAGCCAAGCTCGGGCTAAAGCAGACGCACGACGTCAAGAAGTTCTTACCCGGCTCAGTGACGCAGGCGTGGATCAAAATGATATTGACGATTTCTTTGAAGATATCAACGAACGACGTGATGAAGAACTTGAACGTATCGCTGAAGAACTCGAAGAATTTGAAGATCGGTTTCAGGAATCCTTAGAGCGTTCAGAAGAGCGTCGTGAGCGTGAGGAAGAGCGTCGTGAGCGTGAGGAAGAGCGTCGTGAGAGTGAAGAAGAGCGTGAGGAAGAGCGTCGTGAGCGTGAAGAAGAGCGTGAGGAAGAGCGTCGTGACGATGATGATGACGACGACGATGACGATGATGACGACGAGTAATGCAATTGTTAAGTATCTACCAGCTATCAAATCAAAATATTTTTGACGAAGGAGATCTAATCAATCCCAATTTTCACTATTTTTGGAATTTCGCCTACTTTTAATTTTATGTCAAAGCAACCAAAGCTTTCTTCACTCAAAAGAGGTGAAGAGCACGCATGGCGTTGGTTTTATGGAGAGTTCTACACACCCATCTATCGATATGTTTTCTCAAAAGGCATATCTGACGCAGAAAATATCACGGCCAATATTATGG
>WTHU01000031.1 GCA_011523005.1 Acidimicrobiales bacterium
GTGTCTGACCCTAATGGTAGGTTAGAAGAATGGGGAATGAATCACCTAGTCAACTAACGCCTGTTCAAATAATGTTAAGTCCGTCCAAGGTAACGGCTTGGAGTTCATGTGAGCATTATTTATCTCTCGAAACGTTACGGCAAATAGATGAAGGTGGGTCTTCCGAGAACGTTGGTTGGCTTGCGTTTTCTGACGATGTCTCAGAACCTCCGAGCGGCTTTCTAGAAATGTTAAGGAGAAAAGGTGACTTTCATGAACGTCGATGCCTTGAAGCGTATAAAGCTCATTTCGGTGATGGCGTTTTATTAGTGCCAAATCCAGAAAAGGATGACACTTGGGATACCTGGATTGAGAAGATAGATGAGTTGAAGCCATTTGAGATTGATCAGAAAACAGGTCAAGCAAAGTATGAGGTAATTTTTCAGATGCCTTTTATGCATCAAGGTATGCGAGGTATAGCTGACTTTCTTATAAAAAAAGAGAAAGTTGATAGTAATGGCAAAATCATCGGCTTCACATACGAGCCTGTTGATTCAAAGCTAGCGCGTTCCAATGCCTCTAAATCTCACTTGCTGCAACTGTTATTCTACGCTGAAGCACTTGAAGCTAAAACCGATTTACCATTACCTGATAATGTTCATATTGCCCTCGGAAAGGCAATACCCAGAGGTGAACTTCCAGAATTAACTTCATTTGAAACTGCAAAATTTATGTGGCACTGGAAGAGTAAGCGAAGCGCTATAAACAGGGTTACCGGTTTATCCAAGGCTGCTTTAGAGAGTCGGACTGTGCCAGAAAAGTGCTCGTTTTGTTCAATGTGTGATTTTGTAGCGGAATGTAACAAACGCTGGGGCAAGGATTCCCTGAATGATTTAGCCGGAGCTATGAGAGTTCATCGTGAAGCTTTGAGTATTAATGAGAAGGAAATTGAACGCATAGGGCAGTTTGCGCTTCTTCCCAAGTCGTTGATTGACCCAGAGATAAGAGATTTTGATCATAAAACTAACGAAGAACTCAGCAAACTTGTTCCAAAATTAGAAAATAAGTGGGGGAGTATCGTAGATCTGAGTCGACGATGGGAGGAACGTGACAGAGATGAATCTCTAGACGGTGAGCAGTTAACAAAACTATGGAGGCAAGCTTGTTTGCAAACTATTCGAAAAGAGAATGCCTCGTGTCCAGATTGTGGCAGTAAAGTTTCGGAGGATGATAGCAACTGCCCAAATTGTGACGTCTGGCTATTTGAAGAGGTAGAAAATGAGGATGGAGACGTAATTAGTTTACAACCGCGTCACGTCCAGGCTATTGCCCCCGTCTTTCTATTTAATGAAGCGGAAATTAAGCGGAAAATGCTAGATAGGTATAATAAATTAAGTCTTCAAGAAAAAGTCTACGGACATAAAAAACTTCAAGAAAGCTTGTTGGGGCTAAATGAGCCATCCCCGGACGACATTTATCTAGATTTTGAAGGGCATCCGTTCTGGAGAATTGAAGAAGAGATTATTTTTCTCTTCGGTTACATTTTCAAAAGTGGCAAGAATTGGGAGTATGAAAGTATTTGGTCGCATGACGAAAATGATATGCCAACTAAAGAAAAAGAAAGAGAAGCTGCGATAGAGCTGGTCATGCGCCTCCACAAAATGTGGAAAGCAAATCCTCATATGAGGATTTACCATTACAATCACACAGAGAGGACTCTTCTTCGCGATCTTGCAAGTGACGCTGGTAGCTTAACTGACGCACCTGCTGTTATCGCTAAAACGTTCGAAGATTCTCAGGGCAGTCATTCTGAGATGTTTGAAGAACTCGTAGATAATGGAGTATTCGTTGATCTATTGTCGGTTGTTCGCAATAGTATGCAAGTCGGTTATCAGTCGATGAGTCTGAAATATATGGAAAGATTGGCAGGTTTCAAGCGGAGGGAGTACCCAGTTGAGGACCTTGAGGGTTTAGGTAGCGCTATAAGCGCTGGTGCTGGAGCGGTTTTTCATTATGAACTGTTTGCTAATTATGAACTGTATGAACAGGGAAATGACTCTGATGTACTCAGAATGCAACGTGAGAAACGCAAGCAATTAATAGCTGATTACAACGAGGATGATGTTCAAGCCACTAGGTACCTTCATGAATGGTTGATAGAGCAACGCGAAACTCATGATGAATTGCCAACGAATGGGTGCGTTATTAGCGTCCCTGCTCCCGAATTGCCTTATGGGCCGACTGAGCAACTCATTAACCGAATCTCTCAGCATTTGTCGGTAGGTGAGCTATGACAGAGGTTGATAATGAATTGTCAGAACGTTTATTGTTGCTCATCGGCTTGCTGGAATTCAACAGAAAGGAAGAGTCGTTTCAATACATGGAAAGAGTCTTGAAATTAGCGGAACCTGATTTTAGAGATGTATACACAATAAAGAACTTCAAATTTGTTGAAAAGAGGAATCTTGAAGACAAGATCGGTTACGTGTTCCAGTACGACTCTCGAAATGTTGATATGACCAGGCTTGTCGGGAAAGCGGTCTGTTGGAAAAATCCGGACTACGAACCTCCTACTTCTGAGAGTGATTTCAACACTTACTCTGATGAGGGTAGCAATGATGCAAACGAGCAGAGTGAACCACCTATCAAAAGAAAACCGTCATTAACAATTCACAGCATCAACCACGCTAAACAGGAGTTCGTAATTATCAAAGATGCGCAGTCCATGGAAATTGAACTTAATTATTTGATAGGTGTTGATGCGTTAACTGAGTTTACAAAGTTCCCATCTGATAAACATCAAGCGTCTGTTGAAAGAATAATAAACGCCTATTTGGATAACATAGGCCTTGCAGGCCAAGACGATTATTTGAATGCACTTATCGAAAACTCAGAGGAATCTAACGAACATTCTCATAATGCGGCGGACCATAACGAATTGGCGTTTTCAATAATTGAGAAGAGTAGTCATATTCAAGAAACAGATGGAGATATCGAAGAAATAGTGAAGCGTATAAGGAAGTTAAAGAATTCCTATTTAGCGATACAAGGACCGCCAGGAACGGGGAAGACATACACTGGAGCTCACATCGTGCACAGGCTCCTTAGCGAATCTCTGGGTAATGCATTAAAGATAGGGATAACTGCACAATCTAATTCGGCAATTGACAATCTACTCATGAAAGTTATTGGAGTTTTTGAGGAGAAGAAAGATCTTTCTCTTTTGCGGGCTTATAAAAAGAAAGGTGGCAAAAATCATCCTGAGGTTGACAGGCTTTTGCTTGACACGGATTATGACGCGCTTCGGTGGAATGCGCCAAGGAAAAGAGATGCAAACTTAGTAGCCGCAACTTCTTGGGAGTTCGTCAATATGCGTGAAGAGGAAGAAAAGTTTGATTATCTGATTATTGATGAAGCGGGCCAATTCTCCCTTTTTGACACTATAGCCTGTTGTGCCAGCGCTAAGAATATTATTTTTCTAGGTGATCCGCAACAACTTCCCCAAGTAACACAAGCTTCACATCACTTTGGGGCTGGGAAGAGCGCACTTGAATATTTAATCGGGGAGAAAAGTGTCATTGACTCTGATAAAGGAATTCTATTGGAGACAACTTATAGGCTTCGCCCTGAGATATGTGACTATATTTCCTCTCAGTTTTATGAAAATGAACTGAACTCTGAAGACCGTTGCGCGGAGCGTGCAATTGCTGGTGAAAGGAATGGGTTATTTTGGGTTGATGCAAAACATGTTGAAGAATGCGTAAATCAATCAAGTGAGGAAGCAGCTATTGTTAAGCAAATTGTCTCTAGCTTGGTTGGCGAAAAGATTTATAAATATGACGAGAAGACTTGCGGACAAGTGCCTACAAACCTACAAGAGGAGGATTTCGTGATCGTCACTCCATATAATGCGCAACGTCTCTTAATTCTTGGTGCCCTACGTGATCAGTTCTCTGAAATTAAAGTAGGTACTGTTGACGATTTCCAAGGTAGAGAAGCTCCTGTCGTTATCTACTCTATGGCCACGACAAGCGGGGATCTTGTCCCTCCGGGGCGCGGTGATTTCATCTTTAAGCCGAATCGATTAAATGTTGCAGTTAGCAGGGCACAATGTTTGGCGATAGTTATTGCTAATAGAGAGTTAGTTGAGGCGCATGCAACAAATATTCGTGAAATGGAAGATATGAACCATTTGTGTCGGATATTTGAGGATGAGAAGATAGCTCAAGAATGGCCTCTTTAACGTCTCAAAGTTAAATGAAAAGGCTTTCTGGTCCCGCAACTTCAAATCCTTCACCCGGTGGGCCAGGTGTGGAATAGTAACCGAGAACAGGGCCGCCTTGGGTGTAACCTATTAGGTTTCTGAGTTCTGGGGTGAGTTCCTTCGCTATTTCAGGCGGGCAGGAAAGGTACTGGTTTTCTTCCTGACGTAACCATGTGAGTGTGTAATGCAACAGTACAGCTAGACGGTTATCGTTATTGGTAGTATTTTCGCCCCCTCCGTGCATCACCGATCCGTTATAAATCATTATTGATCCTGCTGGCATTGTGGCAAGAACTATTTCATTCTCGTTGGGTTTCCGGTCTTTATCCCATTTGTGCGAGCCAGGAACTATTCGCGTTGCTCCGTTGGTTGTTGTGAAATCAGAAATTGCCCATATTGTGCTGAATTGCGTTTCAATAGATCTGTTGACATAACCGCCCCAAACTCCTCTGTCACGGTGAAGGATTTGTGGGTCTTCATTAGGTCCGATGCATATAGCTTGAGTGAAATGCAACTGGTATCCATTTGAATAGGGGGCAAGGTAAGTTTCACATAGTGAATTTATAAGTGGGTGAAGAGCTAATTC
This sequence comes from Acidimicrobiales bacterium, assembly GCA_011523005.1. GTDB lineage: Bacteria > Actinomycetota > Acidimicrobiia > Acidimicrobiales > UBA8592 > UBA8592. The sequence continues at coordinate 4,830 of WTHU01000031.1, forward strand.
CCGACATTTCGGTGAACGGGCTATCAACGCTCCGATTCTCTTAGTTTGGAAACCCCAAAAGAGGTTCTCACCTGTCGGGGAAGCATCTAAGTATGGAGAAAGGTCAGACTTAACTTGGTTGAGGTCCTTTTCATTGAGGATGCCTTCAATGATTACTCCACCGTCACGGTCAAGAAGTGAGAGAAGTTCATCTTCTGAATCGTTGACGGTTTTGTGTTCAATTTGAGCCATCACGAGCTCCGCTTGGCTCCAATGAGCACTACCACTAGTACTGCGGGTTCATTCGTTCTGTTCCGCCACGCGTGACGAGTCCCATTTTGGACGACTGTGTCTCCGGGTTTTAGTGTAACTTCGGCTCCATCATCAAGTTCCAGAACAACCTCACCGGAAATGACAAATTCGTAATCCACCGTGTCGGTAGTGTGCATACCTGGGTTATCTGTCTCGAGATGTTCTGCCATCCCAGGTAGCTTTTCTTCTACTTCAGCGATTGCGGCTTCAATATCGAAATTCTCCGGCATCATCGAAGATTCGGTGTCTGGTTGGACGGTAAAAATTCCAAACCGGTAACCTCCTAGAGGTGGGAAGTAGGTTGTGTGTGGGGGGCGACTGCCGTCATCTGGGAATGTAGGAATTTCATCTGCACCCCAGAGTTGAAAGAACTCAGCTCCGGGAAGCAAGGATAAGGTCGTGGGTTCCACAATCTCATCGCTAGCAAATATAGCTTTTCCCTCATTGTCGTGTCCGGTAACTACTCTTCTGACGCCCATCATTAGCCTTTCGCTGGATTTCTTTTTCAAACGTTAATCTAATTTTTTGGAATAAGCGATTACGAGCAACGAACGACTTCATATAGTCTGATAAGAGGGGAGAATATGTCAGGAAAGAAGGATACTGTCGCTGTGGTGGATTTGTCTTTGCCTGCACCAAAGTGGGATAACCCGTCGGTTCCAGTGCATCCATTGAATGGCGAACGGTACACCTCTAGAGAGTTCTTCCAAAAGGAATTTGATACTGTTTGGGCAAAGTCATGGCTTTTACTTGGGCGAGAGTCGGAAATACCGACACCTAACAGCTATCAAGTTGAAAATGTTGGCCCAGAATCAGTTCTGATGGTAAGACAGGACGACCACTCAGTGAGGGCTTTTTTTAATGTGTGTCAGCATCGTGGGTCAAGGTTGACGTTTTCTCGTGACGGTGAAACGAACTCCTTTACTTGTCCGTATCATGGTTGGGAATACGCGACTGATGGTCAGCTAATTAAAGCACAGGATCCAGAAGATTTTCCCCGAAATCCATGTGAGTATGTCACACTCGTTGAATTGAAATGTGAAGTATTTGCCGGTTTTGTGTGGGTCAATATGGATGTGGATTGTATATCACTGCGTGATTTTTTAGGGCCCGTCTGGGATGATTGGGAGCGTTATCAACCAGATGATTGGCAACGCTTTACAGCTATGACCGTCAACGTTCCATGTAATTGGAAGGTTCTTCAAGATAACTTTTGCGAGTCGTATCACCTGCCAACTGTGCACCCTCAGCTACGAGAATCACATGAAGAGAGTTACCAGAAGACATCGTTTGATGTCTGCAGTCAGGGGCATAGCAGAATGATTATGCTTGGAGCGACACCGTCTGAAACACAATACGGCCCCGAACCGCCACTGACGGAGGGACTGTCAGAGCGTTTGAAACTGTGGGATCTTGATCCGGCAGACTTTGAAGATCGCGCACTTGAAGCACGAAAAGCACTTCAGGAACAAATGCGAAGAGTAGGACCTGGGCGAGGGCATACGCATTACGAAAATCTGCGAGACGAACAATTAACGGACGCGCACATGTATAACATTTTCCCCAATTGCTCCTTAACATTTGGCGCTGATGGGGTCCTACTGCAACGTATGACGCCACATCCAACCGACCCAGAACAATGTGTGTTTGATCATTGGTACTATGCGTTCACACCACCAAATGGCGAAGATATTTTGCGAGCGCAGACAAATGTTCGTGTCGACGCTAAGGGAGTTGAACAAGAATTTTTTGACTACGGAGACCGGCCTATGGGCATCATCCCAGATCAGGACGTGGCCATCACTACTGGCCAGCAACTTGGGTTACGGTCAAGGGGCTTTCAGAGAGCGACAGCAGCGGGACAGGAAGACAGAATAAGTTGGCTGCATTCAATCATTGACGAATACATGAATGGTCAGCGGCCATAGGAGGAATTATGCAAGAAAAGTGGTTTACGGATCATCCCCCAAGCGAACGGTATCCACACTACACAAGAGCCAACGCAGGTGAAGTTCTCCCCACACCTGCCAGTCCGTTAGGGCAGACGTATGGATTCGATAACGCCATAGGACACGGCTTCCAGAAGGCTTCTATAG
>WTHU01000030.1:0-9557 GCA_011523005.1 Acidimicrobiales bacterium
CTGTATTCAGAATCCAAATCAGGCTGATTCAGAATTGCGTTCGGAAATAGTCTCGGTATCGAAGCTTGGAGATCTTCATTCCCTAGTTTCGCCAAAAGACCTTGTGTTAAATCATTCAGAATTTCTTTCTCTATTTCATCAAAATGTATTGAAAGTGAATCCTCTTGAAGTTTTATAATCTCCATTTCGCTCTAGTCCTGCCTCATTGTCGCCCAGAGCCCGTACTCATGTAATTGGAAAACGTCAAGTTCGGACTTTTCTTTGGTTCCACGCGAAACAACTGCTTTTCCTTTGTGGTGAACATCTAACATGAGGCTTGTGGCTTCCTCTTTTGAGTATCCGAATAGCTTCTGAAAGACAAAAGTTACATACGACATGAGATTTACTGGATCATTCCAAACAATCACAACCCATCCTTTGCCAAATTCAGGTTTGATTTTTCCTTCGTGCTTTTCTTGGACAACTGTTGACCCACTTGGACCGTAGGTGAAATTCATTCGTTCTTGGTTTGAGATTTTGTTATGTAGGGCTTTGAGATGCAATTTTGCTTTTCTTTGGGATTGGCTGATGAACTGCGAGGTATAGTCTCAAAATCATAACCCAAATCAAAGTTGCTCCGGCGACATGTATTCCTACAAGAAGGGCTGGAACACCAGTGAAATATTGGAGATACCCTACTCCAGCTTGAACGATTATAGCAGCCATCAAATTTTGGCTATTAGGTAACAATATTGGCGAATTTCTTTTAATGAAGAAGAGCAGTCTTAGCGTGAGAAGAAGAAAAACCATAACACTGATACCATGAATTCTTGCGACATCCGGGACGTCAAAGGGAAGTCTCTCAACCTCGACTTCCAATGTTGAGATTGCCGAGGTTTCTCCTTGGTTTTCTAGCGCCTCTAGTATTTGTTCCTTTTCAGCGCCACTGTGGGGGCCTGAACCGGTCACAATAGTTCCAGTTACGATAACAACCACGCCGACTGCAAGAAGTAACTTTGTCAGCCGCTTCAATGTTTCATTAGAGAGTGGTTTTGTAGCTCTGTCAGGTAGCCGCGATCTATGATCCAGTTCAACCGCATTCCAAACCAGGACCATAGAAACAAGAAAATGAGTAATCACCAAGCTCGGAGGGAGATGTTCGCGAACCACAAGAGCTCCAACAATAACCTGAACTATCACTCCGAAAACGAGCCCTATTGAAAGATAGGTCAGATCTTTTCGTTTAGGAGTTCTAAAGAGCGATCCTAAAACCGCAATAATTACAGCCAGTGCTACAAATCCAGTAATTACTCGATTCACGAACTCAACCATTGCGTGCACATCATCAATTTCAGCAACAAGTTGATCATTTTCACATGTAGGCCAGTCCGAGCAACCCAAACCTGAACCACTTAACCTCACTGCAGCCCCAGTGACAATAATGAATGCGAGAAGCAGTAACGAAATGCGCGTTATTTTCTGGTACTGAACTGGTGAGATAGAAAAACCTGGCATATCTATAGTCCACCATGATGAATCACCTAACGACACTTCGGAATGGAATTAATTTGTCTGCTTATTACCTTCCTAATCTTGGTGAAAATGTAAAGAAACCCCTACCCTCAAAGTATGGGGAACGACACAGTCTCTACACTTTCACTAAGAAGTAAACTACTCGGATTCATTGCGTTAATGAAGCTACGCGTAGTCGAACTCCTTCTGATCACAACAGTACCTACAATGATCGTTGCCGAAGAAGGCATACCATCAGTATGGCTAATCATTGCAACTCTATTCGGTGGAACTCTCGCGGCTGGAGGAGCTAACGCAATAAACATGTACATAGACCGAGACATTGACAAACTAATGGAACGAACAAAAAATAGACCCCTAGTAACAGGAGTCCTCACCTCAACAGAAGCATTGTCATTCGCAATAGCAATTGAGGCCATAGCTTTCGTGTGGTTATGGATATTTGTAAATCTCCTAAGCGCTGTTCTAGCAGCTTCAGCCTGCCTATTTTATGTATTCGTATACAGTTTGTGGCTCAAACGATCCTCCACAAGCAATATCGTTATCGGTGGCGCTGCGGGTGCTGTTCCAGTATTGATTGGCTGGTCCTCGGTAACGAATTCCATAGACTGGCCACCAATCATCCTCTTCCTTGTCATATTTCTATGGACCCCCCCTCACTTCTGGGCACTTGCGATTAGATATAAAGACGACTATTCAAACGCAGAAGTTCCAATGTTGCCTGTTATAGAAGGCACAAAAGTTACCGGATATCGGATGGTTCTTTATGCCTTTCAAGTATGGGCTGCGTCTCTTATCTTTGTTCCGGTAGCAGATATGGGAGTCGTTTACTTGATAACTGCCATAGTAATGGGGGCAATCTTCACGCTCTTTTCCTTTCAAGTGATGATAAATCCAACAAAAAAGTCTGCGATGCGCCTCTTCGGATTCTCCATAAGTTACATAACGATCCTCTTTTCGTTAATGGCTGTTGACCAACTTGTAAGATCCGGTTTCTAGACTCATTTAGTAAAATTTAAGAAAATGCATCGAATTTCTCTATATAGTTCGGCTAGAAGTCAATCTGGTGACTACAGTCTTGATGGGAATCCGTAGAAATTTTGTACGGATTGTCTAGCATGTTTTTTTGCTTATTAAACTAAACGTTGGGGGAATCCTAACGAAAAATAATGACGTGACAGAAAATACACCTTTAACCCAAGACAACACAGAAGATATGGAAACAAGGACCCTTGAACTAGGCGGTCTTGCAGGCACTTTTGGTACCGCAGACCACAAGAACTTGGGTCGACTTTATATTTTGTTTGGCCTAACTGGTGGATTTCTCTCACTAGTACTTCATCTTCTTGTTCGACTTGAACGTATCAATATAGGAGAAACATCAATCCTTGATTTTGGCTCCAGCAATCAATACTTCCAAACATGGAGTCTCTCCAGAACATCTCTTCTGTTCTTTTGCGTTATCCCACTCATTTTAGGACTAGCAACATATCTGGTGCCCCTTCAAATAGGAGCCCCATCAATAGCATTCCCACGAGCAGCGGCAGCAGCATTTTGGGCATGGCTAGTTGGAATCCTGATTCATGTAGTGACCGTATTCTCAGATGGGGGTCTCGGCGTTCCTGAACCTCTCACCCAGTTTGCCCAAGGTATGGACCCTGAGGCCACTGAATTATCAATTCTGTCCATTGCAATGGTAGCCGTAGCGGTATTGCTGGCTTCAATAACCCTCATAGCCACCATAGTTACCCAAAGGCCTCAAGGAATGACTCTGTTTGAACTTCCATTGTTTAGTTGGTCAGTGCTTGTTGCAACAGGAGTTTGGGTTCTAGCAATGCCAGTTTGGCTCGGCAATTTAATGATTTCATGGGTTGATTTCCGTGGAGCAGACGCACTTCGTTACGGAAATGTTGAAAATATATGGGGACAGCTATCTTGGTTGTGGTCCCAACCGATGATTTTTGCCTTTGCTATCCCAGTCCTTGGAATAGCGGGCGAGATCATTCCTGTCGCTGCCAGCAAAGCACAGAGGCAATACGCAATTCAACAAATCGGGATAGGCGCTCTCGGGGTCCTCTCATTTGGTGCTTTCGCTCAACCGTTCTTCAATGCTGACGTCGCTGACCAGGCTGTATTCGTTGGCATGGGGCTGCTTGTAGTGCTACCTGTACTGATTTTCATGGGTGGCCTCGCTGACACCCTAGTTAAAGGAAAACCAAAATTCTCCGCACACCTAGTCCTTGCCCTCATCTCAATGATCGGACTATTGGTCGGGACAACACTCTCTGCTCTGCACGTATCCGGTCCAGCAATAGGCGCCATACGGGAGATCGATAGTGACTGGCTAAGCGGACTTATCAATTGGTTAACAGATCTTCAAGGAACAGTCATCGCAACTGCTGTAATGGAACACGCTCTTATCTCCAGCTTAATTGCATCAATAGCTGGTCTCTATTACTGGTCACCCAAAATATTTGGGAAAAAAATGAACAACAATATCGGAGTTCTTGCAGGTCTTTCGCTTCTGGGAGGGCTTCTATTGTCAGCAGGTTCAAATCTGATTAACGGCTTCCTAGACGAAGGAGACGCAGTTTATCTAGCAACCTCCAACGCCGAAGTCTGGAACCAAGATGCGGTTGAATTCCTGAATGTAATTGGCTTCATTGGTTCAATCCTTTTAATCGGCGGCATCTCTTTGGCCCTATTAGACCTAACGGTCTCAATTTTCTTAGGTAAAGGTTCTAACGACAACGTCAATAATCCATGGGACGGCCACACCTTAGAATGGGCAACAGAATCACCTCCCCCAACCGGAAACTTTGATGAACCGCCAGTCGTTAACTCAGAACGACCCCTGCTAGAAGTAGGAGGTGGAAACGAATGAACTTGCGAACAACAGACCTTCCCGTAGCACCGGCTGTCCGAGGACGAACCCCACTTGTCGCAACGGGCTTTGCAGTCGCTGCAATGATCATGTACTTCGCTGGAGTATTCGGCGTATACCTTAAAGAACGAGCTCAAGTTCGATCGGAAGGGCTGCCATGGATACCAAACAAAGCAACCATCGAACTAACTCAACCTGGAATGGTCATCTGGACACTCCTCATATCTATAGTCGTTATGCAATGGGCGGTTTACTCCATCAAACGCGATGATCGCCAACACGCCCTTTTAGGAATAGGAACAACTCTAGTAATGGGCGCCATGGTTGTAGTCCAAACAGCATGGCACTTATCACAAACTAACCTCATCGCTGATGAAGGACCCACCACTGCTGCAACCCTCATTTTCACAATCGTAGGAAGTTATCTAGTAGCAGTCATCATCGGAATGATAATTCTTCTTCTAACAGGATTTCGAACAATGGCCGGTCAGTACGGAAGCACACAAACAGACGGTGTTGTCGCTGCTTCGTTGTACTGGTACTCACTGGTTTTCATATACTTCATCATCTGGATTGCCGTCTACATAGCGAAATGAGAAGGGGAAGGTAACACATGTTTTCACCAGGATTTCGACTCTTCATGGGATTCGCAGGATTTGGACTCCTCACAGCCTTCTTCTACGCCGTCGTAACTGGAGACGGCGGAGGCGCAGATTACCTCGGCTTCATTGATGCTGAAGTTTGGGTCGGAGCAGCAAGCCTCGGCTGGTCTGGAGGAGTTGGTGACCACGTCGGATATGTCATACTCGTAATGTTTGCAATCGCCTCTGCAGGATTAGCAATAATGCTCACCGCATTCAGAGATGCCGACTCAGACGCAGTTTCCGAACTAAATAACGGCACACTACCACCAGCACAAGGACCAGTTTCATACAATTACTGGCCCATAATCGGGGCTGTAGGTCTAGGAACTCTCGTAATCGGACTAGTCACACACACCGCAATCTTCGTTGTAGGCCTCATTCTAATCTTGACAACAGCATTTGAACTAATGATGAGCGCATGGGCTGATCGAGCAACCGGAGATCCCGTAGCCAATGCTGAACTCCGCAACAGAATAATGAAACCAGTAGAGGTCCCAGTATTAGGAGTAATCGGAATAGCCGTCACCGTAATATGCGCATCACGAATTTTCCTTGCTGTGTCAAAATCCTGGGCCATCTGGTTAGCAGTCATCATCTCAGCAGTCGTCTTCATAGCAGCACTAGCCTTCGCCCTAGCCGAGAAAGTCAACAGAAATGTTGTCGCTGGAGTCCTAGCAACCGGCGCAATACTCCTTCTAGCGTCTGGAGTAGCTTCCGCAGTGGTTGGTGAACGAGACATGTCCCACCATCACGGAGAACACTCCGAACACTCTGAATCTCATGGAGAAGGCCATGACGAAAAGCACTCTGATGAAGGCACTCATAGCGACATGAAAGAGAGTGACAATTGACCTCTCCCGAACTTGGCTATGAACCCAAAATCAAGCAAAACTTAAAGGGTAGGTCACAGAAAGAACCACAGATGAATCCCCTCTCAAAACGGAACCTAACATGGGCTATAAGCCTACTAACTCTTGCATTTCTCGCACTAAGTGGTTGCGCAAGCAACGCCCCACTAGACACACTTGACCCAGCAGGAAGAAAATCAGAAGGCATAAGTGACCTCATCAATCCAATTTTCATCATCGCTGGAGTCGTATTCGTTTTCATCCAAGGAGCAGTGCTCTACATAGGTTGGAAATACAAAGTCAAAGCACCAAAAGAAAATGAAGAATCCTTTGACGGTGGCTATTCGGACGAAGAATTCCCCGAACAAGTACACGGCCACTTTGGAGCAGAAATCAGCTGGACTATCGGACCTACCATCCTCATGGCAGCTATAGCAATCTTCAGCGTTGGGTTCTTATTAGACCTTGATGACGTGGACGCAGCACCAGAGGGATCAACATACCCAGACGCTGAAGTACTAGTAGTCGGACAACAATGGTGGTGGGAGTACCACTACTACCTTGATGGTATCGAGGGAGCGGACCAGCCAGATTTAGTAACTGCAAACGAGTTAGTCATACCGGTCAACCAAGACATTCGAATTTATACAACATCTCGAGACGTAATCCACAGTTTCTGGATCCCACGACTCAACGGGAAGAAAGACGCTGTTCCCGGCAGAACAACCCCCTGGGTGATTCAATCCAACGAAGTGGGACGCTTCGCCGGTCAATGCACAGAATTCTGTGGACTAAGCCACGCTTACATGCGCATGTACACAATCGCATTACCACATGAGGAATTCTCAACATGGGTAGATAACCAGATTAAAGTTAGAACCCCACTTACCGAGGACGACCCCAACTACGAAGGCGAACAACTGTTCATCACAAACTGCGCACGATGCCATGCAATCAACGGCGTCACCGAACGAGAAATGAACGGAGAGACCGTAGCTGACTCAATGGCAATGTACGGCAACATCGAAGAATTCCGAAACCACTCCGACGGTACTTTAAGCCAAGGTAAATACACAGGAGCTGCAAATCTAACCAGCGGAGCAGCCCCCAACCTCACACACTTTGCATCCCGAAGCAGTTACGCAGGGTCATTCTTTGAGCTCTACCCCAATGCACAAGAAATAGCAGACGGAGGCGGATACCTAGATCTATCACAAAATGATTACGCCCGAGGCACTCTTGAAGCATGGTTAAGAAACTCACCTAAAGAAAAACCAAACGCACAACCTAGGCAAGCAAGAGGTATGCCCAACCTAAACCTAAACGAAGCACAAATAGACCTACTTGTCGACTACTTAATGACACTCAACTAACCATGAAACAAATACCCACACCAACCGGAGCCAAAAGATGACAATCGTTGAAAGCGAAGAAACCCCTCTCGAGCTCGAATCAGCAGAAGGAGAACCACCAGCAGATAAACCTCTTGGAGCCTTCACCCGACCCCAAGGAGGAAACGGCTGGAAAGACTGGTTATTCACAGTTGACCACAAAAAAATAGGAATAATGTACGGCGCAGCAGGCTTACTATTCTTCATCATTGGTGGGATATATGCCCTTTTCATGCGACTACAACTCAGTAGGCCTGGAAACTCTATCCTTTCAGCAGAGACCTACAACCAAGTCTTTACCATGCACGGGGTAATCATGATTTTCCTAGCAGCCATCCCGCTAGGAGCAGCATTCGCAAACTACTTAATTCCCTTACAAATAGGCGCAAGAGACGTTGCTTTCCCCAGACTAAACGCCTTCAGCTTTTGGGTATTCCTAGGAGGTGGACTATTTCTCCTATCCTCCATGTTCATTGGTGGATGGTGGGAAAACTCACCTGATGGAGGATGGTTTGCATACTCACCCAATACAGGGGTTCTCTTCTCTCCAAGCAAAGGTATTGACTTCTTTGCAATAGGCCTCCAAATTACCGGAATCGCTTCTCTAGTAGGCGCAATCAACCTGATTGTCACTGTTCTCAACATGAGGGCACCAGGAATGACACTCATGAAAATGCCCATCCTCACATGGATGCTTTTCATAGTCCAACTGCTTCTACTGTTCGCAATGCCAGTAATCTCAGTCGCACTGTTCTTACTAACCTTTGATCGACTATTCGGTGCTAATTTCTTCAATGTCGCTGAAGGAGCTGACCCACTGCTCTGGCAACACTTATTCTGGATCTTTGGACATCCCGAAGTGTACGTTCTGATTCTTCCTAGCTTCGGTGTGATATCCGAGATCATTCCTACATTCAGCAGAAAACCCATATTCGGATATCCCTTCATGGTCTTTTCCGGTATTGCAATTGGATTCATGGGATGGGGAGTGTGGGCACACCACATGTTCGCCTCAGGAGTTGGTCCAGTTGCCGTAGCAGCCTTCTCAGTCTCAACAATGTTCATTGCCGTACCAACAGGTGTAAAAATACTTAATTGGCTCGCAACAATGTGGGGGGGACGAATACGTTTTACCACGCCTATGCTTTACGCAACGGCAGTGGTAGCTATGTTCACAATCGGGGGCCTTTCTGGAGTAACACACTCTCTAGCCGCTGCTGATTCACAACAAACCGACACTTACTACATCGTCGCACATTTCCATTACGTAATTTTCGGAGGAATCATCCTAGGTTTCTTTGGTGGATTCTACTTCTGGTGGCCAAAAATATTCGGATACTTCTTGTCAGAGAAAATCGGAAAATCCAGTTTTTGGGTCATGGTAATCGGTTTCAACCTAACATTCGGCCCCATGCACATATTAGGCCTCCAAGGAATGAGCAGAAGAATACAAACCTACTCTTCAGGACAGGGTTTTGACCTCTGGAACTTAGTAGCAACTATCGGCGCATTCATGATAGCTATCGCAACAGCAATGTTCATATGGAATGTGATTTCTAGCAGAAAGGCTTTCAAGGCTGGGAAAACACAAGCCCCTGGCCCCGACCCATGGGATGCAAGATCCCTAGAATGGATGACAGCCTCACCAGTACCAGAACACAACTTTGACGAAACAATACACGTCGAAAAACAAGACGAATTCTGGCACCGTAAATGGGGCAAAAACGAAGAAGGACAAGTTGTAAGAAGAGCCACAGCCGAAGAAGTCGCTCACGATGGAAGCAACACCAACGTCCATCTGCCCTCACCTTCCTACTGGCCACTAGTAGCAGCTGCCGGTCTCCCAATCATCGGATATGGCCTAATCTACAGCCTATGGCTATGCGTACTAGGGGGACTCTTCGTCCTAGGTGGACTATATGGCTGGGTCTTTGAGCCGGTCGACGATCCAAATGCTGATGACCACCATGATGATCAAGAAGATGAGAGCCACGCAGAACTAGAATCAGCGGAAGTCACAAGTTCAGGCGAGGAGACGACCATTGAGTGAAACAACAACCCTTGGGGTCTCCCATGACAAACTGGGGATGTGGGTATTCCTAGGTTCAGATTGCCTACTCTTCGGAGCGTTAATCTCAACCTACATGCTCTACAAAGACCGAATAGGACCAACCGACCTTGGACCTGAAGAAATGTTCGACATTCCCTTCACTTCAGTAAGCTCGTTCGTTCTCCTGATGAGCTCCCTCACTGTCGTATTAGCAATCACAGCACTACG
>WTHU01000030.1:9657-24848 GCA_011523005.1 Acidimicrobiales bacterium
CGTTCGTTCTCCTGATGAGCTCCCTCACTGTCGTATTAGCAATCACAGCACTACGCCGAAATGACATCCGAAGAAGTAGGATCTGGCTTCTATCCACAGCACTCCTTGGCGCCATATTCGTAGGTGGCCAAGTTTATGAATTCACTGCCTTCTACCGTGAGGGATTGGGATACACAACTAATCTTTTCGGAACAGCGTTCTTCACTCTTACTGGCTTCCACGGCGTGCACGTCACCGTTGGAATTATCTTCCTCATGTCAATGTACATACAGTCAATGAGAGGGAAACTAACGTCTGCTCAAGAAGAACGCCTTGAAATTATCGGTCTATACTGGCACTTTGTTGATGTGGTATGGATCGTTATCTTTACCATCGTCTACTTGTTCCCACAATAGGAAACCCATGACTACTATCGAAAACAAAGAACTAGAAGAATCCTGGGTAAAACAAGACTGGGTGTATATAAAGACGGCTCTTATTTTAGCGTTCTTCACCGCAATCGAAGTTTTTACCTACTTCGAGTCCGTCCATAAAGCTCCCGAGTGGTTACTTGTAACCACACTTTCATTCCTTATGGTGGTCAAATTTTTTCTTGTTGCCGGCGTCTTCATGCACCTCAAAGATGACAATTCAGTCTTCACAAAAATGATGACCATGGGTATGTGTATCGCATGGCCTGTGTATTTCATCATGGCATTTGCCCTAGGGTTTCTCCCCGACTGGAACGTCATCATCAAGGTACTATTCCTCTTCCTTCCACCAGGAGTCGCAGGGTTCTGGTTGGGATTCTCCTTTAAAGGCGGCGATGGAGGGCATCACTAAAATCACTATAGAAGTAGTGAAATATGCCACAAGCACCCGATCAATTGTTGCTTCCAACGAAAACCATGGCAGGCTTATAAGTGATGTTCTCCGCAAGCACAGACATTTGGCGCTATCAATATCACCCTGAGGTTTGGATCATAGTCATAAGCTCTGTGCTGCTAGCCTTGTACGCAACCAGAGTTGTCGGTCCGAATGCCGTAAAAGGTAACGAACCAGTCATAACACGCAAACACAAGTATGCGTTTGTAGCAGCAATTGCATTTTTGTGGTTCGCTTCAGACTGGCCTATGCATGACATCTCAGAAGAATACCTGTACTCAGCACATATGCTCCAACACCTGATCATATCGCTAGTCGTTCCTCCCTTACTGCTCCTTGCCTTCCCTGAGTGGCTCGGCAGGCTTCTCATATCATCCTCGGGCAAAACAGGCGTCATTATTCAACAATTAACTAGACCTGTTGTGGCAGGCTTTATCTACAACTTCGTAATCATCGTCACTCATCTGCCTTTCACGGTCAACTACTCAATAGAAAACGGGCCTTTCCATTATTTCATTCACCTAATTGTTTTTGTCTCCTCATTGTGGATGTGGATCCCAGTTATGAGTCCAGTCCCCGAATTACGGAGAACTTACCCAGCGCAAATGGTTTACCTCTTTCTGATGTCAGTTATCCCAACAGTTCCTGCAGGGTTCTTAACTTTTGCTGGCGGATCCCTTTACGATGCTTACGATCATTCCGTGAGACTATGGGGGATAGGCATAACTACAGATCAACAACTAGCCGGGCTTGTTATGAAACTCATCGGCGGAATATATCTTTGGGTTTGGATAGCTACACGCTTCTTCCAGTGGAGTCGACGAAACCGACCAGAAATGACACTCGTTACAGAGACTACAAAACCTGTTGAAAAAGTCTAACAACTACTACTTAGGATGGATTACATCTAAATTACAGAACGGGCGAAGAACATCTGGAACCACAAAACTTCCGTCGCTCTGTTGACAATGTTCCATCAAAAATACCAAGGTCCTTCCAATTGCGCATGCTGTTCCGTTCAAGGTGTGCGCTAACTGATTCCCTTCGGTGCTCTTAATTCTGGTTTTCATTCTCCTTGCGGAAAAGTCGAGATAATTTGAACAACTTGTAAGTTCCCTATATTGACCTTCGGAAGGAAGCCATACTTCACAGTCGTATTTCAATGCAGCAGGGGCACCGAGGTCACCTGACGCAACAAGAATAACTCGGTGAGGAAGACCCAGTTCATTTAATATCTCCTGCTCTATTTCACGGAGCATTTCAAGCTCATTCCATGACTCTTCCGGACTACAGAATGAGAACATTTCGACCTTATCAAACTGGTGAACCCGAAAAATTCCTGACGTATCTTTTCCGTATGTGCCAGCCTCTCGGCGAAAACAGGACGAATAGCCAACATATCGAGCAGGCAAACTACTTTCTTCCAGTAGATCGCCCCTATGTAAACCCGCTAGCGCAACTTCGCTGGTGCCTGTCAAAAATAAATCATCCTTGGGGAGTTCATAAACTTGATTTCGATCTGTAGGGAAAAATCCAGCATCAATCATCATTTCTTCCCTAACGAGAACTGGAGTAACTACCGGAGTGAAGCCTTTCCCAACAAGTTTTGACATGACGTATTGAATCAATGCAAATTCAAGCAACACAGCTTCATTTTTTAGGTACGCGAACCTGCTGCCCATATTCTCCGCAGCCTTTTCTGTTTCAACCCAGTCCATGAATTCCCCGTACTCAGAATGAGTCATTGAAGGTGTTTGGTTACAGTCTCCGGTAATGTCTATGACTTCATAATCTTCTTCGCCTCCATCGGGGCATCTCTCACTCGCTGGATTTGGAAGGGCAATGGCTAGCTTATTCAATGTGTCAGCAGCAGAAGAATATTCAGCTTCCTTTGACTGAAGTAGTTCTTTCATTGATGATGCTACAGCTATCTTTGCATCACGATCTTCAGCGCTGGCTCTCCCAATATCTTTTGATGCAGCATTTTGCTGTGAACGAAGTTCCTCAACTTCTTGGAGTAACTTACGGCAAATTTCTTCACGTTGCAGTACGTCGTCTATCAGTTCCGGTTCAACGCCTTTTCGAATCATTCCGGATTTATAGTTTTCTTCGTCTCGTAATTTTTTTAAATCAATCACTCTTGTGAGACTATCGGTCATTACGTCTTACACATATGCAAATTGAAAATACCTGCAAAAAATGTAAGATTTATCGCTTTAGCTGTCCAAACGGTCTATCAAGTGGGAAACTTGATCTCATGCTTCCCAGCGTCATCAAATCAGTTTCTGCCACGCATGGAATGAATGTTGCATACATAAGCCCGAACGGTAAAGAGATCACGTACAAGGAACTTGATGTCATTTCTGATGAAATGGCAGTTTGGTTAACGAACAAGGGAATATCGGAAGGGTCGGTTGTAGGTCTATCGTTGCCAAGCTGCATTGAATATATCGTTAGCTATCTTGCATTAGCAAAGATTGGTGCAATCACTGCTGGAATAAATCCGCGCTTTACATCACGGGAAAGATCAAAAACCCTCAGAACTTTGGATCCAAACCTAGTTATTTCAGCGAAGGGATATGATGACGGGGTTGGAGACCAGTATCGAAAAACTCTAATCACACTCAATGAGGAAGAACTGATTCAAAACCATAGGGTTACCGGAGGGTCTCCACAACCACTGGAAGATGATGACGACAGACCAGTGTGTATCTGTTTTACATCCGGTAGCTCCGGTAATCCTAAAGGGGCACTGTTTGCTAATAGACAATTAAGAGCGATTAGCGAACTAGACACGGGAGGGTCTTGGGGAGGAGGAGGCCACCGATATGCAAGTACAGAGTTTGCGCATGTAGGAGTAATGACTAAGTTGCCATGGCTACTAGCTACCGCAGGTACAACCCACCTCATTCAAAAGTGGAATGCAAGAGAAATACTTCAGTTAATTCATGAATACAAAATGTCATCTGTGAGCGCGATCGCTCCTCAAGTCGCATTAATGCTCAAGCAAGATGGTATTGAAGATCTCGACTTTACCTCAGTTAAAGCAATCGTCACCGGAGGGGCATACGCATCAATAAATCTAATTAAGAAAGGCCGTGAAATTTTCGGTGCCCCATGGTCGGTGCGATACAGTTCAACTGAGTCAGGTGGAATAGGTTTGGGAACCTCGTTAACTGCAGATGACTATGAGGCTTTACATACTATCGGACGGCCACGAGAAGGCGTTGAGGCAAAAATCTGTTCTCCTTCCGGTGCAGAACTACCAACCGGAGAAATTGGGGAGATTTGGATATCATCACCCGCTGTCATGAGTTGCTATTGGAATGACCCAGAAGAGACAACAAAAGTATTTGATCAACAATGGCTTAAAACAGGTGACCTAGCCTACCAAACACCTGAAGGATATTTCATCCTTGCTGGGCGAACCACTGAAATGTACATTCGAGGCGGCTATAACGTTTACCCACTAGAGGTAGAGGGAATCTTCTCTGAACACCCTTCAATAGCTGAGGTAGTTATCATCCCTAGACCAGATGACATAATGGGAGAGATAGGAGTGGCAGTCATTGTTTTAGAAGATGGATGTTCACCAATAACGATTGAAGATTTGCGATCTTTCGGGTTAGACAAATTAGCAACGTACAAGTTACCCGAGGAAGTTATTTATGTTGAATCCATTCCACGTAATACAACCGACAAAATTGATAGGCGGGAACTCAAAGAAACTGTCAAAACAAGAAGCGATTAAACCTGATTCTTTCTCTCAATGAGTCGGCTGATCCAATTAATATACGTTTCAGTTTCCTGAGCTCCAGGAACTGGCAGTACCTGATTAATCACCACTGTAGGAACTGACGTGATCCCTTGGTTAATTGCTTCATTATGTTCATCAATCACCCTTTTTGAGAGTTCCAATCGCCGAGTCTCTACTAATGAACTGAACTTGGCCTCACCAAACCCTACTTCGTTCGCTAGATTGGCGAGGACGGACCAATCAGAAATATCAAGATTTTTCTCAAAATATGCCTCAAGTAATTTATAATGCATAGCATCAGCGTATTCGGGTGCATCTGACGAAATAATTTTCTGCGCAACTTGAGCTGGAAGGCTTCCGGTTGGCGGGTTACTTGAAGTAGACCAGGGAACAAAAGAGGTTTTGGGTTCTAATGCAGCCATCCGTTCCCACCCTTGTGTATACCTAATAAACTTTTCTCTGTCCGGCGTCTTAGACTCAGGTTTAAGAAGGAAGCTTTTCCACGTAATACTCACCTGGTCCCCAAAGTGATCTTTTACTTCGGCAAGACGCACGGTCCCGACATAACACCATGGTCAAAGAAAGTCCGACCAGACAATCAAATCAATAGCTTCATCCATCAATGTAATCCCGTCATCCGAACCTTAATCCAATATAAGCAAATAAAACACCAAGAACGACATTTGACCCGAGAATCAACACTGTTAACCAGTGATCTCTGTCTTCAATAGTTTTCGCTGACTGCAAAATAACCGTTGAAAATGTTGATAAAGAACCAAGAAACCCAACCCCTAAAACAGTCACAACCTCGCTCGCAGGATTAGCAGCAACCAACAACCCGATAAAGAATGACGAGAAAATATTCACAAATACTGTACTGACCCAACTATCCCAGAGATGCAAATTCTGTAAACGCCACCGTATTGATGCACCAGAGCCCGCAAAGAATAAAAAAAGAAATGCAGAAAGAAAAAAATTGCCTTCAACAAAGGCAAAGGAGTTCAAAAGCGCACAATTCATTTGGAGAGCCCAACGCGATTACAAGACCATTTTGATAACAAGAAAAGTATCAACCCCCCAATAATTGAGGACCCTAAATAAGTCAAAGCGACGGATATCTGCTTATTGCGCAGGAGTTCAGCTAAATCTAAGGAAAACACAGAAAAGGTTGTAAAGGAACCACATAACCCTGTCGCTAGCGCCGAGATAGAACGAGGTGAAAGCCGCTGGAAAGGTTTTGAGACAATGCATCCAAGAAAACAACTCCCAGCCATGTTAATAATGAAGATTTGCCAAGGCCATGAGCTATTGTCCGGCCATACCTCCAGTAACGCCCACCGTGAGGCTGCTCCTGCCATTCCACCAATAGCAACCAAAAGAAGCGTTCTAA
The DNA here is from genome assembly GCA_011523005.1 of Acidimicrobiales bacterium. Classification (GTDB taxonomy): domain Bacteria; phylum Actinomycetota; class Acidimicrobiia; order Acidimicrobiales; family UBA8592; genus UBA8592. The sequence goes on from WTHU01000030.1 coordinate 15,669, forward strand.
TATCCACAGCCAAAAACGTTACAACAAGTTAAATGATTTTTGGTGGCCAAAGCCAACACTAATTTTAGGTCAACGTAATTCAACTTCTTTGCTACGAAAGGTATGTGCAAAGATGGTAAGTAGTGTACTTAGGATAAACAATGCAATCGGATGATTTTCCACTCGACAAAAACCCCATACTCCAATTCAAAAAATGGCATAAAGATGCCATAGCTGAAGGAATTCATGAACCCGATGCAGCAGTTATCTCTGGAATTAATAAAGATAATTTTCCAACATCACGTTTCGTATTAGTACGGAGGGTCGACGAGGAAGGATTCATGTTCTTCACTAACTACCAAAGTGATAAAGCCGCTTCATTTCAAAACAGCCCTAATGTTTCACTAACTTTCGGATGGTTGCCATTGGAACGCCAGGTCCGAGTTCTCGGGACCATAGAAAAAGCTACAGCGAAAGAGTCCGATGAATATTTTGCATCACGACCAAGGGGGCACCAGATAGGCGCATGGTCATCCCCACAAAGTAAAACAATAGATGACCGAAGTATTCTCGCAGAACAATATGAACACTATGAGAACAAATTCGCTGATATTGAAGTGCCTCGACCAAGCCACTGGGGAGGGTACAGAGTGAGGCCTCTAACTATTGAATTCTGGCAAGGCCAAAGGGACAGATTGCATGACCGATTTCGCTTTACCAAAAGTAAGACAGTATGGTCAGTTGAGCGGTTAGCTCCGTAAAAGGGCCTATTGTTACGGTTCTGTTAAGTCATGCTTGATGACTAGGTATTTTTACGAATTCATGTCTTTAATGGAATAGGCCCTCGTTGGGGGCAGAAACTACAGTACGCAAAGATTTTGAAAGCTCCTTGTGAAAGACTGGAAACGGTTTGGTTTCTGCTTCCAACGAGGGCTTATTTATTTTAGATAAATGTTTTGGGGTAAGGCTTCAATCGCTTTGCTAAGGGCGCTAATGATGTCGTCAACATGTTTCGCTCTTCCGATTCCTCCGTTGTCAGACCATCCCCACTCTTCTCTGTTCCAGCGAAGTGTCGGAGGTAACTCAACCTGTACACCAGCTAATGGTGGAATATTGACCGGGTTTTTTGGGTGTAAGCCTCGTAACTCTTTAGGTATCTCTTCAAGGTCACTGACAAAAGAATAATCTGGTAGCGCTATTTTAAGGAATGATGCTAAGTGTGAAGCAAGGGTTCTGTTTCTTCCACCAAGGAGTACAGAGTGAAACAGGTGCTCTCTTCCATATCCGTGAATCGTGATCACCAGTTTTACATGTTGGAAAAACTTATGAAGGTTCTCGCTGGCGTATTCATTTAACTTCGTTGACGGAAAATGCAGAGGATCATCATTTGTTTGTATTAACCCATAATATGAAGCATCGGTTTGCTCAGCGGTCTCCCTGGCAATAGCATCCGTCGCTTTTTCAAGAGTTCCTCCGTGGTAGGCCATAATACCGATTTGAGAACGAATGGATAATTCTTCAAAAGCTTCTGATGATTCAAGAAATTTACTTTTCATTTACTTCAACCCTCTCAGCTTTAGGATTGATCAAGATAAACACCTTTTTTATTGATGGCCAGACTATTGACGTAATTAGCGTGAATGCAATCAATTCCCACAAAGAAGCCCAACGAATTGGATCTGTAAACCAATTTGAGATTCGCTCAGGGAAATCAATCATTGTTCTCAGGATTGGAACTATCAGAAGATTAAAGCCATATAGAGCAATCTCAACGATCAGTAGGAAAATGAAAAACATGATGAATTGGATAGTTCTTTCTCTTCTAGATTCTCTCTTGGTCCTGGTAGCCCATACGAGTATCCCGACCACGATCATGAGACATGCCATGGCGAATCGTCCCCCGCCAACGTCGTTAACCCAGTTACTTAGCCTTCCCGAACCTCTCAATGAAAGGTCAACAAGGGGATTAGTCCCATAATTTCCCCTGGAGACTTGAATTTCCCACCAACCATAAGCAGATAAGAAAAAACCTGAAATTGATAAGAAGATACCTGAGATGGGATTCAGGTATTTCATAATGCTCTTGTACTTTCCGGTTATCGAGGACCGAGCAATTGAAATTCCTACAGTGAGAACTGTGATAACAATACTCATCCCGAGAGCATATGAAATGAAAACCGCAGACCCATTAATAATGCCGTCACGACTGAAAGAGCCTCCAACTGTAAGGAAAAAGATAGGAGCTGAGCAACCTATTGAGACAAAAGCGTATGATATCCCAAATAAAAATATTGATGGAAGTTGACGGTTTGAAGTCCCCATCTGGATCCTCGGGACGTTCAGAACAGGGTGGTAACCGGCGACCATCGCTACACCAACTAACACGAGTATTATTCCAATTCCAAGGGTTATATACCCTGCCTGTTTTTCAATACTTGCTTCGCTGATGATGGTATTTGTGAGAATTCCGATAATTGCGAAAACAAATACGAAACCAAGTGAAAGAGTTAATGAAACTTTTAATCCGTCAAGGATACCGACTTCACGTTCATCTCTATTGTCAGATTCAAGACCTAAAAAATATGATAAGTATGCAGGCAGCATAGCAAATCCACATGGATTAAAAGCTGCTATCAAACCTGCTGCAAGAGGGAACGCCAAATCAACGCTGATCATGATTTAAAATACTCATCAAGGCGAGCATAGACATCGTCAGAACTCATTGCGGTTAAATGTGTGCCCACGATTTCACCATCCGAATTGACGAAAACAGTAAATGGTAAACCTACAGCGCCTACGCCTTGTAGTAGCGTTCCGTCATCTCCATAAAGAATAACGTATGATGCTCCAGTTTGATTAATTAAATCTTTCGCTCGGTTAATATCTGTTTCTCCACTATTTATTCCAACAAAGGTAACGTCAAGTTCATCTAAATATTTGGAAGCTAGTTCAGGTTTGTATGATCTGTTATGAATCTTTTCTATTTCACTAATTTCGCGTTTACAGGGGTCACACCATGAAGCGAAAAAGTTGATAACTAGTGGCTTTCCTTCAAGTGATTTATTGTCAAATAATTTCCCATCGCTATCCGTAAGTTCTGAAGGGAGAGAAAGGATTGGATTGTTATCTGATTCAGAACATGATGTAAGCGCAAGCAACAAGGCTGAAATCGATAACAATGCAGTGATGATGAATCTTTTCCCTTTGCTCATGTTTTGAAACTACCGTTTAAATTGTTCTTTGAGGTAGTTATAACCCATGTGTGAAACATCTCTCACCTGTTCCCGGTACGTGATATGTACCGGGAACAGAGATTTGGTTGAAGCTCGCTTTAGCCGTTGCTTCGAACGAATTGAGAGAGGAAGTGCTTTAAGCTGTTTTGAGAAGCGCTTGAAGGTGCTCAGGAACAGGTACTGTTGGCATTTGTTCTTCTGGGCGTGGCACTTTTGAGGGTCTGCCCCGACGACGCTTTACAGAGAGAATTTTGCCGTTTATGAACAGTTGACCTCCCCACACTCCGCAAGGTTCATTTCTCTCTAAAGCTCCTTGCAGACAGGGTGAGATTACTTCACAGCTTGCACAAACTTGCTTTGCTGCCGCTATTTCATGGATTTCCTCAGAAAAGAAAATATCCTTATTGACTGATGAAGCAGCGCATTGTGCAAATGCTTGCCATTTCTCTGATGTGTAGTTAGTTGTTATCATAATTTTCTCCTTTTGTTATGTTTGGTAAAAAGCGAAAAGGCCGCCGGATTACCGGCGGCCTAAGGGATTTACTCGTTTGACTTTATACAGCAAACTCCTTAGGCCTCGCGAAATAAGGCTTAAACGTATTGGTTGTGAAATGGGCTGTGGCACTTGACAGAGCGACCATTCTCAACGTTGGTATTCGATAATGTTTTTCGGATAAAAGAGCAGGCGCGAGCGGAGAAATATGATTCAATGAACTTTGATTATCAAAACACTGATAATTTATAGTCATAACTCTCCTTTCAAACGGCTTTCATCATAATGAGTTTTTGTCATTAAACCACCTTGCAGTGGCAATACTGACCTTGTATAGCAATTATCAAGCAGAGCATCTTTCCATACTGCTGTCAAACGATTTAAATTACATCGCACAACCACACAGTTAATCAGTATTGGTATAGGTAAATATTCCGTTATTGGATGCTCTTGTAAGCTCACCTGATTCTTTGAGGTGCTCCAAGTGAGCATAGGTTTCACTCTCAGCCATATCGCCCCACGCTCTCTCGCTAAAGAGGACGCGCATGTAATCAGTTACTGTTCCTTCGATCAATTGATGGGAGGCGTCACGAATTGTCTGTAGTCTCTCTTGGTGGTGGTCAATAATCTCTATTGACCGTTCTTTAAGGTTAGTGAATGGATGACCGTGCGCTGGAAGAGCAATCATGACATTCTCAAAATCAGTCATACGTTCTAGCGAGCCAAAGAATTTAGCAAGCGGATCAGATTCCGGTGTTATTCCACCGATGTGTGGAGTAATGGAGGGTAAAACATGGTCTCCAGAGAACATTATCCCATTCACCGGATCCCATAAGCACAGATGATCATTGGTGTGACCTGGAGTATGAACGGACAGCCATTCCCTTCCACCCAGTTCAATAATTTCATTGTCTTCAACTTCCACGTTCGGTTCAGGAGTCTTAAACCACGAAGAATTAAATCTTCCCATTTTTCTAAAACGTTCAATTTCTTCCGGAGCAGGCTTAGTTCGCTTAGTTCCCCAAGGAAGACGCTCTGAAAATATTCTTTCAATTACTGCTTGCTGAGCCTCTTCAGAATTCGGATCCAAAGCATCTGAATCCTCGTTTTCTTCCACTTCACTTCTGTTAAATGCCTTACGAAAATTTCTGTGCGTTAGGATTTTCGCCCCTGTCTCACTTCGAATTCTCTCTGCCCCACCAAAATGATCAAAATGTGAATGTGTCACAATAACAGTGTGGATATTATCTACTGTGTACCCGGCTGTTTTGAGCCGATTAGAGAGAGCCTTCCAAGAGTCGTCACCTGGTAGCCCCGGATCAACTACTGCAATTCCGTGTTTATCTTCAATTACGTAGCAATTTACATGTCCCAATCCAGGAAGATTTACGGGTAATTGTGTGCGAATAACATCAGGAGCGACCTCAGTGACCTCCTCACTAGCCGGCTCCTGTTCTTGTTTAGAGTGCCGGTGATTATGGGCGGTAATCGTTTCTTGCGATTCTGAAGTACCGGAATCCGTCATGATGAAGGTTTTTCTTCTGTGAAAATCCTTGATCGATAAAATTCTAATTCCGTTACGCTTGCTTTGATATCATCCATTGCCCGGTGCCCCCCATCCTTCTTAGGGGCGTCCTTTAAGATTTCAGGAAACCATCTTTTCGCAAGCTCTTTAATGCTGGACACATCCACGCACCTGTAGTGAAGAAAATTTTCAATATCCGGTAACCATTGGGCGAGAAACCTTCTGTCAGTTCCTATCGAGTTTCCAGCGAGAGGAACTGTTTTTTCCTGGTCAATATAAGACTGAAGGAAATCTAACGTGGCTTTGCCAGCTTCTTCAAGGGTGACCTTAGAATTCCGTATTTCGTCTAGAAGCCCACTTTTCGTATGCATTTCAACCACATATGGATCCATTTTCGCTAGATCATCTTCTGATGCTTGAATAACAAGACTTGGTCCTTCAGCGAGAATTTCTAAATCGTTATTCGTGATCAAGGTAGCGATTTCTACAATGACGTTCTCTGCTGGATCAAGTCCAGTCATCTCAAGATCTATCCAAGCAAGCATCCCGCTAATCCTATGTCAAGATTACCTAAATTGTGCAAAGCGAAGAATGTTGTTTTGTTATGCACACAAAGGAAATAATGGCTACGCTTCCATCGTGATTAAAGTTCCAATCAAAAGACTCGATGCAGATTTGCCACTACCCAAATATGCTAAGCCCGGAGACGCTGGATGCGATCTCTTAGCAGCTGAGCAAACTGTTCTTGAACCCGGTGGTGGAAGGGGACTTATCTCTACTGGAATAGCGATCGCACTACCTGAAGGTTATGCCGCTTTTATACAACCAAGAAGCGGCCTTGCATTGAAACACGGGGTTACGTGTCTAAATACGCCTGGCCTGATTGATAGCGGTTATAGAGGAGAATTAAAGGTTCTGTTAGTTAATACCGATCCAAAGGAGCCGTTTGAAGTAAATCGCGGTGAGAGAATAGCTCAATTAGTAATACAAAAAGTAGAGCAAGCTGAATTCACTATTACAGAAGATTTATCAGAGACAGAAAGAGGGGATGGCGGATTCGGATCAACTGGAGTTAATTAGTCTGATCAGTTGCCTGCACTTCAAAAACTACCCAAGATTTCTCACTGTTCACTACGAGCTCGTTAACTCTAGGTGATACAAATTCCTTAAATCCAGCTATTACGTCGGCTATGTCAGCTACTGACTTCGTCGTCTGCGTTGTAACTGTGACATGCATTTTTTGATGTGAAAACAAAAAGTTTATGTGAAGTGGCTTCTCCAATTCACGTCCTGAAAAGAACATATCTGTTGTGGCCTTCATAACTGCCCTGAGATTCTCTATTTCCTTCAATGAAAATCCGCTTCGTAACCCGAGGTGGGCAATGGTTGTTTGAGCGACGTCCTCGTAACGAGAAGAAGTCGGGATAATGAGTTGAACCTGATCGTTATTTTTCATTTCTTAAATCTTATTCTTTGAGACGCTCCCGAGTAGGCACATCCGATGTTATTTTATAGCTTTTCCTCAAGCCGGCTTTTCGTAGCCTTCTCACAACTTCACGTGAATCTGTTGCAGTAGCCCCTAGGTCTATAGCCCTTTGCCAAAATCTTTCAGGAATATCATAATGATCCCCGTGAAATGCTTGTTCAGGCAACCCTAGCTTCGCTGCGAAATCGTGTAACTCTTCAAAGCTACTGTCACTCACAAGATGAGAAAATCTTTCGCCTTTGAAATGCCATAGTGGTTTGTCAATAAGTATCGTCATATTTCCCATCAGTAAACAAAGAAACAGAATTGTGTCTATTCATCTTTATAGTTCAAGTTCCTTGACTAAAGAATTCTTAATTAACTTGTCACTTTCTGCTAAATACAACTCGGAACTCTTTCACGAAATAGAAATCTCTCACCAGAGATGTATTTAGTTTTACTTACACAGAAGTTTAATATTGCATTTAAGTTAGACGGCAAATGCGAATTTAAAACATAACAATTGATACGTTGATAATTTCATTCGTCTTGAGTGTCACCAAAGTTCAGTAAAGGTACTAAAGTTACGTAACTGTGGCTAGACTTCACCGTCTAGATAATTGTAATATTTGCCTCCGTAGCCAAGCCTGGTAAGGCAGCGGACTTTTAATCCGAAGATCGTGGGTTCGAATCCCACCGGAGGTACGGCATCAAATCTGATCGGGAAAGGTTTCTTCATCGGGGTCTAAGAGTTGGATTCTTTCCCCGAGATAAAATTTATTGTCGATTAAATCGAACCATCTGCCACCCAGATTTGAAATTCGTCTGTATTCCTCTCCTAGCAAGCTCTCAAGCGCATAGATACACCCTCCATGCGTGACGACAACTATAGAATCGGCCTCGGTGGACGATGCAACGATACGACCAAGCCCCTCGCGTAAACGCGTTATCAGCACATCATCAGGTTCCCAGCCGGGGGGCCATTTATTTTGAGCTAAGTAACCAGGAAACTTGTTGTCAATCTCAGCTCTGGTTAGTCCGCTAAATTCGCCCGCATCGCGCTCTTGAACTTGTGGCTCTATAAAAATGTCATCAGGTTCCCTATTATGTGCTGTAGCAAAAATCTCAGCAGTTTCCTTAGCCCTCACCAAATCAGAAGAAGCAAGAGTTGAGAAATCGGGCAATTTCTTAGCTGCTAGAAGTGCCTGTTCTTTACCTAAATCAGTAAGGGGTGGGTTTGCTTTCCCTTGCCACCTACCCATGGCATTCCACTCAGACTGCCCATGTCGTACTAGAAGCAATTTTGTCATGAGTTATGACGATAGTCTTTATATGTGGCAACATTACGACTTTTCGCCTCCATAAGAGAGATAGCTGGAACAAGCTCTTTGGAAGTTGATGCAAACAATGTGGCAGATGCAATTGCTGAAGCCTGTGTACAGTTCGGCGATGATTTTGCTGCGTTAGTTCCCTCTTGTCGCATATGGGTCAATGGTAACCCAGCGGAACCAACAGATAGCGTAACTGCACAAGATGAGATAGCGCTCCTTCCTCCGGTTTCAGGAGGCTCTCTCAATCATGACTCATTGGATGCGCCCTATGCAGGGTTACATATTGCAATCCTGTCATTACATACGTCGCCTTTAACTCAACCAGGAACTGGTGATTCCGGAGGGATGAATGTATACATTCGTGAAGTCGCTTCTGCGCTGGCACATAGGGGAGCAACCTGCACAGTTTATGTAAGAAAGTGGGACCCTGAACTTGTCCATGAATTGGAACTTGAATCTGGAGTTCATATTGTCCACATTGAGGCAGGAGAATATGAACTACAGAAAGAAGATCTTTATAGCATTGTTGATCTTTTCGCAGAAAGAGTCATGGAAGATCTCCAAAATCGTGAGCCTATAGACATCATCCACGCAAACTACTGGTTATCCGGAATTGTTGGGCATAAGCTCAAACATGAACTCAACATCCCATTAGTCACGACGTTTCATACATTGGGAGAAACAAAGAAGAACAGCGGATTTCCTGAACCTACCGAGCGTCTTCGAGCAGAAAATGAAATTATTGGATGCTCAGATGTAGTCGTAGCTAATAGTGCGAATGAACAGGAACAACTTTGTCATTTGTATGGTGCCAACATTGATCGCGTAGAGATTGTGCCTCTTGGTGTTGAACAAGCCCTGTTCTCGCCTGGAAACCCCAATGCAGCTAAAGATGCATTGGGTCTTCCCACAGAGCCGATTTTATTATTTATCGGACGATTACAGTCGTTGAAAGGTGCCGATGTCGCAATTTCAACTTTGCAGGCCATGGACCATAAAAATGCCACACTAGTTATTATTGGTGGTGCAAGCGGGCAAGAAGGATCTTATTACGAATCGGAAATACGTGACCTGGCCAATAACCTGACAGTTGGTAAGAAGGTGGTTTTCATTCCCCCTCAACCACATCACATTCTCAGCAGTTACTACAGGGC
>WTHU01000007.1 GCA_011523005.1 Acidimicrobiales bacterium
GCCAATCGGAAGGAGTTGAAGACGAGTATGCCTGAAGACCAAAGCGAAAAGGCCTTGTCATAATATGCGTACCTCACCAGTGCTCCCATTAACCTCAATTTCACACCCATCCGTTATTCTCTTCGTTCCATCGGTGACAGAGATCACACATGGGAGGCCTAATTCACGACTTACGATAACAGCGTGGCTTCTTTGGCCACCCACATCAACAACTACAGCTCCTGCAGTTAAGAAAAGGGGAGTCCATGACGGGTCTGTTAGCGGAGCAACAAGAATATCGCCTGGTTCAAGCGCATATGGATCTGTCGGATCAAGAATGACCCTAGCGGTTCCTTTGACAGTTCCTGGGCTACCAGCGACTCCCACAAGGACATCGCCAGATTCGACAGTATCTACAGCAGTAGATCCAAGTTTCTTATATTGGGAGAGGGGAGGGACAAACCCATCTTTAATGAAAAACGGTGGCTCAAGCGTTTTTAATTCCTCATACATAGCAAAACGATCCTCGAGAATTTCCCGCATCAACGATGGATCAGCGACATACGATTCCAACTCGTTATCAGTAAGCATATAAATGTGCTTAGCGTCGCTTAGGTTGCCGTCTTCAACGGCCTTCTTCCCAAGCGCTTCAAAAGCGACCCGAATTTCATTGACAACACGAATATAGTTCGCCTTAGACCGCTCTTGAAAAGCCATAATATTCCCAGCCACAAGTGCAGCCTCAAACTGCCCAGAAAGTTCATCGTTTCCTAATTTCTCTAATTCTGAGCGCACGTACGAAATCGTTTCAACTCGACTTTCTGCCATCTTCTGATGACGATCGGAGGGGTTTTCATCATCATGTTGCAAGCGAATTCTATCGAGAAGAGCTAGTGCTATTTCTGGTTTTGTTTCCCAAGAATCCGCAATGATTTCATATTCATTCGGTCCACGAGAACCATATTCAAAGATGAACTCTGCCCACTCAGTTAAAAATTGCTCAGCATCACCATCATTTGATGCCTTCAACCTATCTAGAAGAGTTTCAATCCCTTTATCAAACTCTGAAGATAAATATTCAGATGATCGAATAGCCCGAGAGAGGTCCCAAAGGAAATACGATGGTGCAGCTGAGTCAACATCACCAAGTCCTGTAATGCACCGCATGGGAATCGTTGAATCGCCTATAGCATCACCAACTGCCCCAAGGATGCCTGGCGCTACCCCAGAACTCGATGCAGCAACACAATGGGTGTTGTAGGTTTCAATGAGCCATGGTTGAAAAGTGCGTGCATGATCAACAATTTCGCTCATTGAGAGAGCTTCCAAATCTGGCCGATTCGTTCGTAAAGCAATAGTCTTTTCCCTAGCCTCATCTACCTCAGGCCATTCAGTAACGGTCATAACCCAACCCATATGTGCCAGAATTCCTTCAGTAAGGTCTTCATTCACATCATCAGGATGCTCAACGTACGCTGGAATATCAGGGTGATCCCCAAAAAATGCCAGATCTAGGCCCTCAATGGTCACAGCAGGGTTCCGAACCCCCTGCATTCGAACGTTAGCTAAATTGATGTAGAAAAAACCACCAAAGAAGCCACCAACCTCGGGGCGGACATCAGACATTTCCCCTTCGGTAAAATAGCCTTGGCGAATATAGCCATCTCTCCACCCGATAATAGTGCCGTTATCCCATGTAAAAGTTTGGCCTAACGGACTCGCAGGGGGAGCTAAAACTTCACCCGCATTCGCTCTCGTGTAATGGGGCCAACGCTCGCTCGGCTCCCAGTCACAAAACCAGTATTCATCCATAATGTCCTCCGAAAAGCTGAGATCCATACGAAGGTAATATGCCTGTTAGTCTTTTGCGAATCCAGAGGGAACCTTTTGCCTAATCATCTAGCTTTCAAGTTTTTCCTATCAGATTTGAGCATCTATCCTTGACAAAGACTCTCAGGAAGGGAACAACATGCTTGATATCGCAATGGCACTTAGATTGAAAGGTATTGCCTCAAACGAGCACATAGCTGAAATAACGGGTAAAGGGCAGGCAGAGGTTGATGATGTCCTAAACATGATGCAAGAAAAGTCATATGCGCAAGAGACCCCAAGAGGACTTCGCCTCTTGCCCGAGGGGAAAGAATGGACCGACGCCCTATTGGATGAAGAAAGGGCGGGAATCGACTCCGCCAAAGCTGAGGAAATTTATGAAGATTTCTGTAGCCAAAATGATTCCTTTAAGCAGCTAGTTACCGACTGGCAAATAAAGATCATTGATGGCGAACAACAACTCAATGACCATACGGATGAAGGCTACGACCAACAAATCATTGACCGTTTAGTTGAACTTGACCAAATCGTCGCCCCTATATTTCAAGAAGCAGCGGGCTTGGCACCACGATTGCAACGCTATCTTGCAAGATTTTCAAATGCTTTATCTGAACTACAGTCAGGGGACCATTCCTTTTTGGCAGCTCCTTTGAAAGATAGTTATCACACTATCTGGTTTGAAATGCATGAAGAACTAATTCTCTTATGTGGGAGAAATAGAGCAGATGAGGCAGCCGCTGGTCGAGGAGCATGACCTTCAGAGGTAGAAGAGCTGATCTCATGCTTGGGGCATACCAATGGTACGCAAGACGGGCGGCAATTCACCCAAAGAGTAAAACTGGTAGAAAATTTTCAGCCTTCGGTGATGGGTCAATAATGTGCTTCCCACCAGCTGCATTGTTTGGTGAGCGCGCAATTAGGGTAGGGCGTGACACGATGATCGGCCCATACGTTTCTCTCAGTGCAGGAATGGCCCCTACACAGGAATTACTATCGGACAGAATTGTAGAGATTGGAGATCGAGTTCTGATAGGAAGGAATTCGAGTATTGTAGGTCATTTCCACATTGTCATTGAAGATGATGTGTTTTTCGGTCCAAATGTGTACGTCACTGATCAGAATCACGCATTTGATGATCTCCAAACGCCAATCGGGAAACAAAGCATGCCGGAGGAGCCAGTTCGCATAGGCGCTGGTTCATGGGTAGGTACCAACAGTGTGGTGCTGCCTGGAGTGACCATAGGAAAGCATGTCGCCATTGGAGCTGGATCAGTTGTAACAACTGACTTGCCAGATAATTCGGTAGCTGTTGGATCGCCCGCAAGAGTGATTCAACAATTTTGACGAGGCTAAACAAATTCTCTACGGTTATGGAAAAGGAGGCACAGCATGACATCTCAAGCAGTTGATGCATTACAAAAGATCCATGTTGAAGTTGAAAAAGTTATCAACGGAATGGACCAAAGCGACTGGCAACTACAAAGTTTATGTGAAGGGTGGCGCGTACAAGAAGTCTTCGCGCACATGTCATCAAACATGAAAGAAGCAATAAATCCGACACCTCCACCCGATACCCCACAAGAACCCATGAAAGCTGAAGAAGCAATGGAAGCATTAGTAACCCCAAGGAGAGACTGGACAGCTCAAGAGTTACTGGATGAGTATGCAAAATATCTCAACGATTGGATTGAGTGGCTAGGGGCTCTGCAAGAAGAGCCAACAGCTTCAATGGAAGTCCCACTAGCAGATCTTGGAACCTATCCGATGCACATGATGGCAAACGCATTTGCCTTCGACCATTACTGCCATCTTTACATTGACATTCTTTCCCCAGAGGGACCTCTTTCTGCGAATTTAGAGGAAGCAACCGACGACATGGTTCGCCCTGGAATTGAATGGATGATTGCTGGGATGCCACAAATGCAACCAACTGAGCTAGCTGAAGTTGTTACAGAACCATTGGAATTGGAACTAACCGGTCCAGGTGGTGGCACATGGACCATTCAACCAGCTGGCGAGGATGGGCTTATATCAGTAGCGCCGAGAGCCAATCTAGGTGCTAGTGCAACTGTTGCTTCAACAGCGCATAACTTCGTCTCATGGGGAACAAAACGATCTGATTGGCGAACAACGTGCGTCATTGATGGAGATGAGAATTACGCAGCCTCAGTACTGGACACTATCAATATTATTTAATTACAGCGAAAACGGTGGGGGCGTAAACTGACCGCTGTTAGCGCTCATCCCTCCATCAACAGGCAAGTGAGCTCCGGTGATGAAAGAGGCTCTTGAAGAGAGAAGGAAGCTATGAGCCGCCGCAACTTCCGACGCATTCCCCCAACGTTGAAGAGGGATTCTCCTTTTCATATCATCGTATAGTTCGCCCTCAAACCTAGTTGTCATTCCAGTCTCTGTAGGACCCGGGCATACAGCATTAATTCGTATACCCTTTGCAGCTAAATCCATTGACGTACTTCGAACCAGATTAATGACCGCAGCTTTCGACGTGTTATACACCCACATGCCTGGGTCACCACGCATGCCCGAAGTTGATGCCGTTACGGTTATCGCAGAGCCCGGACGCATCGCAGAGGCGCACGCTCTGATACCTAGAATGACTGCTCGAACATTAACGTCCATTACTTCATCAAAAAACTCCATATCTCCATCAAAGAGATCAATGCGCCCTGCCATGCCAGCATTCAAGACAGCGCCATCAAGATGCCCAAATTCACTTACCGCCGTTTCAACCGCTAATGCATTATGAGCCACATCGGAAACACTCCCTTTCACGCACCTCATATTGTCAACACCTTCAGCCCATGAGAAATCAGCCGTAGGCAGGTCAGATCCAACGACACACCCACCCTCACTCAGTATTTCTTCTGCCGCAGCTTTTCCGATGCCCGATGCAGCGCCGGTAACCCAAATTGTTCTGTCTTCATGAAGATAAGTCATACCTGTGACGCTAATCTGAAATTTCAAGAGCCGCTAATGTTTGACCCAAAACATATCTAGCTCGCTCCTCATAGTCAGGAAAGCTTTCTCGGAGATGCTTTGACCTAACCTCAATTGAGAAAGGAATACCTGTATCAAATAATGATTCAAACTTAAGTGCATCTAATTTGCCTTCTGAAGGAATGAGTCGGTCATCTAATGCATCGGTAATTAAATCTGAATCACTCCACCCAACTGGTTGGGCGGTGCCATCACACCATTGTACATATGGAAATAAATTAGGATCGCACGCCTTTATTTCCTTAAATGTCGTTCCAGAGCGAACAACGTGAAGCAAGTCAAGCAAAATTCCAACGTTAGGAGCATCAACCAATTTGACCACCTCCAAGGCATCCGAAAGGCTTTTCACAGACGTAAATTTCATAAACTCAAGACATATGGTGATATCCCCTGCCTTTGCCAAGGAACACAAATGTGAAAGTTGCTCGGCAGTTTCTTTAGAAGAATGAAGTGAGGAAACGACAAGAATATTTTTAGCTCCTACCTCGCATGCAGCTTCGATGAGAGCTTTACCTGTATCAATACTTCTCCCAAGTCGAATAACTTCCATATCAACTGCTTCAATGCCGGTATCATCTATTCTTCTTTTAACCTCACGAGATGTACTAGATGACCATGATTCCTGATCAAACCACACTCCTGTTGCTTTCCATCCTGCACCTGCTGTGACCTCAACAAATCGTGCTGGGTCTTGCATTAATTCAGGAATAACGCCAGCAGCCAAAGAAAGCAATCGTGAAGAAACCATATTCTATTTAAGCACTCCATTCACAAAGCTAGAAATCCTTCATTTACTTTGCGTCCAGCCGAAAATTGACCAAGAATATTCAATAGCACATAACGACCAGAGGGGATTGTATGGAACTTGAAGGACAGGTCGCGTTAATCAGCGGAGGAACCCGAGGAATAGGTAGAGGCATCGCAGAAGCCTTTATCGCTGAAGGCGCCAACGTTGTGATAAATGGAAGAAGCGCAGATAAAGGAGCCCAAGCCATTGAAGAGATGAATGCTGGAGATCAAGCGCACTTCATTGCCGGTGATGTCACCAGTCAAGAAGTTTGCGAGGGGCTGGTAGATCAAACCGTTGAACGTTACGGGAAGATAGATATTCTCGTCCCAAATGCTGGTGGCGGAACAATTGAGGGAGAAGAGCCCTCTCCTCTCGTAGACCTATCAGAAGAAAACTGGCAATTTGTTCTCAACTGGAATCTTAACCATCCCATGTGGCTAATGCGCCGAGCACTTAAATACATGATTCCACAAGAACACGGAAGAATAATGTCCGTCTCATCAATGTATGGAAAGGTCGTACTCGCAACGCAAGCCCCTTACTGTACAACCAAGCATGCTCTAAATGGGCTAACAAAAGTTGTTGCACAAGAAGTAGGAACGCTTGGAATTACCGTAAACGCATTATGCCCCGGAGGTATTCTTACAGACATCATGCAAGAGCAAGGTCCTGCCGCAGCAGAGCAATTAGGACTTTCATTTGAAGATTTCTTAACAATGATGCAAGCGCCATCAGCAATTAAACGAATGAATACTGTTGAAGACTGCGCACTCGTTGCTGTCCTCCTCGCCTCAGAGGCTGGAGCACGAATTACAGGATCATTAATCAGCATAGACGGCGGCCAGTCGCCTTACTAAGGAGAGAATTATGGGAAAATTAGATGGAAAAGTCGCTGCTATCACAGCAAGCACAAGAAGTATCGGTCGAGCAATTGCCGAGGCTTACCTCGCTGAAGGAGCAAAAGTCGTCGTCAGCGGGCGATCCGAAGAGAAAGGCGCAGCAGCGCTTGAAGAAATGAATGCTGGAGACAACGCAACGTTCATTGCTTGCGATGCGTCAAAACAAAGCGACGTAGAGGGACTAATAGACGGCACAGTCAATCATTTTGGCAAAATAGACATAGCTGTCCTCAATGCCGGTGGAATATTAAATGCGGCACCAGTGGCCGAAATGACAGATGAATCATGGGAATACACCCTGAACCTAAACCTCAATCACACTTTCTGGGGAATGAGAAAAGCACTACAACACATGCTTCCACAAGAGGATGGACGAATCATAGCCATCTCTTCAGTTGAAGGAAAGATGCGAACAGAAACTGTAAGTCACTATGTAGCAACAAAACACGCTATCAACGGCCTTGTAAAAACAGCAGCCCACGAGGTCGGGCCAACAGGCGTAACCGTTAATGCAATACTTCCAGGGTTTGTTAAAACAGATCTGTTCTACGAATCTGCACCACAGACGGCTGAAGCGCTCGGAATGGACAGCCTGGACGAAGTCGCAGAC
>WTHU01000116.1 GCA_011523005.1 Acidimicrobiales bacterium
AGTAAGTGCAGGAGCTATTGTTATTGAGTCACCTGTATGAACCCCCATTGGGTCAAAATTTTCTATGGCACAAACGACAACACAATTATCTGCTGTATCTCGCATCACCTCAAGCTCGAACTCTTTCCAACCTTTAATTGATTGCTCGATCAAAATTTCATTTATTGGACTAGCTGATAAGCCGTTTTTTGCGAGGCTCGTAAATTGTTCATGTGTTTCGGCTATACCGGTGCCTTTCCCACCAAGTATGTACGCTGGCCTAACAATAACTGGCAAACCTATATCTTCAATGATCTTGTCTGCATCTTCCATACTGTGAGCAACACCACTTATTGGGACAGATAAGCCAATCTCAATCATTGCCTCTTTGAATTTTGCTCTATCTTCAGCAGTAGAGATTGCTTCTGCATCTGCACCTATTAGTTCAACGTTATACTCGTCGAGAATTCCTTCCCTCTCTAGGTCCATGGCTAAATTAAGCGCAGTTTGCCCCCCAAGCGTCGGGAGCAAAGCATCCGGTCGCTCTTTGACAATTATCTCTTTCAGTACTTGAACTGTCAGAGGCTCTATATAAGTTGCATCAGCGAAATCTGGATCTGTCATTATCGTCGCTGGGTTCGAGTTAGCTAAGATAACCTCATAGCCTTCTTCACGCAAGACTCTACATGCTTGTGTTCCAGAATAGTCAAACTCACAAGCCTGACCTATTACTATCGGTCCGGACCCTATTAGAAGAATCTTATGAATATCTGTTCGCTTGGGCATTTATTTCGCCGCCTCTTCCATTAGTTTTGCAAAATCATCAAATAGATAAGAGCTATCATGTGGGCCGGGTCCTGCTTCTGGGTGATGCTGAACACTAAAGGCCGGCGCGCTTTTCAGCCGGATCCCTTGGCATACCCCATCGTTTAGATTTATGTGAGTTACTTCCGCAACTTTTGCTATTGAGTCCGGGTTAATAGCAAAATTGTGATTTTGACTTGTTATCTCAACAACACCATTGTGTACTTGCTGCACGGGATGATTTCCTCCATGATGTCCAAAGGTCATCTTTTCGATTGTTCCGCCTACAGCCAATCCAAGAAGTTGATGCCCAAGACATATACCAAAGATAGGAACTTTCCCGATCAATTCAGATATTGTTTCAGGTGCCCCTTGGACAACTTCCGGATCGCCTGGTCCGTTTGATAAGAAAACACCATCTGGGTTAAGTTCTAGAATTTCCCTTGAAGACGTAGTCGCTGGAACAACGAAAACGTTTCCTAGACGCTTTAAATGGTTTATGATCGTCGCTTTAATACCAAAATCCATGGCCACGATTAACTTGTCTGGGCGATCTCCCTCAATCATATAGCTCTCGCTAGTTGTGACTTGCGAAACAAGATCAATACCTGACGTTCCTGGTTCAGATTTAGCAATTTCGTGAAGCTCATCCGCTGGTAATGTTCCAAAGGCTGCGGGCATAGCTCCGGATTCTCTTATGTGCATAGTAAGCCTACGCGTGTCAAGCCCTGCTATCCCTGGTATTTTCATTTCTTCCAGGAAAGAGTTTAAGTCAGTTGTTGCACGCCAGTTGCTGTGACGACGAGCTAAGTCTCTAACAACGACTCCCCTGCAATGAGGGCGACCACTTTCGTTATCTACTTTATTTACCCCATAGTTTCCAATATGTGGATAGGTGAAAGTGATGATCTGCCCAGCATAGGAAGGATCTGTTATAACTTCTTGATAGCCGCTAAGAACGGTGTTGAACACTACTTCACCTGTAGCGTATTCTTGGCTTGGGGAATGACCAATCTGACAACCTTGAAAGATTGCTCCATCTGCTAGGACTAGCGTTGAATTATTAATCCTGATCACCTCTACCTTCCATGGTCTTGAACTACTCCATCAATAACTACTAGTTTTCCGTCTACAAGTGTGTGACTTACTAAACCTTTCAACTCGATATCTTCAAATGCAGTTACTGAACACTTACTGGCCATTTGATCTCCTTTAACGACCCAAGTAGCTTCTGGGTCAAACACAGCGAGGTTTGCTGGTCTGCCAGGCACAAGGTCTCCTCCATGCGTGTCGCCGATGCCAGCTATTTCTGCAGGGGACCAAGACATGAGCCTGAGAATTTCTTTCAGCGGAATATCGAGATGTTTTATTGATGCTCCCAGCGCTGCCTCAAGTCCTGTAGTACCAAAAGGAGCATCTGCAAACGCTTGGTGTTTTAAGTGATCTTGACATGGGCTATGCCCTGTTGCGATCGCATCTACAGAAGTTATCAACTCTTTTAGAGATGCTATTTCTTGCTTTGACCTTAGAGGGGGCAGGACTTTATAACGAGCATCGAAACTAGTAATCAAGGATTCATCTAAAGAGATATGATGAGGTGATACTTCACACGTAATTGAAGCCCCATTTGATTTAGCTTCATTTATTATTTCAATGGACTGCGCCGTTGAAATTTGCTGAAAATGCAAATTTGCACCAGTGAGTAGAGCCAATTGCGATAATTGAAAGACTTCTATTTCTTCAACGACTGCGGGAATCCCAGGAATACCTAGTTGCGAAGAAACTGCTCCTTCATTCATCACTCCCTTTGGCGATAGGAAAGAATTGGAAGATGAGTAAAGCAGAGTTATATCGTACTTCTGTGAGTACTCCATGATTCGTCTTGTGGTTTCAAAGTCGGTCAATGGAGGACCACTAGCCGAAAACAACTTCGCTCCTGTATCCGATATCTCTCCTAAAGGTGACATAGTCCCCGCATCATTATGAAGAGTCGCTGAGCCAGCAACAATAATTTCGCATGATGCCTCTTGAGATAGTTCCATTAGTGCTTTTACTGAACTTGCGTTATCAGCCACAACAGAATTCCTAGAAATCGCCACAACAGCGGTATATCCTCCCTTAACTGCGCTTTCAGCTCCGGAAATAATTGTTTCTGAGAGCTGGTCCTCTGGCCCTCCCATATAAGCATTTAGGTCTACAAAACCAGAGGAGATAACTTTTCCTCGAACGTCTAGCGTTTCTCTCCCTTTAAGTCCTTCCCCTACCTCGGCTATGCGACCCTCAGAATCGACCAAGACATCAGCCAGACGTTCACCGGATTTATCTATGACTCTGCCTCCTTGAAGAAGTAGCTCACTCATCGCTGAAACCTTCAAGTTTAGTTACGTTCCCCGCTCCGAGAAGATAGTACAGAGCGCTCATTCTAATAATTACTCCATTTGCTACCTGATCGTTTACTACAGAGTTGGGGTGTTCTTTTATATTGCTTGAGACTTCAACCCCTCTGTTCATTGGGCCAGGATGCATTATCAATGATTCAGGCTTCATGCTCTGCGCTCTACTATTTGAGAGCCCATATTCCTTTGCGTATTCTCGCAGGGATGGGACGAAGGATTTCTGTTGGCGCTCAAGTTGCATTCTGAGCATGTAAAGCACATCTGAGTCTCCTATGACAGAGTCAAACTGATCAGTTGTCTCAACACCCCAATCATCGGTATCAAACGGCATTAAAGTTTTCGGAGCGACAAGTGTCACCGAGGCCCCCAAAGATAAGAAAGCTTTAACATTGGATCGAGCTACCCGAGAGTGCCTTATATCACCGACTATTGTTATCCTTTTCCCATCAAGTTCTCCCAACTTATTCCGTATCGTATAGCAATCAAGCAATGCCTGAGTTGGGTGTTCGTGAGAGCCATCTCCGGCATTAATAACAGCGGCGTCAGTCCAGCGTGGCAATAACCATGGGACTCCTGCAGAACCGTGCCTTACAACTATTGCGTCAACCCCCATTGCTGAGATTGTTTCTACGGTATCTCTAAGACTTTCGCCTTTCTTAACCGAAGATGACCCGATACTGAAATTCAAGCTATCTGCCGACAGTCGCTTTGATGCTGTTTCAAAACTTAGACGGGTCCTCGTTGAGTCCTCGTAAAACAAAAGTGCAATAGTTTTTCCTCTTAATGCAGGGACTTTAGGGATTCGACGGGTGCTTACTTCATGGAAATGGTCACTGAGAGTCAGGATCTCTTCAATTCCAGATCTCCCTAAATCATCTATGCTACGAATGTGTCTCTCTATCATGATTTCTCTTCTTCAATCACACCTAATAAAACGCCATTTTCAGTCACATCCACTAATTCGTCTCTACGCGTCGGCACGTTCTTTCCAACATAATCAGGCCGAATCGGCAACTCGCGATGGCCACGATCAATCATCACGGCCAACTGAATTGCCGCTGGACGTCCAAAGTCCACAATCGCATCCATCGCTGCTCTAATAGTTCTTCCGGTAAAGAGCACATCATCTACCAGCACGACAATCCGGGATGTGAGGTCAAAAGGCATATCAGTTGGGCTACTCGGTGTCACTTGCCTGATGCCGATATCATCTCGGTAGAAGGCAACGTCCAAAGTCCCGACGGGCACGCTCTGACCTTCGATCTCAAGAAGGTTCTCGGCTAATTTGCGCGCAAGGTGCACTCCACCTACTTCTAAACCGACAAGTACTAGACCTGATAGTCCACGATTCTGCTCTAGAATTTCGTGTGACATTCTCCAAAGAGCTCTTCGGACACCATCTGCGTTCATGATCTCTGAACGGGCATGAAAAACGCCCCTGTTGAGGGGCGTGTTCGTGCTTTCTGGATCGGCCATCTAGGCGCCTTTCTCCGTCTGAGCCTCACTGGACTCAATTTACGGTTGGATTTAAACTATCACCACTTCTCTACTTTGGCATGCAAAGAGTAAAACTTTTTACCTAGCTCACCGGATCATCCGGCCGAAGAGACCCACAGATTCCTGCAAGTACACCGTTAATGAATGGACTTGATGACTCCGTGGAATATTTAGTCGCTAACTCCACGGCTTCACTTACTACTACTGCTGATGGGATGGACGTAAATAGCTTTAGCTCAAGAACCGCTATTCTCAATATTGCTAAATCCACTAGTGGCATTCGATCTAGATCCCATTTATGGCTGGTTTCTTCGATAAGGGAATCAATAGCTGACAACTCGCTTGCCAGAGCATCCAGCAATTCTTTAGCATACCCATCAAGCTGGACTGGCATATCTTTTGCTAAAGCCAGTAGGTCTTTTGACTTAGATTCAGCCTCGTATATTAAGCCCAGAACTGTCTCTCTTCCGTGGCGACGGTTGATTATGTATTCTGGGGTATCTTCAGGTAATTCGCCCTTTGAGATTGATGCCATGGTCTGAATTTCAAGCTCTACTAATGTAGGACCCTGTTCTAGTATCTACTTTTATCTTCTCGCCGGTCTCAAGAAATAACGGAACTTGCACATTCAAACCTGTCTCCAAAAGAGCTGGTTTCGTTGCACCGGAAACTCTGTCACCTTGAATTCCAGGTTCAGTCTCAGTGATCAAGAGCTCCACTGATGCCGAAAGCTCAGTTCCAACGATTTCACTTCCAAACATTAGAAGGATGGCTGAATCTGATTCGACTATATAATCTGGCAAATCTCCGACAGATTCAGGTGCAACGCTGATCTGCTCATAAGTTTCGCTATCCATAAAGACCAAATCTGATCCGTCTCTGTACAGATATTGCATTTCACGCTTATCAATATTTACGCGCTCTAATGATTCGCCAGCTCGGAAAGTTTTCTCTATTACGGATCCGGTCCTCACGTTCTTTAACTTTGTCCTTACAAACGCTGGCCCTTTCCCTGGCTTCACGTGCTGAAATTCAACTATCTGCATTAGATTGCTGTCAACCATCACAGTCCAACCGTTTTTAAAATCATTCGTGGATATGGAAGTCATTTATGAATCCTTTACTGTCGGCTTACTACTCTAACCATTAGAGTCCAGTACTTGTATGCGTTTCTCATAGTTAGTTAAATATTCAACTCCGCTATCTGTTACCAGGAGTAGATCTTCCCAACGGACACCATATGAACCCTGAATATAGATTCCTGGTTCCACTGTAATGACCATTCCCTCTCGGAGTATGTCGTCACTTCTACTATTGATACTAGGATATTCATGAATTTCCAGACCTACACCGTGACCGGTTCCATGAAGAAATTCTCCTCCTGGGATTACGTTTGATATGGCATCGCGACAGATTCCATCAATTTCTTTTGCTTTTATACCTGGGCGTATCGCTTCAATAGCTTTCGTTTGTGCGTCAAGCACCATTTGGGAAGCGTACTCTTGTTCTTGGGTCAGTTTGGATAGAGGAATCATCCTCGTCATATCAGAACAGTAGCCTTCGTAATTAGCTCCCACGTCTACGAGCAATAGATTCGTATCACAAATGCGCTGGTTAGAGGGACTTGCATGCGGGAGTGCACTGTTCGTGCCAGCTGCGACTATCGGTGGATAGGCCGCATTTAGAGCACCATGTTTAATCATGAGTGATTCAATATTGCGCGCTAATTCCCTTTCAGTTGTCTCTGCGTTTAATTCAGCTAAGGCACTATCTAAAGCCATGCAAGTTATTTCAGCTGCTGTTCTTATCTTGACTATTTCGCTGTTGTCCTTTATGCACCTGAGCTCCTGACAGAATTTATGAGCGTTTATAACTTTTCCTTCAATGAGGCTTTCTATTTTTTCTTTTGTACTCCATGAACACTTTTCGCCATCCAAGTGCACATCCCTTTTTCTGGAAAGTCGGGCAATGCTGTTAAATGGGTCTAAAGCAATCTCACACTTTACGTCTACGCCATGCCGTGCGATTTCAACTGGTGCTTGTTCTGCGTATCTTGAATCAGTAAAAAGTACTTGGCAGTCTGGGTCCAGATACACAATGCCATTGGAACCCGTGAACCCCGTTAGCCATCTGATAGCAAAAGAATCAAGAGCTATGAAACAAGCATTACGTTCGGCACACCATTCTCTGACATGAGCAAGTCTCTGGCTGTGAAGTATTATTTCATCTTCACTTGTCATCATCTGCAATGATCTGATGTAACGCTCGGATTGAGAGCTCATACCCTTGTATTCCAAAGCCAACAATTGACCCATCCGCTACTGGTGCCACTACAGATGTATGCCTCCACGGTTCTCGTTGATTTGGATTAGATAAGTGCATTTCAATGATTACGCC
>WTHU01000170.1 GCA_011523005.1 Acidimicrobiales bacterium
TCGCTCACCGGCAGGTCCTCGCTCACCAGCTGGCCCAGCTGGCCCAGCTGGTGAGCGAGGACCTGCCGGTGAGCGAGGACCTGCCGGTGAGCGAGGACCTGCCGGTGAGCAAGGACCTGCCGGACCAGCAGGTGCAACTGGCGCAACCGGTGCATCTGGGTCTGATGGAGCGCTCGCAGGATTAACCTGCAACGATGAAGAATTCGTCGCTACGTTGAGCAACTCATGGCAGTGCGCTGAACTCGGCGTAACCCAGTCAGGGTCCTTAAGTGGCGCTGTGCCAAATGATTTCCCCTGTTGCTCAATGAGCGATTTGGTCAGCAATTATAGCTTTTCTGCGGTTGGATTCGAAACCGGTCGGTCTTGCGACGAATTTCGTTGCGAATTTGCTGTTGTCAGTGTTGCTGACCATAGCATTTGCAGCTTATCCGGTTCAGTCGGAAATATAGGATTTGCCCAGACAACGCTAGGTGTTGACACATTTGCAGGCTACTTTAATGTCCAATGGGATCAAGCTATAGGCGATCTGTTAGGGTCGCCAACGAATTGGGACGACAGCTTTAGTGTTCAGGTGCAGTGTGGGCAGGGAGTCGTCGCCGCACAATAATTTCGTGCTTTGAGGCGTTATGTGATGGTTTTCTGAAGTTCGGAGCGTACTTCTCCGGGTTCAGGGAACCGTCCCGTCGTATGCTTTGAGTAGATGAGGGTTTCATTGACTTTGACATCAAAAATACCTTTGTCACCAGGGAGGAGCGTGAGCGAAATCATTTGGTGCTGGTATTCGCTCATTATTTCGTGTGCGACGCGAACTGCGTCACTTGAGTAATCTCAAGGTATGCAGTATTCGATCGTTATTTCAAGTTTGTTCATTAGCCTGATCATCCTCGTGTTTCTGAGTCTTATCTTCGCTCTCGTCTTCGTCGTCTTTGAAGTGCCATAGCCCACCTAGGAGGCTCGTATCGTTTCCCTCACCAGCGGCTTCTTTATCTAAAAACTTATCCAAGGGCTTGAGCATAATCCCATGGACAAGCTCGGAACGATACGTGGAAAAGCGTTTGTTGCGGTTCTTTATCAGGAATGGATTGGTATCCATACTTGAAGATCTTTTGGCTTCACGTTCTTCGGCACGCAACTCAAGGTTTTCCTTTAACGCAACAAATTTTTTACCTATGGTTCTTAACCATCCGAATTTCTCAGCCATATGACCTCTGCTCTTAGTTTAGAACATGTTGAGGTTCATGTAGGTGTCGTAACGCAGTCTGTTCCCCGCACACACCTATTTCTCATCGTCCCGATACCCTCAATCGTCGTTTCGACGATGTCGCCGTCTTTGAGGAAAGACCCGTTTCTGAACCCTACGCCTTCAGGAGTTCCACTGAAAATAATGTCACCCGCCGCAAGTGAAGCAATGGATGAAATATATGAGATTAATGTCGGGATATCAAAGATCATGTTTGATGTTCTGTCGTTTTGGCGAACCTCACCATTAACAGTTGTTACGATTTGGAGATCATTGGGGTCAGCAAAGGAATCGGTGGATACAAGATACGGTCCAGTCGGGCCAAATGTGTCAAATGATTTCCCGAGGTTGAACTGGGCTGGCTGGTCCTTGTACTGGATTCCACGGTCGGAGAAATCCTGTCCAATGCTCAACCCTAAGACATGAGACCACGCCTCTTCATTAGGGATATCTTTCCCGTCTTTACCAATCACCACTAGAAGTTCGCCTTCATAATCGCATTCATCACTGCGCATGATTACATCATCGGTTGGGCCGCAGATACTGGATGGAAATTTCGTGAACACCATTGGCGTGTTCGGTGTCTTTGATGCAGCTTCTTCAACATGAAGTTGATAGTTGAGGCCAACGCCAAAAGAATTCCGAGGCTGGGGGATAGGCGCACTTACATTCGCTTCTGCAATCAAGCCAGAAGACTCGTAATCGTCTAACTGAGTAGCGTAATGATGCAGTAGGTCACTGTTCTGAATGGCTTTCATGGGGTCACTAGAAACATCGCCGTTGGTGATGGTAGAAAGGTCAAAGAACGCTTCGCCCTGTACGAGGGCGCTTCGGTTATTGATGTTTGCAAATGTGAATGGCATCAGAAGGTCTCTTGAGTGATGGTTAATTAGTTAACCCCAACGATATCGCTCTTTGTGTTTCTTCTTCAATCATGATGTCTGCGTCAACTTCAAGAAGCCACCCGTTAGAAACGCTTTCCGCTACAGCAGTTTCTAACTCCAGAACATAGGAATCAAGAGATCCATACAAATCCATCAACGTTTCAGCGCTCAATTCAGTTGTATCTCCGAAGAGGAAACAAAAACCCTCAGTCGCAACTGGATCACCTGACAAGATGCGCAGGGGCACTGTTACTGGTGGTGTGCGAACACCACCGAGTGCAATTCCCATGTCATCTCGGGCAATAATAAGCTCCTCACTGTCTTCTAATAGAATCCGTGGTGAAGAGTTAGGCGCATCCCCAGTAGCAATCCAGTTGTTGAGCTGATGGAAAGCAGCTTGCAATGTTTCGTGTTGCGGGCCGTCATTTATCAAATTCTCACACCCGATGATGGCCCCAAGACTTGCCTGACGAGGCAAACCATTGGGATACGCTAAAGAATATGTGTCAGAGTGTGCAGCACCAGCGACTTCCCACGTCCGAATATTTTCTGTGTCACTCTGACGAGCGTTGGCGTATTGCAACACATTTAGATCTGTTTCTGTCTCAAATATTAGCACAGGCACATCAACATCTTCCCTAATCAAAACCGATGACAACCTTTCATCTAATGTTGGATTTGGAGCGCCATCACCACGACCGTGTATGAGATATCCATCGAAAACTCTCACGATCGGGTCAACAGCATTGATATATGAGGTCAGATAGCCTGCCGATTGAGACTGCCCTACGGCAATTAAACGGTTCCGTTCTGTGCCGAACAGTTCGCTAAGCCAACTGCTGGCTGCCAGCGAAGCTTGAGTGAAGATATCAAAAGAGTATTCATCCCCAGGATGGGTCAGGTCACCATAACGAATAGGGTCACGAGTTGGAAGGCCTCTTGTATCTATCAAGCCACTTGGAATTCTGCCAGTGTCTCTGCCCATGATGCCAACAAGCTGTGCAGAGATGCCGATAAAGGCATGTCCTTCGCGTCCAATTTCTTCAGATAGGAAAGCCCAATCAACACTGTTGTCAACTCCAGCCGTGACGTTCATCCATTCAGATACGACAACGCCACTGAACAATTCGGCCGGTGGGTAACGCACGATAACCCTGATCTTGTATGGTTGCTGAGTATCTTCCGCAAATGTCCAAAACCCATCAGGTGTAAGTGAGGCAAGGGGAGTATATGATGTTGCATCACCGGCAATGAGTAACTCAACCTCCGTATAACTATCAGGGAGCGGAGCAGCGCCAAGAGGTAGAAGTGTGCCTCCTCCCAAATCTGAAGCGTCAATAACTTCAGTTGCCGTCCTGATGATTCCGGAAGGCTCCAGAATTTGCTCCTGTATCTCTGGACTTGTTGATGGGGAACTATCAGGCACCTGAGGAGATTGCTCTTCGTCTACCTCAACTGGATTCTCAGTAACCCCCTCTGTTCCAGCTTGAGAGTTCTCAGGAGCTTCAATGGTAGAAGACGAGTCCTCAGAACTGCATGCAAAAAAAAGTGAACAGCACAAAAAGATAATAAATGCAATGGCACGTGACATAATTTCCCCCATGGCAATTTTAGGCAAAGAATTTACCAAGCTCACCTTTTAACCTCAGGAAAACTAGGAGAAACTATCAATAGAGGTAGGAGAAGATATGACGTACACGCAAAAACAACTATCGGATAAGGAAAAGATTCGTGAAGCAGCAATGCGCTATTGTTACGGAGTGGACCGCCTTGATCCCGACGTTATGAAATCGGCGTATTGGCCTGAAGCAACCGATGACCATGGAAACTTCGTTGGCAACGCCCACGAATTCGTTGATTATTGCATGGAAGCTCACCTTCGCTGGAAATGGACAATGCACTCCATCTACAACCACCAAATTGAATTAGATGATGATGGTGTCAATGCCAGAGGCGAAATTTATAATATCTCTCACCTATGTCGGGAGGGGACAAATATTGTTGATACGTGGTTTGGTAGGTATCTCGATAAATATGAGAAGCGTGGTGAAGACTGGAAAATTATTGAAAGAGTCTGTGTGCACAACGGAACACAAGTAATGGACTCTTCCCCAATGCCTATGCAAACCAGCGCATACCGCAGAGGCTCTTTCGATCGACCTGCAAATGGTCGCCTTATCGGGCCATAAAGCCCTCTCCTATATGGTGTTGTAACAAGGACTATGACAACATAGGCGCATGGCATATGCAACGATCACGGCCACAATTGAAGATGGAATAGGGCGACTAGTACTCAACCAACCAAAAAAATTGAATCCGCTCGGAACAAATACATTGCGAGACATTATTGATGCAACAACATGGTTCAATAATGAAAACGCAAGCGTTGTTATCATCTCTGGAAAAGGTCGGGCTTTCACATCAGGATTCGATCTACGGGAATTTCGCAGTAAAGAAGCAACAGGTAGAGACGGTGCAGTTCTTGGAAGAGAAATGGCTGACGCAGTCGACAGGATGAAGCCCGTAACAATCGCTTCCCTTCACGGACACTGCATCGGAGGTGGCGTTGTTCTTGCAAGCGCATGCGATCTTCGAATCGCATCAGAAGAGACAATATTCTCCATACCAGAAGTAGATCTAGGAATTCCTCTTGCATGGGGTGGAATACCCAGATTGGTTCGTGAAATAGGTCCAGCAATGACGAAGGAATTAGTCATGACATGTAGACCCTTTGATGCAAAAGAAGCAAAGAGTCTTGGCTTCCTCAATCGGGTCGTGGCACATGATGACCTTGAGAACCAAACACGAAAGATGGCCGAAGCTATTCAACAACGCTCTCAGACAGTTGTAGAAACAACAAAAAATCAAATACGTAGCGCAGCAGAAAATCTCGTTTCCACAAAAGATGAGTGGGTAGGTGAACTGCTTATCGCAGTAGCCAATAAAGATACTGCTGCAAAGGCGACAGCGCAGGAGTACCTTAACAAAAGAGGCAAGCGGTAAAAGCTTCATAGCAAAAGATCGGCAAGGATGTAAGAAAAGAGAGAGGGGGGACATGGAACAAAGAGACAAAAGGAAACAAATTTCATACGAATCGCTTTCATGGATTCTGCCTCCCGCACTAATACTTTTAGTGCAACAAATATTCTGGCGAACGCCTTTAGGCGCGGTATTGCAAGGAATTGTCCTTGGCTTATTAACAAGTCTTGTTGCGTTAGGTATCGTGCTGGTCTATCGCTCTAATCGTGTATTGAATTTCGCACAAGGGGAGCTAGGACTCCTCCCCACAATCCTGAGCGTAATGCTCATTGTGGAGTCAGGCTTTCCTTATTTAGTTGCTCTTCTACTTGGACTTTTAGCAGCTATTACACTTGGAGTCTCTTCAGAGTTTCTGGTAATTCGAAGATTTACGCGGAGCCCACGGCTTGTGCTGACTGTGGCCACAATAGGATTAGCCCAAGTTTTGGTGATGTTTGCTTTGCTTATGCCAGAATGGTGGGGGAGCGGAATCACAAGCCAACGGATTGATTCTCCACTCAAGATTTCATTTGATTTCGCTAAATTTCGCTTCAATGACAATCACCTGATAGTGCTATTTGCTGTTCCTCTAATCCTTCTTGCAGTGGGCTTCTTCTTGCAGCGAACCAAGACCGGTGTCGGTATTCGCGCAGTTGCAGAAGACTTTGACAGAGCAGGTATGTTAGGCATACCCGTAAGGCGATTACAAAGTTGCGTCTGGGCATTGGCATCTCTTCTTGCATTCTTGGCCCTATTTCTCCGCTCGAGCATCATCGGTCTCCCGGTTGGAGGTCAACTAGGGGTTCTCTTTTTCCTGCGTGCGCTCACGGCAGCAGTTGCAGGGAAACTAACAGACTTAAGAACAGTACTTGCGACATCAATAATGCTCGGTGTTCTCCAGCAAGGAATTCTGTGGAATACTGATAGCCCCACTCAAGGGAAAGCTCTCATGGCGGCGATGTGCGCAGTTGTGATTCTGGTGGCGTTAATAGCTAGACCCCAGACGTATTCACGATTTGAGAAGCTCAGGGACACACTATCAATGGGAGAAACTCGACCCATACCTACAGAACTTCAAAACCGTCCAGAAATCCGAATCAGCAAATATGCGATACTGACTCTCGGATTAGGTTTCCTTTTTATTGCCCCATACTGGTTCGGGACAGTAAACACACTCAGAATTTCGTCACTTTGCGTATATGCAATTGTGATGTTGTCTTTGGTTGTTTTAACGGGGTGGGGTGGGCAAATTTCACTAGGGCAAATGGCATTCTTTTTTGCAGGATCAGCTATTGCCGGAAAA
This sequence comes from Acidimicrobiales bacterium, assembly GCA_011523005.1. Lineage (GTDB taxonomy): Bacteria > Actinomycetota > Acidimicrobiia > Acidimicrobiales > UBA8592 > UBA8592. The sequence goes on from WTHU01000170.1 coordinate 6,446, forward strand.
TTAATTGTTGACTGGAATGGAGATTTAATTCTTGCAGTTCTCATGGCCGGAACTTTTGGGACTTTGCTAGCAATTGTCGTCGGTCTCCCAGCATTACGGATACGAGGCCTCTATTTAGCTGTCACCACATTCGCTTTTGAACTTGCCATGGTAAGTTACTTCCTGAATACACGGTTTTTTGATTGGATGCCGTCCTACTCCGACAGAGTTGAACGTCTCCCAATATTTGGCAACATTAATTATTTCTCAACACGAGGTATCTACTTCGTTACTGCAATAGCTTTGGTCCTTTCGCTTATAGCTGTACAGGGGTTACGCCAAAGCCGAACAGGGCGCGTGTTGTTAGCTTTACGAGATAACGAACAAGGCGTAGGAGCATTTGGAGTTTCAGTCATACGAGCCAAACTCATGGCATTTGGAATAGCTGGATTTCTCGCAGGATGCGCAGGGGCATTACACGTAGTTCATCAGCAAGCTTTCGTACCTGCATCAGACGTGTCAGGAACTGGATCTTCAATACGAGTTTT
>WTHU01000156.1 GCA_011523005.1 Acidimicrobiales bacterium
AACATTCGGGTTCACTGAGGTTCGCTTAGGCGTTGCGCCGGCGATTATTGCGGTTGTGTGTTTACAGAAAATGCGGAGAGGAGAAGCAACTGAGGCTTTTCTTCGTGGTAATAGATTCTCTGGCAAAGAAGCAGCAAGGCTTGGCATTGTGAGCCGAGCCGTGGATGGCGAAAGTTTAGAATCTGAGGTCCAGACTGTTCTTGACGATATTTTGCGGGGTGGACCCATGGCGTTAGCTGCTGCAAAAAAGATTATTAATGAAGTTCCTAGAATGAGTGATGAAGAGGCGTTTGTGTGGGCAGCTCAATACTCGGATGCGTTATTTGATTCCGTTGAAGCTGCCGAGGGCATGTCTGCTTTTTTAGAAAAGCGGGATCCAGATTGGATCAATGCAACAGATTCGTAAATGAATCTTGGAGTATTGGCAGAGCTACTGGTGTTGTGAGATATTGATGTAGATGTCTATTTCAGCTAATGCTGATTGATGGGGTGTACACAATGAATGATCGATGGATAACTGATTGGGAACCAAGTGAACGGTTTCCCGTTTATACGAGGGCGAACGCTGGGGAAATTCTTCCGGATCCGGTAAGTCCTCTAGGTTGGGATCTCATTTGGGAAGAAGGTGTTTCAAAAGGTTGGGCTGACGGGGCGCATCGACAAGGTGTGTTTACGCCAGATGAATCGAACCCGGATCAACCTGATTACATAGCGTGCTTTGGTGGCTACCTGTATCTGAATGCATCAATGATTCGTGTCAATGGTGAACGGACACCTGGTTTGTCAGCTGAAGCTATGGACGCTGCGTTCTTGGGTAACCATCCTGACGTTCCTCCGTACGTTCCTCATGAAAACGATCAGCGTCCGGAGCTGGTTGAGAAGATTGAAGAGGTGCAAGCCTGGGTGATGTCGCTTGACGAGTTGCCTGAAGAGCTTCAGGAGGATCGAGATAAGATCCTTGCCGCTCGTTCGCAGCGACCCGATCTTTCTTCATCTACTGATGCAGAGCTAGTTGAAAGATCTCGGTCGTTAATGCCTTTGGTTCGGGAATTCTTTGAGCCGTATCAGGTGTATGGGACGATGTCAGCTACTGGACCAACTATTTTGGGAGCGCTTTGTGGAGAAATTGATGCAGCGTTACCTGGTCGGTTGATTTCGGGACTTGGGGGTATTGATTCAGCACCTCCTTCCATTGATATGTGGGAATTATCTCGACAAGTGAAAAACTCTGATGTACTTGCTGGTGAGTTTGATGCAGGTGTCAAAGGCTTGGAAAACCGGTTAGAGGATTCTGACGCCGGTCAAGAGTTTCTCGGCGACTTCCGTAATTTTCTCGCTGAGCACGGGGCGAGAGGCCCCTATGAATGGGATGCCGCCTCGGAAACATGGGAAATAAAGCCAGAATCTGCTTTAGCTGCGATTGATGCTATGCGGCATGCAGATGAATCGCTGTCACCCATGAATAGGCACGCTGCTGCAATAGCTGACCGTGAAGCGGCTGAACAAGAGGTTCGTGAAATTTTTGCTGGAAATGAGGAGGCGTTAGCAACTCTTGAGTTGGGTATGCGAACAGCACGTGTTTTTGTTGCTGGCCGTGAGCGCACAAAACTGACGTCAATGTTAACGAATCATGAGATTCGGTTACCGATGTATGAGTTGGGTCGTCGTATGTCTGAAAGAGGGATTCTGAGCCGACCGAGAGATATTTTCTTGTTACGCAATGCTGAACTTGATGACTTCATCGCTGATCCGGAGTCATTTTCCGACATGCTTAAAGAACGTGGCGCACAATTTGCTGCACTAGGTGATCTACAGGACCCATTCATTGTTGATGGGGTTGTGCCACCTTTGAGCAATTGGGGCCAACGAGAAACTGAGTCGCACTCTGTAGATGTGGGAGATGAACTTATAGGAGTTCCCGGTAGTCCTGGAATTGTGACAGGTACCGCTCGCGTCATCACTGATCCAAGTGATCCGAGAGGTCTTGAGCCAGGTGAAATATTGATAGCTCCGGTTACGGACCCGTCTTGGACACCATTGTTCATTCCCGCAGCAGGAGTTGTTGTTGAGGTTGGTGCACCGCTAAGTCACTCGGTGATAGTCAGCCGTGAATTTGGAATCCCTTGTATAACGAGTGTGCACGCAGCGGTTTCAAAGATTCCTGATGGCGCCGTGATTAGTATCAACGGCAGCACAGGAGTCGTCACAGTTGCTGAATTACCTGAGTAGATAGGTTAAAGGTTTAAGCCTTTAGCTGCGACGGGTGATGCGATATTGATAGTTGGTGGAGCGAGAAGCAGGGCCCCTAATGCGGACATAGCTGCTTTCATGCCATCACCTTGACCGTGAACACCGAGAGCGTCACCGTCTGTGTACATTTCAAAGAACCAGTAGATTCCTTCTTCGCCTGAGTCTTTATGTGCGGAATAAATTTCAAGTCCGACCTCTTCTTCAGCAGCAGAGCACGTAGCGGCTAACGCTGCTTCGACTTCTTCTGCCTTTTCCGGATCTGTTTGTAATTTTGCTATTAGTGATACTTTTGCCATACATGCAATCTAGACGTAAATGCTGAGCTTTACGAGTCCACCAAAGTGTGTGCTTCCGCATTTTCTTCTAGTATGCGATTGTGAGTGATCTTTTAGGACCCGTAGGGCAACTTGGTTACGTAGTTGAAGATTTAGAAAAGGCTGCGTGGTCATGGGTTGAGAAAGCGGGTGTTGGCCCGTGGACTGTGATTCCCCATGTAACTCTGGATTATTTTAACTATTTAGGAAAACCCAGCGAAGTTGAGATGGGAATAGCAATGGCTTTCACAGGTTCAATGCAAATTGAATTAATACAGCAACATAACGATGCGCCATCAATGTATCAAGATTTTATAAATGAATATGGAGAAGGCATCCAACATGTTTGTTTCTACCCGGAGGATTACGACTCAGCGTTGGAATCATTGACTGGAACGGGAATGAATGTTCGCCAAAATGGTGCGATTCGCGGGATGAGATTCGCGTATCTTGAAGGGTTGGATGGCAATGTTCTTGAGTTAGGAGATATACCTGAGAAGGTTCGGTTGCGTCGACAGGATGATATTGCGAGCGCTGCGTGTTGGGATGGTTCTGATCCAGTCAGGATCTTTAACTAACTGTTCGTCCTAGCAGTGACAATAAGCGTGTCCCCGGAGTTTGGTCTGGAGGACTTTGTGGTGGTCCGTAATGATCAGAGTTTTCTAGAAAATCATATAACTCTAACCAGTAGTCGAGAGCCCAGTCAGCTATCTCACTATCAATGTCATATGGAGTCGCAATTGCTTGGGATAAGTCCCATGCATGCACAATATTGTCGGTGATTCGGGCCCCTAGAAGCTCCTCTAACGTTAACTGCATTGTGGGGTGCGGCAGCTGCGAATCAATGTCGGTTTGTTGAACTAAATTTATAGCTCGTAGTGCTGTACCTCTCCATGTAGACATAGGGTCGGGTCCCAAGATATTTGCGCTGAGGTCAGGTTCGAGGAAAGCTTCATTTTCGATCATGTTTGCTACTTGTATTTCGCCTGAAACGACATGCACAACGAGGGTTTGTGTGTTCCAGTCTCTGCAAGGGGTTGGTACATCCCATGACCCAGCAGGTACTTGTGCGAGAACTTCTCCAAATGCTGCTACTGAGCGAATGTAGAGATCAACGATTGTTTCGGTTTTTATTCCCATTCAATTGTTCCGGGTGGTTTTGATGTGATGTCGTACGCAACCCTGTTAATGCCTGCGACTTCATTAATTATTCTGCTGCTCATGGCTTCAAGTACGTCATATGGTATTCGTGCCCAATCTGCTGTCATGGCATCCTCACTAGTTACTGCACGAATGATGCATGGGTACCCGTAGGTGCGTTCATCGCCCATGACCCCAACCGACCGTATATCAGGAAGGACTGCAAATGATTGCCATATCTGTCGGTCAAGTCCCGCTTTTCCAAGTTCATCTCTGACAATAAAGTCTGCTTCTTGAAGTGTGGCAACCTTGTCAGGTGTAACCTCTCCTATGATTCTCACACCGAGGCCAGGTCCAGGGAACGGTTGTCTGTGTACGATCTCGTCTGGAAGGCCAAGTTCCTTTCCTACTGCTCGTACTTCATCTTTAAATAAAGAACGTAGAGGTTCTACGAGTTCGAATTCCATGTCATCAGGTAAGCCTCCAACATTGTGATGGCTTTTGATCGTAGCTGCGTGTTCGCTTCCTGATTCAATGATGTCAGGGTACAGCGTGCCCTGTACGAGGAATTTTGCCTCTTCAATTCCCCCTGATGCTTTTTCGAATAAGCGGATGAATAACTCTCCTATGGCTTTTCGTTTCGCCTCAGGCTCAGTTACTCCTTCTAGTTTTGAGAAGAATTCGTCTGCTGCTCGAACATGAATAAGCTCTATCCCTTGGCTTCTCTTGAAGGTTTCAACGACTTGTTCACCTTCATCTTTTCGCATCAGTCCTGTATCAACAAAGACGCACGTAAGTTGAGAACCGATTGCTTTATGGACAAGTGCTGCAGCTACTGCGGAATCTACACCGCCAGAGAGGCCACAAATCGCTCGACCAGAACCTACCTGATGCTTTATGTTGGCTACCTGTTCCTCTATGACGTTAGCCATGTTCCATGACCGCTCGATGTGAGATAGGTCTAACCACCGTTCGAGTGTGTCTTGTCCATGTGGTGTGTGAGATACTTCAGGATGGTATTGCACACCGTAGATGCCTTCTGATTCGAAGGCTGCTACGGGCGCATGTTCCGTTGAAGCACTGACAGTGAAATTATCTGGAACTGTGGTTACGCAATCGAAATGACTCATCCACACACTTTGCTCTTTAGGTTGTCCTTCTAGTAACCGACCTCCTGCAATAACCATGTTTGTTCGCCCGTATTCACCTGCATCAAACTGGCTGACTGTTCCCCCCAACTGTTTCGCAATTAGCTGAGCTCCGTAACAAATACCGAGGATCGGTATCCCTAAATCATAGATATTTGGGTCAATGATTGGGGCTCCGTCAACTCGTACTGACTTAGGGCCTCCACTTAGGATGATTCCAGCTGGTCGTATTTCTTGAATCTCTTGGGCGGTGAGTTTATGAGAGACAATTTCGCTGTAAACGTTTGCTTCACGTATCCGTCGAGCAATTAGCTGCGCGTACTGAGCTCCGAAGTCGAAAACAAGAACTGTCGGTGTGTCTGTACTCACGAGATTACTTTCGGGTCGGTATGTGTAAGTCTAGTGAAATCTATGTGGAAATTTCATCCCATACCAACACCCTGCTGCTTTTGAAGGTATTTTCCTTCTGTTTGCAGGGCAGGTGCAACCATAATTTCTGCCTTTTGAAACTCTTTGAGTGTTTGATACCCACATGTTGACATTGAATTGCGTAAACCGCCAAAAAGATTCAAACGTCCATCATTTTGAGTTGCAGGGCCTAGGAGTATTTCTTTGAGTGTGCCTCGGGTTGTAGTTTCAACGCGAGTTCCGCGTGGAAGTGTTGGGTGAAATGTTGCCATTCCCCAGTGGAATCCTTGCCCTGGTGCTTCTGCAGCTGCTGCAAGTGGTGAGCCCACCATCACAGCATCCGCGCCACACACAATTGCTTTAGCAATATCTCCCCCTGTTGCCATACCCCCGTCGGCTATGACATGAACATATACCCCTGTTTCATCTAAGTGGCGTGTTCTGGCTGCACGAGCATCAGCGATTGCCGTTGCTTGGGGTACCCCGATTCCTAGGACTCCTCTTGTCGTGCATGCATGACCCGGCCCGACGCCAACAAGGATTCCTGCTGCTCCCGTTCGCATGAGATGAAGTGCTGCTTCGTAGCTGGCGCATCCGCCGACAATCGTGGGGATAGGGAAATCCCTAACGAACGTTTTGAGATTCAGTGGGTCTTTCGTTTTTGAAACATGTTCTGCTGTGACAACGGTTCCTTGTATGACGAGGAGATCTAATTCACTTTGGAGAATGTGATCTGCATACAGTTCAGTTCGTTGAGGGGTTATTGAGGCACATGAAATTACACCTCCCGCATTTATTTCAGATATGCGTTGTGTTATCAATTCAGGTTTGATTGGTTCTGCATATAACTCTTGCATTCGGGCAGTAGCTATGTCTGAAGGTAGCTGAGCTATTTCATCGAAGACCTTCCCTGGGTCTTCGTACCGTGTCCAAAGGCCTTCTAGATTGAGTACTCCCACACCTCCAAGTTGACCGATCGCTATTGCGCTGGATGGACTTACGACACCGTCCATAGCTGATGCCATCAATGGGAGATCAAATGAGAACGCATCAATTTCCCATTTAATATCGACGTCTTCTGGGTCTCGAGTACGTCGGCTTGGCACTATAGCGATGTCATCAAAACCGTATGCTCGCCTGCCTGACTTCCCAAGTCCTACTTCAACTTCTGCCATGCAATCACTCTTTCGTAGGGGAGTTAAGAGTTATTGTAGCGAAATTGATGAAGTGAGGAATGATGGTCTTTAGTTTCAGGAATGGTTACTCATGTGATGTCTTTATATCTCCTGAATTCCATGAATGATGGTTAGGAATTGTTTGATCATTGATCCTGTTGCGCCCCAGACTGTGTCCCCGATCAATTCAAAAAAATGAATATTCCTTTGTTGCCCATTTCTTAATTCCCAGACTTCTTCGTGATAGACCTCAGGGAGAAGTAGCTCGGTAAGTGGAACGTGTAGGATCTTTTCTACTTCGTACGGGTTAGCTTTTAGTTCAGGGCGGCCATCAAGTGTGGCTACAACAGGTGTTACGAATGACTTGCTTCCGACAGTTATGAATGACTCAAGTGTCCCGATTTTTTTTGGAAGGGCAGGGTCTAAAT
>WTHU01000114.1:0-4701 GCA_011523005.1 Acidimicrobiales bacterium
TCTTTTAGCTGCGGAAGAAAGTTCACCAGACTTTCCCAAACAACCTCATGCGAGTGGAGGTTGCTTTCAACTACTGAATCAATTCTCGACCCGTAAAGATACGGAGGGTTTCCTTGTCCTCCAAAGGCGATTCGGTTATCTGAGGTTCGTTGTCCGTAGATAACGATGTACCTGCCATCATTAAATGTAGGTCGATCAGCAAGGCCGATTTCGCTGATTTGGGAATCAGTAAGTGGTTCAGTTGCTATCATTCGTGAATAAACAGGAAGAAGATCAAGTTTCTTTCCTTTAATATCTCTCGTGTACCCTTCGGTTGCTTGAACTATGACATCAGCTGATACGACACCTTCTGCACAGACAACTTTTCCTGTGCTGATGGACAAAGCTGTGGTTCCTTCTACAATCGTTCCACCTTTTCGTTCGACAGCTTTAGCTAGTCCTCTAACCATTTTGCCGGGGTCAACAACAGCAGAAGGAGCAAAGAAAATACCTGAATGCACATTAGTGGCGTTCACATGGGCTTTAGCTTCATCTGCATCAAGGATTCGGATAATTTCTTCACCGGTGCCTCGCTCACGAGCGAGTTCAACAGCAGAACGTTGTCTTTGTGCTTGCGGCAAATTTCTTGCCACGCTAACAAAACCGCCTTTATGGAAATCACAGTTAATGTCTTCAGAGTCAAGAACACGTTGTATCTCATCAACTGTTTCAAACATTGTTCGTTCAAGTCGGAGAGCTTCGCCCATTGTTGACCGTTTCGCATACTTTTCAGTGCCTCCCGCCAACGCTCCCTCGCACCATCCACCATTGCGCCCAGAGGCCCCGTACCCACAAAATTCCTTTTCGATGATGAGTACACGCAGAGAGGGATCATTTTCAAGTAAGTAATACGCTGTCCATAATCCGCTATAGCCGCCACCGATAATGGCGACATCAACTGACATAGGACCGTCCAAGGGTTTACGGCCATGCAAACTCTCATCAAAAGAGTCCAACCAAAGAGGAGCTTCGCGTGCATTCTGTAGAGAAGACATAAATTTACGTAACCTTATCATCACGACATACGAAACTTATAGCCCTGCGTGAACTAGCGTGTGGGATTGCGAATGAGTAATCTTGAGAAATCGCCGATACGGAGGTTTAAATGACATCAGCCCTTTTGCATCCATTTTCAAAACCATCCTCTGATAATTTCCGGACGCTTGTCCGATCTGAAGGTGTGCGCGTCTGGGATGACGAAGGAAATGAATATATCGATGGTTTAGGGAGCCTGTGGTATTGCCAAGTTGGGCATAACAGAGCCGAACTAGTTCAGGCAATCACCAACCAACTCCAAACTTTAAGTTCGTACCATACCTTCGCTCCGATGGGAAGTCAGATATCTGATCAAGCGGCAGAACGGATACGTTCAGTTTCACCGTTCCCAGACGGTCGAGTTTTCTTATGCAGCTCTGGTTCTGAGTCAGTAGACTCAGCGATTAAAATTATGCGTAAAGTAGCAATCCTGCGCGGAGAACCCGAACGTCAAATAATCTTAAGACGCAGTCGGGGGTATCACGGTGTGAATGTTGGCGGAACGACTCTTCAAGGTATTCCTGCGAACCGAGAAGGATGGGGGGACTTACTTCCAAAAGTTCTGGAAATAGATCCAACAAACATAGAATCAGCAGCATCTATTTTCAAAGAACATGGTCAGAACATAGCTGGAGTAGTAACTGAAGCTGTCCAAGGGGCAGGCGGTGTCTTCCCCCCTCCAGACGGTTTCCTTGAGGGACTTCGTCGCCTGTGCGATGACAACGGTTCTTTGCTCGTTTTTGACGAAGTCATTACTGGATTTGGAAGGACTGGGAACTGGTTCGCTTCCGACACCTACAACGTAAAACCAGACCTCATCACATTCGCAAAAGGTGTAACAAGTGGATACCAGCCGATGGGAGGTGTCCTCGTTAGCAGAGCGCTGTGCGATTTATTTGAACAAGACCCAGATTTCGTTTTTATGCATGGTTACACATACAGCGGTCACCCAGCTGCTTGCGCAGCAGCTATTGCAAATATTGACCTTATAGAAAAGGAAGGCCTTGTTGAACGGGCAAAACATATCGGGAAGAGACTTTCACAGGGCCTTGAGGCACTTAAAAGCGATGGGCTTCTATCTGAAGTTCGTGGCGTAGGGGCTATCTGGGCTGGGCAGATAGAGGGAGCCACAACTGAACAAGGATTGGCAGTTAGGGACAAAATGACAGAAAAGGGAGTGATCTGCAGGGCAATAAATGGCGCACTAGCATTTTGTCCTCCACTAATCATCGAAGATCAAGACATTGATCACATGATTGATATAGCCGAACAAGCAATTACCGAAATCATGAACTCATGAAACGACCTAAGCTACGAATTCTGGATGCTCAGGGTTCTTTCGAATCAATAGGATTCCTGCATGGAAAGCAGTTTGCAGATGAGATCCAACATTATGTTGAAGAAAGAGTCAAACTTGTTGCATCAGGATCTTGGTCTGGTAAGCAGATGCGCGAGTCCGATATTCTCGACCTCGCCGAGTCAATGATTCCCGAGCACCAACATTTTGATCCCCAACTATTTACTGAAATGAGCGCCCTTGCAGAAGGAGCAAATATTTCTATAGCTGAAGCGATCATTGTTGGAGGTTTTACTGACTTCGTGGACACGGTCAGATCAGCAACAAATGGGGTGACCCCACCTGAGCTGCATGAAGATGACTGTACAGCAGTCCTAGTTCCCGATTCGCGAGCTAATGGCGAAGGCTTTCTAGCCCAAACCTGGGATATGCACGATACCGCAACTGATCATGTGCTTTTGCTACGAATCAAACCCGACGAATGCCCATCTGCACTTATTTTCACCACAACGGGCTGTCTAGGGCAGATAGGAATGAATGATCAAGGCGTAGCAGTAGGAATTAACAACCTCACAAGTAGCACGGGAAAAGTCGGAGTGGTATGGCCATCAGTTGTCCGGTCAATGCTGCGACAGGAATCATCAAATGATGCATTGAGTGTTCTAAGTAACGCTAATCTCGCTGGAGCGCACAACTACCTCATAATGGACAAGCAAGGAGATGGTTTCAATATAGAGGCTATGCCTGAAGCGCAGACAGTCACCCGGCTGGAATCAGCGCCAATAATACATACTAATCATGCTGTATCGCCTGAAGCTCAAGCAGAAGAAGCTGAGCGGCCAGCGGATCTATTAGCCAACTCAACCCTAAGGCTTTCAAGAGGAAATGAACTTCTAACGGGTGGTGAAATAGGATTGGAACGCTTAATCGAATTAACTCAGGACGATAAAGCAATTTGTAGAGTGCCTGAACCGCCCCACAGAATAGAATCAAGTGGTGCAGCCATTATGCGACCAGCGACTGGTGAATTCTGGGCATGTTGGGGTCAGCCATCTCATAACGATTACGAATTGATTAGGTGGCAGGATGGTTGAGGGAACTGTTGTGCATGTCGGAAAAAAGTCAGGATTACATTACAGGCACCCTAGACCGGAGTGGTCAACGGAAATGGAGCATATTGAACTTTCGTCTTTCCCAACTTCTGATCCAGAAGATCTCTATAACAAACAAGAACTGGAGGTGCTATCTCGCGATTTCCCTCAAGGTGGCTTTGTTGGATTTGATGGAGACTCAGCTGTTGCGATGGGTTTAGGTGTCCAAGTTCACTTCGATGAGGATAATCCGGTCCACACAGTCCACGACATCATGCCGGGGGATGGAAGTTCGGGTCACATACCCAGTGGAGACTGGTACTACGGCACCTCTATAGCTGTTAATCCGACGTATAGACGAAAAGGAATAGGTGGGGAGCTGTATCTTCTGCGTAAACAGGTTTGTATCACTCGTAATCTCAAGGGAATTATCGCTGGAGGTGTCATGCCTGGCTTTGCAAAATATAAAGAAGAAATGACTGCTGATGAGTACATAACTGCTGTAAGGGAGAAGGTTATTTACGACTCAACACTTTCATTTCAAGCCAATAATGGTTTTGAATTGGTGTGCGCGTTGCCGAACTACATAGCGAACCCAGAGATAGATAATTATGCAGCCTTAATTATCTGGAGAAACTTGGAATACAAGGAGAGCTAAATATGGGGGAAAAAATTGAAGGTGACCAGGCTTTTCGTCGCGAGGGTTTGCTCGGAAGAAATCCTGAAATGACATTTGGAGGCGCTCTTTCTTTTTTGAGAAGGAATTACTCACGTGACCTTACTAATGTTGACATCGCAGTAACAGGTATTCCATTCGATATGGCAACCTCCAACCGGCCAGGGACACGCTTTGGCCCTAGAGCAATACGTTCTGCTTCCGTCGGTTTGGCAGAATTAGAAGCCTACCCTTTTGGTTTTGACCCTTTTCAATATTTGAAAGTCATTGATTACGGGGATTGCTTTATTGATTATGGCTACCCAAACCAAGCACCTGACCAGATTGAAAAGCATGCTCTCGAAATCATTGAAACCGGAACAATGATGTTGAGCATGGGGGGTGACCATTTCGTAACGTACCCGTTATTAAAAGCGCATGCAGAAAAACACGGACCGTTATCCCTAATCCACTTTGATGCCCATTGTGATACTTGGGAAGATGACGGGCAAAGATTAGATCATGGGTCAATGTTCCTTCGGGCGCTTCGTGAAGGGATCATAAATCCCGAGACGTCTGTCCAA
>WTHU01000114.1:4801-6832 GCA_011523005.1 Acidimicrobiales bacterium
GCTGCGACCCTTTTACATGACTTTATTTGTCTTCAAGCTGAGAAAAAAGGGGCTACACGTCAACCGTTTGGATATATCTAGAGAAAGGTACGATTACGTAAGGGGGAAAATGACTGCTGCAGTTGAATTAAAAGGAATCACCAAAAAGTTCGGTGACGTCACCGCTGTTGACAATGTAGATTTAACCATTGAAGACGGTGAATTTTTCTCTTTGCTCGGCCCGAGCGGGTGTGGGAAAACCACAACACTAAGAATGATCGCAGGTTTAGAATTCCCAACAGAGGGAAGCCTTTCAATCTTTGGTGAAGAAGTAGGTACCCTTGCTCCTAATAAACGATCCGTAAATACAGTCTTCCAAAATTACGCCCTCTTCCCCCATCTCACAGTACTCGACAATGTAGGGTTCGGACTCAAAATGCAAGGAGTCGCAAAGAAAGAAACAAAAGAACGCGCGATGGAAATGATTGAACTTGTGCAGTTGGCAGGACTTGAGACTCGCAAACCGTCACAGATGTCTGGTGGGCAACAGCAAAGAGTAGCTCTAGCCAGAGCATTGGTGAATCAACCAAAGGTTTTGCTTTTAGATGAGCCTTTAGGTGCATTAGACCTAAAACTCAGGCAAGAAATGCAATTAGAGCTCAAGAAACTCCAGCGCGACGTGGGAATCAGCTTTGTATTCGTTACACACGATCAAGAAGAAGCTTTAACAATGTCCGATCGAATAGCGGTCATGCATGAAGGAAAACTTTTGCAAGTCGCAAGTCCCGAAGAAATTTATGAAAGCCCAGCAAATAGGTTTGTTGCCGACTTCATCGGTAGGACAAACCTTCTAGATGGAACAACCTCAGATAATGAAACTGTCGTGCTTAGCAACGGGACTTCAATCAGAGCTCAGAATACTTTTCCTCAAGGAACCAAAGTATCAATCAGTATTAGGCCGGAAAGGACGAAGATCACGCAACGTTCAGAGTCATCCGACCTCTTATCCAGTATTCAAGGAACAGTTGAGACCATCACATATCTTGGAAATGCGCGAGTATACGGGGTGAAGTTCACATGGTTATCAATTGAAGTACGAGAAGAAAACAGGCCCGGTTTGGAAGTTTTCAATGTTGGAGATGATGTGACTGTTCACTGGGAACATGACGCTATTTCAGTAGTTGAAGACTAATGCGTAAAAGAGAATCGACGGAGCATGTTGTCGAGGTGGCAACACCAGAATTCGAAAAAACGGCACAAAAGAAAGAAGCTCGAAGGGGGCTTCTCATGGCACTCCCGTCCTACCTTTACTTGATCTTGTTCTTTGTTATTCCGTTAGGAATAGTCCTCATATACAGCTTTGCCACAAGAAATCGATTTGGCGGAACAGATCTATCGGGTTGGAATCTAGAAAGTTACGAGAGAATCGCTGAACCAATCGTTAGGACAATACTATTCCGCTCCCTATGGCTGGCTATTCTCACAACAGTTATCTGCCTAGTCATTGCATATCCATTTGCCTATTATCTCTCTACACGAAAACCAGCTATCCGAAACGTAATGCTCGTATTCGTAATGATTCCGTTTTGGACTAATTTTTTAGTACGCAACTACGCGTGGCGCGTAATCCTCGGAAATGATGGACCTTTTACTAAAGTCACCGAATTCTTCGGATTAGGAACACACGAGCTTCTCTTCTCACAAAAAGCCGTTGTGCTAGGTCTTGTCTACGGATACCTCCCATTTATGATCCTTCCTCTATACGCAGCGATTGAGAGAATAGATGGTCAACTGCTAGAAGCAAGCAGAGATCTCTATGGGAACGGGTGGCAATCCTTTAAAAATGTCCTGCTGCCACTGTCTATGCCAGGCGTGATCGCTGGCTCTATATTAGTTTTTGTTCCTTCCTTGGGTGCATATGTAACTCCAGAGATACTTGGTGGAGCGAAGACAACACTTCTTGGAAGCTACATCGTCACACAATTCCTAACTGCTCGAAACTGGCCGTTCGGGGCTGCATTGAGCTTTGTCCTAATGGCTGTAATGCTACTC
>WTHU01000146.1 GCA_011523005.1 Acidimicrobiales bacterium
TGTGTGATCTCTGTCACCGATGGAACGAAGAGAATAATGGATGGGTGTGAAATTGAGGTTAATGGGAGCACTGGTGAGGTGCGCATATTATGACAAGTCCTTTTCGCTTTGGTCTTCAGGCGTACTCGTCTTCAACTCCTTCTGATTGGCGCGAGTTAGCTAAAAAAACTGAGGATCTTGGATTCAGTAGTTTTCATCTCGCTGACCATTATGTCGGTAATGGACCAGCTCTGGAAGCTGCGAATCATCCCTTGCAAAATTTGGCAGCTCTTCCAGCGATGACCGTTGCTGCAGAAGCAACTGAGTCCATTCGTATTGGCTGTCGCGTACTTTGTTGCGACTATCACGAGCCAGTTGTTCTAGCTAAAGAGGTAGCGACTATAGATTGGTTTAGCGAAGGAAGGCTTGAACTTGGCTTAGGGGCTGGTTGGATTCAAAGCGAATATGAAGCAATGGGTATTCCAATGATGTCGCCTGGAAAACGGATAGATAAAATGGTAGAGACATTGGACGTGATTCGGCAACACTACAGCGGAGACCAGATTCACCTTGACGGAGAATACATCAAAGTTTCAGGATTTTCCGGTGCGCCTATACCTGGAAAGATGCCGCCGGTGATGATTGGAGGAGGCGCTAAACGAATTCTGGGAATTGCTGGCGAACATGCAGATATCGTTTCAATCAACTTTAATAACAGTGCTGGAAAGATTGGCCCTGAAGGTGTCGGTAGCGGGACAAGTGCAGGAACCTTACAAAAACTTGAGTGGATTAAGGCAGGTGCAGGTGATCGTTTCTCTGAAATAGAGATTGAAATAGCGGCTTATTTCACTGTGATAACTGACCATAGCGATGTTGTTGCAAATGAGTTCGCAAAACTTTTTAATTTATCTTCTTCTGAGATACTTGATCATCCACATTGTTTAATAGGTCAGACCTCTGAGATCATAGAGAGGATCCAGCAACGTCGTGAGGAATTTGGAATTAACTACATTACTTTCGGAGGAGCAGCAATAGATGATGTGGCTCCCATAGTTGAGGCTTTAAGCGGGACGTAAACCGTTCTTTAAGCTAGCAATCTAAGAGGTTGTTCTAGGAAGCTTTTAATAGTCGCTGCGAATTCTGCGGCTGGGGCTCCATCTAATACTCTGTGGTCCCAGGTAAGACTGATAGTCATGCGCTTGACTTTTACAGGAGTATCGCCATCCCAGTCAACGTCATCTCGGATCCTACCGACACCGAGTATTCCCGAATTTGGAGGATTAATTACTGGTGTGAATGCATCAACACCATACATTCCAAGCGCTGTGACTGAGAAAGTTCCGCCTTCCATTTCGGCTAGCGATAGCTTCTTGTTTCTTGCTGCCTCTGCGAGTCGGCTTGTTTCCATAGCTATCTCAGCAAGTTCAAGTTGGTCGGTTCCATGTACGACTGGGACAACTAACCCATCGGGTACTGCTACAGCCATTCCGACGTTAATTTGGTTTAGTTCAACAATGTCGTTGCCATCAATTTGGCTATTTGCTGCAGGGTGTTGGATGAGGGCTTGTGCTGCGGCAGCTATAACGAAATCTGTGTAGCCAGGTACTGCTCCAAGTTCTTCGGACCCGATATCTTTTAGTTGTTCGCGCAGTTCGACTACTCGGTCCATATTTACATCCATGGTTAGGGTGAGTTGCGCCATTTCTTGTAGTGAAGAGTGCATGCGGTCTGCGATGATTGCTCTCATTCCCTTTATTGGTGTTCTGTTTCCATCTAGATCGGTAGGCGATGAAGTTCGTGTTGGTGTTTGTTGTTGTGTACCATGCGTTCTGCTGTGGGCGAAAACATCTTGTTTGGTTATTCTTCCACCTGGTCCGGATGCTTTGACTTGTGTGAGGTCTACGCCGAGCTGTTCTGCAGTTTTTCTCGCAGCGAATGGAACTGAGGGCTGGGCAGTGGTTTCCTGAGATACCTTTTCTATTTGTGGTTCCTGTGGAGGTGCTTGTACTTCTGGTTTAGGTGCCTCAATAACATCTTCTGATGTGATTCTTCCTCCTGGCCCTGTTCCAGTTAGGGTCTTGAGATCTATTCCTTTTTCTTTTGCTACACGTTTTGCATTTGGGGATGCGAGTATTCGACCGTTACTCGTGACAGGAATGGAACCTTGCATTGCATTGACGTCTTCTGAAGTTATTCGCCCGCTTGGACCTGAGCCTGAAACTTGTTGGAGATCTATTCCTTTTTCCTTAGCAACTCTCTTTGCATTCGGCGACGCTAGGATTCGGTCAGAACTCTGTGATTTTTCAGGCTCTTGTTGAGGAACGCTTTCTTCAACATTCTGCTCCTCACTTAACTCAGGTTCAATAGTGTTATTCTCTTGGTTTTGTTGGGGCTGCTCTTGAACTGGTTCTTTAGATGGAGGCTCTTCCTCGTTTTCATTATCAGCCTTTTCTTCGTCTGCAAGGAGCCATCCGACGACTTCTCCGGGTTCAAGAGTATCTCCGACGTTTGCTACGTATTGAACGATGCCGTCAGCATCGGCTTCAACCTCTGCCTCCACTTTGTCAGTCTCAATGAGCATGACAACGCTACCTTTTTCAACTTTTTGACCAGCGTCAACGACCCATTCTGTGATAGTCCCCTCGGTCATGGTGAGTCCAAGTTTTGGCATAAGTATTCTTGTGGCCATGGCTCTCCTAAGTGGAACTAACGAAGTGTTTCTTTATGTTAGCCAAATCCAGCGCTCTATGAGTATTTATAACCCAAGGACCTTCTTTTGAAACTGAAACAACTATCGTTTCGTCATCGTGTAACACTCGGTCCCGTTCACCATCGAAAGCTAGAACACCAGGGCCTTTCATGGTTACTTTCTCTTCGAGATTTATTTTTTTGTATTCTTTCACTGGAATTGTTTCATATGTTCCTGGAGCAATGGGGGCTCTGACCGCAGTATTTCCCTCCCCCATTATGACATGTATTGCTGCATCCTCATTTCGCTTTACCGTTTCAAGTGTTGCAGCTATTGATGACAGTCCTACAGTTGCGGATTCAGCAATAGCGAATACTCCTTCTTGAAGGTTACTTACGTCCCAGATAGCTCTGCTTCCTATGAAATCGCCTGTAACTAGCACTAGGTCAACTAGCGCGAGGTCGCTTTCAGCGTTGTCATATTCAACGTTTATTACTTTGGCTTGCTCTGCTACTTGTTCAAAGGGCACTATTTTTTTTGCTACAAGCCCTGCCGCTATACCTCCGACAGTTGCTTCCATGTGGAATGGGAAGACGTTGTTTGTACCGACAGAGAGTGGCAGCAGCGGAATATCAGGCCAACCTTTGGCAACGTCTCTGTTGGTTCCATCGCCACCGAAGACAATGACGGTTCCTGCACCTTCTTCTTTTAGGGCTTTTGCTGCTTTTTCTGAATCTCGACCCGTTCCCATGACAGCTTGATTGATTGGTTCGATTTGCACATTTCCATGCGGGATTCCTTCAAGAGCGCGTTGAATGAGATGTCGGGTGTCATCAAGGTACAGAAGCCGGTCTACATTTGATTCAATGACTCCCAAAGCGGCGCGCCTGATGACAGCGATTTTATCAACGTCTCCTGTCGAGCCAGCATGACCTACGAGTCTTCGTACATCTTTTCCTGCAGATGGGCTTGCAATAATCCCAACGGTTGCCACGATGTGTGCTAGATATTTCTATGAAGAACGTCTCTTACGCCTTTTGCAATGCTTTCAGCGTTAGGTACATAGGACTGCTCCAAGGCTGGGCTGAAAGGAACTGGTGCGAAGGGTGCAGCAACTCTTGTTACAGGAGCGTCAAGATAATCAAATGCTTGCTCTTGAATCTGGGCTGAAATTTCTGCCCCTATCCCACCATTTTTAACAGCTTCATGCACGATGACAATCCTGTTAGTTTTCTTGGCGGATTGGATAACCGTATCCATATCAAAGGGTAGAAGCGTTCGGGGATCAATGATCTCCACCTCAATTCCTTCTTCTGAAAGAGCCGCAGCTGCCTTCTCAGCTTCGGAAACCATTTTTCCGATCGCTACAACGGTCGCATCGGTTCCTTCGCGCACAACGTTCGCTTCCCCTAGTGGTATTTCATATAAGCCCTCAGGTACGTGACCTTTTGAACCCAGCATGGCTTTGTGAAGCGTGAAGATTGTTGGGTTGTCGTCGCGGACACATGATACTAATAGTCCTTTAAGGTCATATGGGTTGGATGGGTAGACAACTTTAAGTCCTGGAACGTGGATGAGCCATGCTTCTAGGCTTTGGCTGTGCTGCGCTGCTGCCCCTAGTCCGGCTCCACCTGTGGTAGTGATAGTTAGTGGTAGCTTTGCCTTTCCACCAAACATGTATTTCATTTTTGCAGCTTGGTTTGCTATCTGGTCCATTGATACCATCACGAAGTCCATAAACATGAGATCGACAATAGGTCGGAGTCCTACAGCAGCAGCTCCAATTCCTAGACCTATGATTGCCTGTTCAGCGATCGGTGTATCTACAACTCGTTCATCACCGAATTCTGCATTTAGACCTGCAAATGATTGGAATACGCCTCCGTATCGTCCAACGTCTTCGCCAGCTATAAAGATATCTGGGTCTTCGCGTAGGAGTTCTGCGAGGGTTTCATTGAAGGCATCGTTGTATCTAATGATGCGTTGTTCTTGTTCTGTCACTGCCATTTTATGATGCCTCCGTATACACGTCTGTTAGCATGTCTACTTCCGGGTCTGGAAGAGGACTGTTTTCAGCGAATTCTATTGCTTCATCTATTTCTGCTTGAATACCGGCATGGATTTCTTTAGCTTCTTCTTCGCTCATTACTTTTGCTTTTGCGAGCTGGGCTTCAAAGAGTTTGATTGGGTCTCGTTCCATCCACTCTTGGACTTCTTCATCTGATCGGTATGTTCTTCCCAATCCACTGACTCCTGCGTGGTCATAGTATCTGTAGGTTTTGCATTCGATCATTGATGGGCCTTCGCCGTTGCGAGCCCTAGCGACAGCGACTCGTGCTGCTTCATATACAGCAACTACGTCCATTCCATCGACGATGACTCCTGGCATTCCATAAGCTGCGGCTCTGTCAGCCACATCTGTGATTGCCATTACTCTTTCACGCGCTGTGTATTCTGCGTATTCGTTGTTTTCGCACATGAAGACTATGGGAAGGTGTAGTGCGCATGCCATGTTGGCTGCTTCGTGGAATGCACCAATGTTGGTGGATCCATCTCCGAAGAATGCCATAGTGACGAGTCCGTTGTTTTTGTATTTGTTTGCGAAAGCTGCTCCGACGGCAATAGGTACGCCGGCTCCTACGATTCCGTTTGCGCCTAGCATCCCTAGATCAAGGTCAGATATGTGCATGGATCCGCCTTTTCCTTTGCAGTAACCGGTTGCTTTGCCCATGAATTCTGCCATCATTGGTTTAAATTCGCCGCCTTTGGCTACCAAGTGTCCGTGACCTCGATGTGTGGAGGAAATTTGGTCTTCTTCTTTGAGTGCTACACACCCTCCTGCGGCTACCGCTTCTTCACCAACATATAGATGGATGAATCCGGGTATTCGGGCTTCAGACGCTAGTTGCCCTGCTGCTTCTTCAAGAAGTCGGATTCTTACCATTCGTCGGTGTAGATCAAAGAGGACTTCTTTTGAAATCTTTGTTTGTTCTTTGGTAGCCATTCGTACTCCGTTCGGTTCTTTTGTAGTTTATCTTGTTATCGGTCGATCACTAATCGAAGTTAGCCTTCTTCGCCTAATGCCCACCGTATTCCTCTTCGTAATAGTTCATGGTATTGAGGTATCTCCCATGAGCATCTTTCAATTTGGGGGTAGTACTTCACAGCTTCAGTCATATCCCAGTGTCCGCGACAGTGCCCCAGGTTATTGTAAAGAATCTTTCCTTTACCGTGGGATTTGAGGTACATGATTAGATGAACTGGGTCACAGTCGGTCCAGTCTGAATCAACGAAACCTGGTGTTTCGCCTTGCCATTCTGTTTGCATAAGGGGATGTAAGCTATCTCTATCATGGTATTCGCATAGATAGAGTTCGTCATCTGTTTCAAAGGGCTCTATTCCTTCAACTAACCAGTGATCTGGGTCAGAGACCTGAACTGGAAATGGCGCTATTGGGGGGTGTGATATGAACTGGCTACCGAGTAGTTCCGCCCAGATCGGGAAACATCTTGGAGAGCCCACTGGGTTGGGAGGATCAAAATCTAATGCAGAATTTGTTCCATGGAGTGCTAGCCATCTGCCGCCATCATTAACCCAATCGCGGATGCCTATTTGCGCATTCTCGGAGGGTCGGATGTCGCATGTGTAGGAGATGAGCATTGATGCCGAAGTGATTGACGCTGTGTCCTCATAGTCAGACCCAACTTTGACGCGAATATAGGGGTGCTCGCTGAGGAGTTTAAGTAGTTCAAGCCTTGCATAGTCAATGTCATGAAATCTTCCACCAGCTACAAGGTATGCGTCTACTCTCTCAGGCTTTTCTTCTGGCATGTTCTGTCTCCTAGAATTCGATTCTCTTCGTGTAACCGCCATCCACTACGATGTTTGCCCCAGTTACCCATGAAGCGGCTGGACTGCAGAGGAAAGCAGCTACGTTCGCTACCTCTTCTGCTGTGCCCATTCGTCCGCTTGGTTGGTCTTTGACTGTGTTTTCATAAAACTCAGGCATTCCTTGCTTAATTTTATCCCATGGTCCATCTTCAAAGAAGATGGGTCCTGGCGCGATGGTGTTTACTCTGATGCCCTTTGCCGCAAGCGTTTGGGCTAGCCCTGCTGCATATACTGTAGCGGCTGCTTTAAGTGCGC
>WTHU01000111.1 GCA_011523005.1 Acidimicrobiales bacterium
TGTTCAGACACATCGGAAGTGTCCCAGGTTGAACTAGACCCAACTGATATCCAGTTGGTAAACAGGCTCATCCCTTTTGATGATTGCGAAAATGTCCTTGACCATATTAAAGAAGAGGCTGCTGAGCGGGTTGGCCCATACGGTTTGGATAACAGCGGATTTCCTATTTGGATTGGCCTCGAAGAAGGAGTCCTGCGTTCCGAAATAGCTGTATTGGAGTCAGGTCCTGATGTAGCCATGGCTGTTGAGGAGTCGGCAGCTTTTGATTCTGATGCAAGTAGTTCGAGTTCGGGTTCTTCTGGAGAAATTAGTTTCACTGGAACAAATGTGCAGGAATTAGGCGTTGATGAACCTGACATAATCAAGACCGATGGAGAACGAATCCTAGTTATAAATCGTGGATTGCTTTCACATTTTGCTGTAAACGGTGGAAACGGTTCCTTAACAAGCCAGATTGCTATTGGTGATGATTTCTACGGCTACGAATTATTTATCCACGATGAGAAGGCTTTTCTATTCGCAAATGGCGGAGGATATTCTATTCTCCCCATGATTGAAGGCTCTGCAGAAGAAGACACGGACTTTTTCGGCGGTGGCTTTTACCAACCACAAACACGCATCGTTGAAATTGACCTATCTGATCCTTTTAATCTCGAAATAACAAGTGAAATGACGATAACTGGTAATTACTTAAGTGCTCGGTTAGTTGGCTCAACGATTCGCATGGCTGTGAATAGTGCCCCGAATCAGCTTGAATGGGTATATCCGAGTAATCCTGGTTCAGAAGAAAGAGCTACAAGATTCAATAAAGAACTAATTCAGGAAACAACTATTGAAGATTGGGTTCCGTCTTTTCAATTATCCTCAAACGGCTCAATTGAGACAGGTCAACTTATCCCCTGCGATAAACTCCACAAACCAGACGCCTTTTCCGGATTCGATGTGCTCTCAGTATTAAGTTTCAATATCAACAGTGGGTTGACTTCTGGTGACGGTGTTGCAGTTCTTGCCAGTGGCCAAACGGTTTACTCTTCATTAGATCGTTTCTTCATAGCAACAACAAAATGGGTTGACACTGACATATCAGAGGACGATTTCGAAATATGGACCGAATCCTATACAACAGATGTACATGGATTCGCAATTGGTCTTAACGAGCCAGCCGAATACGTTGCATCCGGAAGTGTGAATGGGACACTACTCAACCAGTTCTCTATGGACGAACATGATGGATATCTTAGAATTGTTACCACAACCGGATCTCCATGGAGTGAACAGAATCGAAGCGAATCACAGCTGATCGTGATGGAGGAACAAGGCAAATCGTTAGTTCAGGTGGGTCAAGTTGGTGGATTAGGGAAAGGTGAATCACTTTATTCAGTTCGGCTATTAGATGACGTAGGTTTTGCTGTTACGTTCCGCCAAATTGACCCGTTCTACGTAATCGATTTAAGTGACCCTGTAAATCCAGAAGTAGTCGGTGAGTTGAAGATTCCTGGATTCTCTACTTATCTTCATCCGGTTGATGAAAATATTGTGCTTGGCATCGGGCAAAATGCTGATGATCAAGGAAGAGTCTTAGGCTTGAAAGTCAGTTCGTTTGATGTTTCTGATCCTTCAAATCCAGTCGAGACTTCAACCTGGGTGCTTGATAATGCAAATTCAGTTGCTGAATATGACCACAGGGCTTTCCAAATGAGGGAACGGTTAGCGGTTTTGCCAGTACAGAATTGGTCTAACGCTGAACAAAATGGTGCAGTTCTTTTGGACGTAGCTGATGATGGGAAACTGCAAGAGACCGGATTTGTATCTCATGAAGTTAGCGACGATGTGAAAATAACGGATTGTGAAGTCCTAGATACGGAAATTCTTATCGGAACGAATGTGGAGTTTCTGGCTCAAGAAGAGTGGAATGAAGATTACGGTACGCATATTCAACTTTGTGAATCTTCTGATAGGGGTGGATACGGATCTGATTACTGTGAGGTTCTCCCCGTAGAGCAATTAGACGATTACCTTGGTGCATTTGCCGACGATCTGATCGAGATTATTGGAGCCGGTCCGACCGACCGATTAGAACAATGTTGGCCTTCAGATCCCCGATGGGACCTACAAATCCAAAGAAGTTTTTTCATTGAAGATTCGCTTTGGACTATGAGCGTAGGTCGCCTTCAATCTAATGACGTAAGTGATAGCAATGATCCAGGCCAATTACCAGTGATCTCAATAATTCCTGTACCTTACTAGGCCTTAAAACTAATGAATGCGCCTCACAGAGGCGCATTCATATTTGTCTCTCTTTCGAGAGCAAGGGTTGGGACTTTCACTATATCTGCTTTTTCATTGTTAGATTTCACGAATTCCTTCTAAGATATTCATATGAGAATTATTCGGAAGATTTTAAAGCTCGCAGTCATAGCTGCCATTGTTGGCGCGTTAGCTTCTTGGTTTCGAAGCCGTTCATCAGAAGAAACTGAGGGAGAGGACGAAGAAGATCTTCCTTGGCCTCCCATCGCTTCCTCTGTTGAGGAGGCATCCTCTCAGGTAGTCGAACCTATTGACGGATCTGCAGTTGAACCCAGAGAGTGGATTACATGTGATGGGAGTGGCAATTGCCCATCATCTCATCCAATTAAGGCCAAAGACAGTAGCGGTCTTTACCATGTCCCTGGTGGAACGTTGTACGAGAGAACAATTCCGGATAGATGTTACGCTACTACAGAGGCTGCAGAATCTGATGGGTATCGACCATCACAGCGTTAATGAGTTTGTTCTTAAATTTGTAGATTTATAGTTGAACACTGAGTGACTCCCTCAATATTTATGAGGTCTTCCGCTACCGTTTCGCTTACAGAGTTTTGAGTTGAGATCACCATCAAGGCGCCATACCCATCTATGCTTCTACCTACATTCATGTCAGTGATATTGATCTGATTCTCTCCTAGTATGGTGCCAACTTTACCGATGACTCCTGGTCGGTCATCGTTGCGAAGGACAACCATATGTTCGCTAGGTGGAATATCGACTGTGTGATCGTCAACCATCACTATCCTATGCTCGCCCTTGAGCCCGACCACTGTTCCAGCTATTGAATGTTCTCCACCACTGATTGTGATTGTGTTCAGATAATCAAGAGAATCCGTTGTACTCACAGCATTTATATTGACTCCTTGACTTTCAGCGACAGAAAATGCGTTGACGAAAGATACTGTTACATCGCTATTACTGAATAAGCCTTTGAGTGCAGAGAGTTCAGTGATCTTGTTGTCGTAACCTCCTATTTCGCCGGCAAAATTAATAGTCACGTTTTCGGGCAGTTGCCCGCAAAGTCCTAGGAATAAGGCTCCTAGCTTTTCAGCGAGAGGAAGAAAAGGGCGAACGATTTCAGTGGCCTCAGAGGCGGAAACATTAACTGCGAATGGGACGAACTTTCCCCGCAATGCAAGATCGACTTGCTCTGCAATGGTGTTTCCTGCTTTCTCCTGAGCTTCTTGAGTGCTGGCACCTAGGTGAGGTGTGACAATGATGCTTTGTTGGTCAAATAGCGGCGATTCTACTGTTGGTTCCTGTTCAAAGACGTCAAGTGCTGCGCCTGCTATTTGACCTGATGATACTGCATCGGCAAGGTCAGATTCGTTAATGATTCCTCCACGGGCGACGTTAACTATTCTCAATGTTGGTTTGGCGTTGGATAGGCTTTCTGCATTGATGAGATTTATGGTTTCTGGTGTTTTCGCGACATGAATTGTTACAAAATCGGATACTTCCATGAGTTGTTCAAGCGAAACGAGTTCAACGGATAGTTGTTGGGCTCGTTCTTCAGCGATATAGGGGTCGTAAGCGACGAGTTTCATGCCAAAAGCTAGAGCACGTTGTGCTACTAATTTTCCTATTCTGCCAAGCCCAATAATCCCAAGTGTTTTATCTGCAAGCTCCACTCCAGTCCATTTGCTTCGCTCCCATCTGCCATTCTTTAGTGCTTCATTTGCAGGTGGAATATTGCGAGCTTGAGACAACAGCAAAGCAAGCGTATGCTCAGCTGCCGACAAAATATTTGATTTGGGGGCGTTAACAACCATAATTCCACGTTTGGTTGCTGACTCAACATCTACATTATCTAACCCGATTCCTGCTCTACCAATAACAACAAGGTTTTCACCTTTACTCATAATTTCGTCTGTAATGGTGGTTGCCGATCTGATGATGACAGCGTGTGCCCCGGCAATCTCCTCCATGAGTTTTTCTGGAGAAAGGTCTAGTTTTTCATCGACCTCGTATCCAGAGTTACGCAAATTGTCGAGACCTTCTTGCGATATTTTCTCTGTCACTAAAATGCGTTGCATGTTCCTAATCTAGAACTTCTTATGACGGAACGGAACATTGTAATTAAAGATCCTTAGAGGCCATAATGGGAATAATTGATTACACTAGCGAAGTAAATCGCTAAACCTAAAAGGAACTTTATGGATCAATCTAGCCTCAAAGGATTTGACTGCGACCATCATTATTACGAAGCAGAGGATGCCTTCATCAGATACATGGACCCAGCGATGATGCAACGAGCAATGCAGTGGGTGAACGTGAATGGGAAAAAGAGGCTAATGGTCGGAGGCAAGGTTAATCGTTTCATTCCTAACCCGACGTTTGATCCTATTGCTAGGCCTGGATGTTTGGATGACTATTTCCGAGGGAAAGTGTCGGTCACCGATATGAGAGACGCGTTTGGCGAATTAGAGTCGCTATCAGATCGGCCAGAATATAGAAATCGTGATGCGAAATTAGACCTTCTCACCAAGCAAAATCTAGATGGATGCCTTCTGTTTCCTACCTTGGGTGTTGGAATGGAGTCAGCTCTAGAAAATGATTTACCTGCTTTGCAGGCTGCTTTCAGTGCTTTCAATCGGTGGTTAGCCGAGGATTGGGGTTTTAGTTATAAGGACCGTCTATTTGCCGCTCCGTACATCACTCTCTCAAATGTTCAACACGCGATCTCTGAGCTTGAGTTTGCGATTGACAACAATGTCCGAGTGATCAACTTCAGAGCTTCTGCGGTGACAACTGCTGACGGTCAAAAGAGTCCAGCAGACCCAATTTTTGATGACTTTTGGAAGCGAGTCAACGATGCAGGTATAACCGCTGCTTTTCACGCCGGAGATGCGGCATATGATTTCCTGTTCGCGCATTGGGGACTATCTACTGAATTTGAAGCTTTCCGATATGACCCTTTAAAGCGGCTGTTAAATTACTCAAATATTGCCGACACTGTTGCGGCTCTGATAAGTGGAGGGTTATTTAACAGATTCCCAAATATTCGTGTTTGCACAATCGAAAATGGTTCCGATTGGGTCGGTGGTCTTTTGCGAAGATTTTCGAAAGCGTACAAACAAGCGGGCTACGCTTTTGTTGAAGACCCGGTAAAAACTTTTCAGAATCATATTTGGGTAGCTCCATATTATGAGGACGATCTCATGGAATTGAGAGAACTTATCGGCGTTGACCACATCCTTTTTGGTTCGGATTACCCGCATGCGGAGGGATTAGCGTCTCCGATGGATTTTCTAGATGATTTGAGCGGATTTTCTTCGCATGAGATCCAACAAATAATGTATGAGAATGGAAGATCCTTGGTCACTCTAAACACATAGGAATTTGTGTTTATGGCATTTCATGACGACATCATTTTGCAAGAAGTATCGAGTGGTTTATTCGCTACTGAAATAATTGAGGATTATTGGATTATTGTTGGCCCTAACGGCGGATATCTTGGTGCGCTCATAACTAATGCCGCAGAAATGCATTTGGAACGAGAGCCATATCAGTTGCGCGGTATAACGATCCATTATCTAACTCCTCCCAAATTAGGGCCTATAGAAATACGTGTTACAACAATTCGAACAGGGAAATCTGTTACGTTCCTTCAATTTGAAATGACCCAGAATTCAGTGGTCGTTCTGGTCGCAACTGGGTCATGGGCTTCCATCAACGAAGGAATTGAATCTCCTCAAGTAATGATCCCTGAGGTTCCAGGTCCCGAGAATTGTCCGGTACCGACCCGGATCACTGATAGCCCTACGCGTCTTCACGAAAAGTGGGAAATCCGATCTGTGAATCAAGCACTTAGCGCATCGTTTGAGAATAATAATTCTCGTATGCAGTGGTGGATTCGCCCCAAAGAAACTACTCCAATGTCCTCATCACTGATTGTCGCTGCCGCTGATGCATTGCCGCCTCCAATCTTCTTTCAATCTGACAAAATCAAAATGGCCCCAACTATTGATTTAACGATTCATGTACGGGCCAATATTGATTCTGTGCAGTGGAATGGAGCATCGTGGCTGCTTGCAGAATTTGTCACAAATCATGCTTCAGGAGGTTTCATTGAGGAAGACGGGTTGATTTGGAATGATGCAGGGACATTGATTTGCATGAGTAGGCAACTGGCTCTAGCTCGTTGATCTTTAAACAATTAGCGTTGATTCAATATCATCGAACGGTTCAAACCCAAATATTTGTGAGAAGAATGAATATTCTGATTCCAGTGCTTTTACTATGTTTTCTGACTTGCGGAAGCCATGTCCTTCTCCTTCAAAAAGCAAATAGGAATGCCTGATCCCTTTTGTTTTCAACGCTTGCACGATAAGTTCCGATTGGTTTGGAGGAACAACTGCATCTTCGCTTCCTTGAAGAATAATCATAGGGTTTTGAAAATTTTCTGTTTGATGGATCGGGGACCTTGCAACATATACT
>WTHU01000013.1 GCA_011523005.1 Acidimicrobiales bacterium
ACCTGTTCTCGCATGGGAAGAAGTTCCGTGTAAGGATCCCATGGACTTTCACGCAAAACCAGATCACCACTGAGGTCTTCAATTTCAACAGGTTCACTCACGCTATGCACGCGAACAACATGCGGTGGGAAATCGTATTCCCCCTCAGCTCCACCGATTTGTCGTGAGGATTTAATCCACCACTCATTTTCTTCAACTTCACCACCATCAGGATTTACGCTACCGTTTGAACGGCCACGGAATTCCATGAACGTGTAGCCTTGATGTTCACACACCGCTTCCACATATTCCCCGATCCGGTAGAACGAGATATTGCATGGAAATTTCGGTTGACCATTTAACTCTTGGCTAATAAAAATAGCTGCTTCCTGATCAATGCCCATCCCAACACAGAACAAACCATCAATACCATTAAAGCTTGCCCCAATTTTTGTACTCACTCCATACTCAGGTTCACCTAAAATCGGAACACAGTACACATTGATCTGGACGATGGGATCTCCACTTGGCTCAAGCCCAGGAGGTAACAATGCAGCTATCTTCTCTGGATCTGTTCGATATGACACTTTCAGTTTCGGCCACCCACCAGTTTCGCCGGGTTGTGTTAAATGTTCACTCATCGCAATCTCCGTTCCCATAATCTCTTCCGTAACTTTGTCACAGATCACACTATTTTGCGAAAAGGAACTAAACGCTCTAAACAATTATTGAAGGAGCAAAATAACGTGGAACGTGTCCTGCAAGGGAAAACAGCTGTCATAACAGGAGCAAGTCGCGGAATAGGAGCGGCAACGGCCAGAAGATTCGCTGCCGAAGGCGCTAATCTCGTCCTGACAGCACGAACCGTGGATAAACACCCTACGCTGGCAGGGTCACTCAACGAAACAGCTGAAGCCTGCACTGGTTTAGGTGCGAAGGTACACATCATCCAAGCTGATCTAGCTGATGAACAGTCCCGTCTCCGCATTATCCCTACCGCACTTGAAGCATTCGGAACCGTCAACATTCTTGTCAATAATGCTGTAGCAGCTATCTATAAACCATTAGACCAATATTCTCTGAAGCACCGTCGAATAATGACTGAAATTAATGTGCAAGCACCCTTGGACCTCATCCAACAGAGTCTTCCATCCATGTTTGAAGCAAATGAAGGGTGGATCATTAATCTTTCAAGCGGGTCAAAACGCCATCCCAGCGGACCTCCATACGACCTTGGAGGGGTAAAAGGCGTTTACGGATTCTATGGTGCTACCAAAGCTATGCTTGACCGCTTAACCACGGCATTGGCATCCGAACTAGCTGACAAGCGTATTCGGGTGAATACTGTCGAACCCAAAGCCGCTGTGCTTTCTGAGGGAGCCGACGCAGTCGTCGGAGACATGCTTACCTCATCTCAAATTGAATCAATGGAAGCAATGGTTGAATCCATCCTTTTCCTTGCGCACTGTAAACCAGAACATACAGGGCGGAATGAAATAAGCCTTGACGTTATAGATCAGCAGAATCTCACAGTCATGGACCTTGAGGGACATGCACCACATCAGGGTGGAAAGTCCCCATAGAAAGGAAACACAATATGACAGAATACGAGCATCTTCTCATAGAGCAACCGGCTGACGGTGTTAGACGAATTGTGCTGAACCGTCCTGAAAAGAGAAACGCCATTAGTACTCCAATGCGCACTGAGATACTTGAAGCGCTTCAGGAACACGACCGTGATGAAAAGGTACGGGTAACCATTATTAGCGGCGCTGGCCAGTGCTTTTCCTCAGGATATGACCTCACGAGTGGCGGGCTGATGGAAAATCCGCCCATCTACAGTGCACCTGGCGACGGGCAATGGACGAGGCAAGCAACTGACAGTTGGTTCAGCATCTGGGATCTCGCTAAACCTGTTATCGCTCAGATACATGGATATGCAATGGCAGGGGGAACAGAATTGGCTTCAGCATGTGATCTTGTCTATATGGCTGACGATGCGACAATTGGTTATCCCGTTGTTCGGGTGATGAGCACACCGGACTGGCAATTCCATACACCCATACTGGGGTTACGTGCATCAATGGAAATGATGTTGACTGGAAACACGTACTCAGCGGAGGAAGCGGTACAAGTCGGGTTCGCAAACCGCGCATACCCTGCAGACAAACTAGATAAAGAAGTTCTGGCTATGGCGGAAACTATCGCGAAAGTGCCATCAGACCTGCAACAGGTCAACAAAAGATCTGTTCATCGATCATTTGAAGTTTTAGGAGGGAGAACAGCCATACGCGCAGCGCAAGAACTCCAAGCTCTGGCCGCATATCAGGAGTCGGTGAAGGAAGCGCGAAAGAATCCCTTTGAAGCAATAAAGAAAGCTTTCGATTAACCCTCATTCATTTAAATCGGGAGCCCACGAAGAACCATTTATATGTGACCCACCATCGGCGAAGATCGTGTTCCCAGTCACATAACTCGACCCTTCACTCGCAAGGAACACCGCTACAGGGCCGATATCTTCCTCACAGTCACCCATACGACCCATCGGGTTCGCCGCATCCGCCGCTGCAATCAGTTCAGGAAACTGACTCATAACCCTAAAGAAAGACGCTGACTTCGCAGCTGGACAAATGATATTTGCAGTAATTCCAAGAGGAGCCCATTCACGTGCTGCTGTTCTCGTCGCACTACGTAGCGCTTCTTTTGCCGAGTTATATTCAACCGTTCCCATATGCGCATTCACACCATTCAACGAACACAAGTTCACGATTCGCCCGTATGACTGTTCCTTCATAATCGGATGCGCCGCAACCATCGCCCATAGAGGCCCAAGAAAGCCAACATTTAAACCATGTTCCATCAACTCTGGTGACTTGGATTCCACTCGTGAAATAACACCGCCACCCCAAGCATTATTCACCAAAATATCAAGCGTTCCCCATTGATCAACAGCGGCGGCAATCATGCGTTCATTATCTTCCTTCACGGACACGTCCGTCTCAACAAAGATCGCATTCTCGCCCAGTTCAGAAACTGCCGCATTCCCTAGCTCAGCATTTATTTCGGCAATAACAACCTTTGCACCTTCCTTCACAAAGGCACTAGCGATACCTCTACCGATTCCCTCGCCAGCTCCAGTTATCACAGCAACTCTATCTTCCAATTGACCAGCCATTTACACCCCTTATCTACTGACAACATATTTACCGAAAAGAATCAAGAACGCATCTTGAGTCAGAATTTCATATATTCCGACAAGTGGAACCACTTCAATATGATGGGTATCGTTCAGCTAGAAGGGGGACGATGGCTGACATAAATGAACAGGATCTACGCACTGCTGTCCGCACTTGGCTATCCAAAACATGGGATCCTAATCTTTCGCTTCTTGAATGGAGAACGCTTCTTGTCGATCACAAGTGGGCTGTTCCATCATGGCCCGATGAATGGTTCGGAAGAGGATACCCTGCATGGGCTGACGATATTGTTCGATCAGAACTTCTCTCAGCTGGATCTGTATCGACTCCTGTAGGAGCCGGTATGAATCTCGCAGCTCCCACAATCATCAAACACGGCGGCGAAAAACAAAAGCACAGATTTCTACGCCCAGCTCTCACTGGTGAGGAAACATGGTGTCAGCTATTTAGTGAACCAGGAGCCGGGTCCGATCTCGCAGGGCTGACAACCTATGCTGAACGTGATGGAGATGAGTGGATCGTGTCCGGTCAAAAAGTATGGAACACCAGCGCCCACCATGCAGATCTTGGTCTACTTGTCGCTCGCACCGACTGGGATGCGCCAAAACACAAAGGACTCACATACTTCGCTCTACCCATGGAACAAGACGGAGTAGAAGTACGACCCTTGATGCAGATGAATCGCCACACTTCATTCAACGAAGTCTTTATGACTGAAGCCCGAATTCCAAACGACTACGTTATTGGGCAAGTAGGGGACGGTTGGGGAGTGGCATTAACAACACTCGCTTTCGAGCGAGGTTTTGGAAGTCTCAAAAAGCCCCGTTATACAGAGGCAAAGAGCAGAGTAATTGATGAGGCGAAAGCAGAATCTGAAGAGCATTTCAAAGTCTATTCGTGGTACCCGCAACGTGCAGGCAGAGTAGACCTCATAGAGGACCATGCCCGCAAAAAACGATGCGAAACAGATCCCCTTATTCGCCAAGAAATCACCAAACTTCTTTCAATGCATCGAGTTGGGGAATGGACAGCGGCCAGAGCGAGAGCAACACGAAAGTTAGGGCGAACACCAGGAGCTGAAGGATCAATAGGGAAACTGATGAGTAGTAACGTTGCGCGCCAAGCAAACAAAACGCACAGCATGATAGCCGGCCCATCCGCACTGCTTACAGGACCGCACTCCAGCTACGATGGAGTCATTGCAGAAATATTGGTATCAACCCCAGCAAAATCAATTGCCGGAGGAACTGATGAAATCCAAAAGAACATCATCGGCGAACGAGTACTAGGGCTGCCCCGAGAACCGTCAATAGATAAAGACATTCCGCTTAGAGACGTCCCTCGGGATTAAACCTCTTTACCAAAAGCGACTACCCTAAGGGCATATGAGTTCTGCAAAACAACCTACAAATTCCTTTGCGGTTATAGGGGCTGGAATGTCAGGTGTCTTAGCCGGAATAAAACTCAAAGAGGCCGGTCATCCGTTCACGATTTTTGAAAAAGCAGACAGAGTAGGTGGAACATGGAGAGAAAACACATATCCAGGTATTGCGTGCGATGTTCCATCCCACATATACAGCTATTCATTTGAACTCAACCCCGACTGGAGCGAATTCACATCCCCTGGCGCTGAAGTCCAAGAATATTTTGAAGGAGTATCAAAACGCTACGGTATAGATGAACATATCCGGTTCAACGAGGCTGTTATCCGCTGCACATGGATGGATGGAGAATGGGAAATAGAAACCGAAAAAGGACATATCGAACGTGTCCGATGGGTTATTGCCGCTACAGGAATCCTCCACCATCCCAAATATCCAGACATTGATGGGCTTGACACCTTTGAAGGACCAATGTTCCATACTGCACGCTGGGATCACGACATAGACATAGCAGGGAAAAGGATAGGACTCATTGGAACGGGTTCAAGTGGTGTTCAAATCACCGCCGCAGTAGCACCAGAGGTAGAAAACCTTACAGTGTTTCAACGA
Source organism: Acidimicrobiales bacterium (assembly GCA_011523005.1). Classification (GTDB taxonomy): domain Bacteria; phylum Actinomycetota; class Acidimicrobiia; order Acidimicrobiales; family UBA8592; genus UBA8592. The sequence goes on from WTHU01000013.1 coordinate 5,168, forward strand.
ACCGCCCAATGGATCGTCCCCAACGATCGCGTCGTATATACCGAAGAAGAAAAAGAAGCATTCAGAACTGACGCAGACCTCCTCCAAAACCTACACAACGAAATGTCAACTGCATTCAATGACGGTTTCGCTACATCGGTCATCGACGGAAACTCAGAACTCCTTGACGGCATACAAGAACGTTGCCTTGAAGCACTCGATACAGTCCAAGACGAAGAACTGAAAGAAAAGTTACGACCCACATACAAAGCCGCCTGCAAACGACTCGTCGTCTCACATAATTTCTATGATGCTGTCCAGCGAGACAACGTTGACATCATAACGGAATCAATTGATCGTATAGAACCGAATGGAGTCGTAACAGAAGGAGAACTCCACGAACTAGATGTGCTAGTCCTCGCAACAGGATTTCACGTTGACGCCTTCATGCGACCAATGAATATCACGGGAAGAAACGGAATCGACCTTGATGAGGTCTGGAAAGACTGGCCATCAGCGTACCTGTCAATAGCGGTCCCAGAATTCCCGAACTTCTTCATGCTTAATGGCCCAAACAGTCCTGTTGGAAATTTCTCACTCATCCAAACAGCTGAAATGCAATTCGATTACGTGCTACAAATCGTCAACCATGTCAACCAAGGTGATCTTGACATCGCAGTCGTTTCGCACGAAGCCTTTGAACGCTTTGATGCTGAACGGTACGAAGCAGCGAAAGGAACCGTGTGGGCTACTGGGTGTAACAGTTGGTATCTTGACAACAATGGTGTCCCCTTCGCGTGGCCCTTTCCATTCTCACGTTTCAGATCAGAGATGGAATCACCACGACTAAGTGATTACGAGAAAGTATAAAATCTTTACTCATTCCACTCAGGGTCACGCTTTTCCACAAAAGCAGCAATGCCTTCTTGCCCTACACGTGTTCCCGCAGCTCTAACAATATTCAACGCCTCAAAATCCCCAGCTTCACGAAGGTTAGATTCATACCCTTTATAAATAACTACTTTCGCCGTGCCAGCAGCATTAGGAGCACCATCAGCCAACTGTTGAGCTAATTGCAGAGTTTGAGCTTCGATATCTTCATCAGGAACGATGCGATTGACCAAACCCCATGATTCAGCCTCTTCAGCTGATAGCACTCGGTTTGTGAGCGTCAGATCCATCATTCGACGTAACCCTATATGGCGTGCCAAGAAATAACTTGACGTTCCATCAGGAGTCAACCCCACTCTCGTGTACGCCATTGTGTACTTTGCAGACTCACCAGATACCACCAGATCAAATGCGCTAACCAATGACATGCCCGCTCCACCTGCGGCACCTTGGATGCCTGCCACGAATGGTTTCGGAATATCATTCATCATATAAATTGCGTCGTGCAGATCTTCCAGCATTGCCTCAACAACTCCGGGAAGTTCCTCACCAGCCGCCCTGAATTCTTTGAGGTCACCACCAGCACAAAATACCTTACCCTCTGCAGTGACAGCGACCGACCTCACGCTGTCATCATCTTTAACTGCTTTCATAACAGCCTTTA
>WTHU01000083.1 GCA_011523005.1 Acidimicrobiales bacterium
ATTAGAAGTATTGCGCTGATCGAAAAGTTTGGAACTACTATGCAGTTACTGTTGGTGAATAACTTAGTCAACTCAGAGAGATGTTCCTCACTGATCCCACTCGTTCCAACTACCGCGTGGACGCCAGCTTGTGCTACAAATTTCAGGTTTTCCATGGCGGCTTCCGCCACAGTGAAATCAACAATTACGTCAATGCCTTCAAGATTCTCAACCGTTCCTTGTATTTGAAGTGAAGTGCCCGGGATAAGTGTTCCAACTTGATTCGCATCTACTCCTAAGCGGAGCGTCATGGAATCGTCGCTATTAATAGCTTGACAGGTTGTAGCACCCATCTTGCCCGCTGCACCGAAAACACCTACATTTAAATTTGCCATAACCCAATATTGCCATGCCGGCCACACATTAGCTTATATTTAGCAAGAAGAGTGACGGCAGACCCTATCTTCTGCCACCCCGACCTTTCCCTTTCCGGTTTCTGGTTCGTTGCTGATTTCCGCCGATAGCCTCAGGGCCTAGTTCTCCGAGCTCCTCAGCTAAGATCTCTTCAAATTCGTCTTCGAAACTTGAGGGCTTTTCCGACTCTTTTTTAGTGGAGGTTTCTTCTTTGGGATTCTCTTGATCATCGTTGGAGTCCTCATTCTGCTGGACTTCACCGGTGAGAACAAGGCTTATCTTCCCATTAGGATCTATATCTTCAACCTTGACTTCAATTTCTTGACCCAAATCTAGGACGTCTTCCACTCGCTTTATCCTTTTACCGCCACCTATTTTTGAAATATGGAGCAGGCCATCTCTTCCCGGCAAAATGTTAACGAAAGCTCCGAAATTTGTAATATTGACGACTTTCCCATCGTAAACCCCCCCGACATCAGCCGTAGGTGGATCCAAGATTAGATTGATTTGCCTTTGAGCCTCATAAACAGCATCTCGATCGGTTCCCGCGATAGAAACAGATCCCATGACTCCATCGTCATCAACGATAACTTCAGCTCCGGTCTCTTGTTGAATTGCGTTAATGACTTTCCCTTTCGGACCAATAACCTCGCCTATTTTATCCATTGGGATTTCAAAGCTTATTATTTTTGGAGCTACATCCCGAACGTCATCTCTAGGTTCTGCAATGGCGGCATTCATAACGCTTAGGATCTCCATTCGTGCGTCCTTTGCCTGATCTAGTGCCGAGGCGAGCACATCAGCTGGAATTCCTTCTATTTTCGTATCGAGTTGAAGTGCTGTTATCACATCAGAGGTTCCTGCTACCTTAAAGTCCATATCCCCGAAGGCGTCTTCAGCCCCGAGAATATCTGTAAGAGTTATATATTTTCCTTCGGAAAAGACAAGTCCCATTGCTATACCTGCGACTGGGGCTTTAATGGGAACACCAGCGTCCATTAATGACAGAGTTGAGGAGCAAACTGAGGCCATTGACGTTGATCCGTTGGATGACATGACATCTGAAACTAGTCTGAGAGTATATGGCCATTCTTCTTCGCTAGGAATTACGGGTAATAACGCTCTTTCGGCTAGTGCGCCGTGTCCTATTTCTCGTCGCTTTGGCCCTCTCATAAATCCTGGTTCTCCTGTAGAGAATGGAGGGAAGTTGTAGTGATGCATGTATCGCTTTCGCGTTATCGGGTCAATTCCATCGATCATTTGGTCCATTCGTTTGGTCCCAAGTGTCGTTATGTTTAGAACCTGAGTTTCCCCGCGCTGGAATAATCCTGATCCATGAGCTGTTGGGAGGATGCCAACGTCAGAGGAAAGCTTTCGAAGATCTACTGGAGTTCTTCCATCGATTCTCAGGCCTTCCTCAACAATTCGTTTTCGCACAAGTTCTTTTGTCAATGATCGAATCGCTGCCTTTATTTGAGTTTCAGCATTGTCCTCTTCATCAAAACGTTCTAGGACTTCTTCTAACACCGAAGAGGTTGCTTGAGACTCTGCTTCAGCACGCTGCGTTTTATCAGCGATTGTCTGACTTTCTGCCAATAACCCAGAGCCTACTTCTTTGACAGCTTCCATGATTTCTTCGGAGTAATCGACTGCAAGAGTGACTTCCATCTTTGAAATTTCTCCTGCGCTCTCGATCAATTTTTCCTGAAGCGCAATGGCTTGTTTGATGGGTTCTTTTGCAAATTCAAGTCCGGCTGCTAAGACTTTTTCGTCTACTTTTGGTGCGCCCGTTTCGTAATAACTCCACGCATTTTCTGTGCCGCCGGCTTCAACCATCATGACAGCTACATCACCGTTTTCGAGTAGTCTTCCTGCTACAACCATCTCGAATGTTGAGAGTTCTCCTTCTTCGTAGGTTGGGTGGGAAATCCATTCGCCGTCTTGATCAAAGGCTATTCTGACGCAGCCAAGAGGTCCCTGGAAAGGAATATCAGAAATACACAATGCTGCAGATGCAGCATTTATTGCTGGGACGTCATAGGGGTTTTCTTGATCAGCGCCTAATATTGTTGCAACGATGTGAACATCGTTGCGGAATCCATCTGGGAAAAGTGGACGCAACGGGCGATCTGTAAGTCGGCATGCAAGAATTGCTGATTCGCTTGCTCTTCCTTCACGTCGGAAAAAAGAACCAGGGATCTTACCTGCCGCATAACTTCTCTCTTCAAAATCTACGGTTAGCGGAAAAAAATCTGTTCCTGGTTTAGCACTTTTGTTTGCTGTGGCAGTAACGAGCACTGTTGTCTTCCCTACGCTGACGACCACTGCCCCATTGGCTAAGCTGGCCAGCACTCCGGTTTCAAGTTTCATTATTTTATCTTCAGCGCCAATTGCGCCACTGACTGTTATGGCATCAGCCATGTTTAACTCCTTTTGAGGTTATCCCTCGTATTATTTCACCCAAGGACGATCCTTTGGGCATCAACATCGGAGTTCAGCTTCCCAGTTGAAGACGTCTAAGTTAGTTAGGCGCTTTCAACTGGCAGCTAATCTTTTCGATGCTGGTTTTCAGTTACCTTATTTGGTTTCCTAAATTCTACACCAAAGGCTGGCTTTAACGTCGCAATCCTAATTTTGCGATGATATTTCTATACCGTTCAATGTCGTTATCCTTGACGTAGTCAAGCATTCTTCGTCGGCGACCCACGAGCATTAATAGTCCTCTGCGACTGTGATGATCCTTTTTATGTGATTTGAGATGTTCAGTTAGATGATTGATTCTGTCGGTTAGAAGAGCTATTTGCACTTCAGGGGACCCAGTATCAGAGTCATGAAGTCTGTGCTCCTCAATAGTTTCATTTTTGGGTGTAAGATTTGCTGCCATTATTTCCTTTGGGTTTCTGACCCTGCCTTCATGGCGGTTACCGCTCAATCAAGCAATTCATCACTTTTGTGACATAGAAAAGGTTACCTTGCCTGTTAGAAAACCCAACTTATTAGTTAGTGATTAGGTCAATAATTCCCTTATTTGACTTATATCAGTTTCTAATTGAAGCTGAAATTCTTCTAGTCCAGCAAATTTTCTTTCAGGGCGAATTCTTTTATGGAAGGTAAGAGTAGCGTCATCTCCATATAAATCACCTTCAAAATCTAGTAAATGTGCTTCAACAATCGATTTCGTTCCATCGGAGAACGTAGGCCGTTTGCCTATATTGACTGCAGCTATTTCTTTGGCTCCATCGTTGCTTAGGTACGTAGCAGCGTAAACCCCATCTGCTGGCAACGCTACTTTTTCGTCAAGCTCAAAATTCGCTGTTGGGAAGCCTATAGCCCGTCCACGTTGATCACCGGAAACTATCTTCCCCGATATGGAATAGGGTCTTCCTAACTTTTCATTTGCTAGAGCTAAGTCTCCATCTTTTAAATGTTTTCTTATCGCAGTTGAGGAGATGGGCTCTTCGCTGGATGAGTCAGAATTGAAAAGACCAACCCCATTTACTGAAATGCCTAATGCTTGGCCCTCGGATTTAAGAAGGTCAACGTTCCCAGATCTCTTATAGCCAAATCTGAAATCCTCTCCGACAAAAATTGCTTTTGCTCTTACCGATTTTACGAAGATTTCATTTATAAATTTCACAGCTGGAGTTGATGCTCTGCTTTCGTTAAATGCAAGGACATACACATAATCAATTCCTAATTCTTCTAGTAATAGTATTTTCTTTGATATTGGGGTGAGTATTTTAGGAGCGTTTTCTGGGCTTGTTACTTCCGTGGGGTGTTGGTCAAAAGTTATTACAACGGATGGTATGGCGTCTGATATTGATTTGCTTTTAACCAGGTCCAAGAGTTTTTGGTGACCCTTGTGAACTCCATCGAAGACTCCTATTGAAGCAACTGTTCGGTCAACGTTTTCGGGAAGTGCGTTGTTGTCGCTAATGATCTGGATGTCGCCCATGTCTTAATTCTCCTGAGGCAATACAACTGCTGGTTTTAACGTACCGGTTTTAAAGTTCTCATACATGGCGAGCAGGTTTTGCTCCGAGTCCACGATAGCCCAAGGACCTTGGGGCTTCACAGGGGAGAGCTCTTCAGTCCTTACTACTGCTCCAACTTTTATGCGTTCTTTCATCGTGTCATTGACTTGAATCATTTCGTAGTCTTTAAGTCCTTCGGTTAGTTCGATGATTACTGCTTTCTCAATTTGTGAAGCATCAATTTCGTTGTGAGAGCCGATTGCTGTTCTTCGGAGAGTTCCTACATGCCCTAAAGATCCTGCTTGTTGGGCAATATCTGAGACAAGAGAACGTATATAAGTCCCTGAGCCACACTTAACTTTTAGCGTGAATACATTATTTCTAGGTCCATCAGATATTGATAGTTCGTGTATTTTGACTGTCCTTGGCTCGCGGGTGATTTCTTTCCCCGCGCGTGCTATTTCATAAAGTCGTTTTCCTTGCACCTTTACTGCTGAAACCATAGGTGGGATTTGTTTTATTGGCCCAACAAAATCTTTTGATGCTGCTTGAAGTTCTTTAAGTGAGGGTTTTTTGTTTGTCTTCCTAAGAACTTCCCCTTCAGCATCTAAGGTACTTGTTTCTGTGCCGATCACCATCGTGGCTTCATATTCTTTCGGCAAGTCAGTTATGAACCTCAATAACCTAGTGGCTTTCCCTAAACCCAGAATCAGAACGCCAGTAGCTGGGGGGTCTAGTGTTCCTGAGTGACCAATTTTTTTTGTTCCAAAAGTACCTCTAGCTTTAGCTACGACGTCATGACTAGTCCAACCAGTTTCTTTGTCTACGATTGCAAAGCCGTGTTTAGTTGTCGTTTGTGTCATGATTATTAGACTTTTCGGTGGCATGTATATCAGCCAGAATTTCGTCAATCCTAGTACTCGCTGAGATTGATGGATCAAGAATAAATTCGAGCTCAGGTACTCTTCGGATTCTTGCTTGGTCCCCGATAGCCTTGCGGAATTTTCCTTTGTGTCGACTTACTTTATGCACTAACTGTTCTTCTTCATCAAGCGATGATAAGTAGACCTTGGCTTTGGTTAATTCGTTATCTACTTGGACAGAAGTAATGCTGACGAGACCCAATTCTATATCACTGATTCGATCAAGTTCATGGGCTAGAACCTCGCGAAGTAATTCGTTGAGGCGATCGCTTCGTTGGTAGTCTCTCTTTTGGTTTGTTCTTCGTTTTGGCATTCCGGTGGTGGATTTGAATTTCGTCTTATGTGATTTCTATCTGCTTTTCATCAAAGGTTTCAATGATGTCTCCATCTTTTAGGTCCTGGAAGTCCGATAGGCCGATACCGCATTCGTATCCAGCTGCTACCTCAGGCACATCATCCTTGAATCGTCTAAGTGAGGCGATTTCACCTTTCCATATTATTGTGCCTTCTCGAAGGAATCGTACTTTTGAGCCTCGTGTAATCTTGCCATCAAGTACATAGCATCCAGCGATAGCCCCTATCCGCGGAACCCTGTAAATCTCTCTTACTTCTGCTTCTCCTGTTACGATTTCCTCGAATTCTGGCACAAGCATACCCACCATTGCTGATTCAATATCTTCGAGAAGTTTGTAGATAATTTCATAGTTGCGAATTTCGACTTGCTCATGATCTGCCATTTCGCGCGCTTTTCGGTCTGGTCGCACATTGAAACCAAGTACTGTGGAATTGGATGTTGCGGCTAGTTGAATATCATTTTCAGTTATTGCGCCTACCCCGGCATGAACGAAAGATACTTTGACTTCCTCTCGTTCTAATTTTCTAATGCTTTCTCTGACAGCTTCGAGAGATCCATTTACGTCAGCTTTCAAAATCAAATTGAGCGTTGCTTGCTCGCCAGTGCTTATCTGGCTGAATAAATCTTCTAGACGGCCGCCACCTGAACCTGCTGAAGAATCTCTTCCTATGGTTGCGACTCTCTGATAATGTTCGCGTGTATCGGCTACATCTCTTGCGGTACGTTCATCTGGGGCGACAATAAACTCGTCGCCGGCAATAGCAACATCCGACATTCCTAAAACTTGGACTGGGCATGATGGCCCTGCATTATGTACTTGCTCTCCTGTGTCTGAGACAAGGGCTCGTACCCTTCCCCACGAGGGTCCAGCTACTATTGGATCACCGACCGAGAGCGTTCCCTGCTGGACTAAAACTGTAGCGACGGGTCCACGGCCGATATCAAGATGTGATTCTAGAACAACGCCAGAAGCTCGCCCTTTTGCTGAGGATTTCAGGTCTTCGACCTCAGCGATTAGATTGAGATTTTCCAGAAGGTCATCTACTCCTATGTTCTCCAGAGCAGATATTTCGACAACAATTGTGTCGCCACCCCACGCTTCAGGAACCAGTTCATGCTCTGCTAGTTCGCCGAGAACTCTTTGAGGATCTGCTCCTTCAAGGTCTATTTTATTAACGGCTACGATTATTGGGACTCCTGCTGCTTTTGCATGGCTAATTGCTTCTACTGTCTGAGGCATAACCCCATCATCTGCGGCAACAACCAACACAACTATGTCGGTAGCTTCTGCGCCTCTTGCCCTCATTGCTGTGAAGGCAGCGTGACCAGGTGTGTCTATAAAAGTTAGGGTATTCCCATCAAGAGTTACCTGATAGGCACCGATGTGTTGGGTGATTCCTCCTGCTTCTCCAGCAACAATGTTTGCTTGCCGGATTTGATCAAGTAGTTTCGTTTTCCCATGATCCACGTGCCCCATGACAGTAATGACTGGTGGGCGACTGAGGATTGATTCATCATCATCGCTTATTAGGGTTTTTTCCAATTTTTTTTGTAATTCAATTTCTTGTTCTTCGCCGGGATTAACTAGTCGGACATCTGCGCCAATCTCCGCAGCGAAAAGTTCGATCATGTCGTCCGTCAGTGACTGTGTTGCAGTGACCATCTCTCCCTGCTCCATTAGGAATCTGACGAGATCTGCTGTTTTCCGGTTTAGTTTTGGAGCTACATCTATTGAGGATGAAGCGCGTTCAATGACTACTTCTCCTTCAGGAACCGGAGCGTCTTCAGGAGTGTACGCTGGCGTGTCCATCGGTTGTAGCTCTTCTTGTCGCCTGCGCCTTCTCCCTTTCTTCTTTCTCTGGGGGCGCTGATTAGGTCCGCCAGGTCTTCCGCCACTAGGTTTTCCGGCAGACGGCTTTCCTCCCTGCCCAGGTTTCGGCAAGAAATCGGCAACGCGTCCTCCTGTGGGCCTTGCCCCCCTTGGCCCCCCAAATGAGCCAGCATCATTTTTTGAAGGTCCAGAATTAGCTTGTCTGCGCCTTTGCATATTTGGACCGCCGCGCTGCGCTTCTGGAGATGGCCCTCTACCACCACGACCAGGGGGAGGTGGTATTGGTCTCCCTGATTTAGAAATAGGGCCGGGAGGGGGAGGTATAGGTTTTCCTGATGCAGAAACAGGAGGAGCCTTGGGGACTCGCTGCTCTGGGTTAGTTTTCGTTTCTGAAGGTTTTGGTTTAGCAGCTTTTACATCATCTGTTGAGGGCTTACCTGCTACTGCTTTAGATGATGGTTTTTTGGAACTGACAACGCTTGCATCTCTAATTGTTGGTTTGGTTTCCGTTTTCTCGGTCTTGCTTGGTGGCGGCTTCTTGGAGCTTACTGATTTTGTAGTCTTTTCAGTTTTGCTTTCACTCGCTTTATCTGAATCCTTTTCTGTTTCAGATTTTGGTTTTACTTTCTCTTCGGATTTTTTAGTTGCAATACCATCGGATATGGCTTTTTTTCGCACTCTGTCGGCTTGTGCCTCAACAAGACTGGAGCTATGACTTTTGGCATCAATTCCTAAAGATTCGCATAGAGCGATTATTTCCTTATTCGTTACATCTAGTTCTCTGGCTAGTTCGTAAACACGTACTTTTGCTGGCAATTTGGTTACTTCTCTTTATCTCGAGCCGTCGCTCGTTTCTCCTATAAGGTCATTGTGATCTCATTGTCGTTATTTTTTCCCGATTGTACAGATTAGCTTGTTATGACTGATCCGCCATCCTCTTGAGGAATCTTTTAGGTTTCTTGAAGAGGTTCGTCCTCTGATGAGTCTAGCTTTTCTTCATCAACGTCGGGCACTAAATCTTCATTCACAATGGTAGTCTCATCTTTCGGTTCGTTAGATTCGCTATCTTCCTCTTGCTCATCGCCCATGGTTTCATCAGTTTGAGGCACTTCTTCAGCTTCGATCTCTGAATCGATTTCAGTATCGGTAGAAACTGTTTCAGCTTCTTCTTCAGTATCGGATGTAGCTTCCCATTCCTCTGCCGAGAGTGCTGGCCCTCCTTCAGCCGGTTGCCAGACTTGTTCTCCGGTTTCTGGATCCTCTACCCATTCTCCTTCTGCCCAATCAACATTCTGGTACGCGTCTTCTTCTGCTTGTTGCGTTTCTGACTTTATGTCTATTCGCCAGCCGGTAAGTCGCGCAGATAGCCTTGCATTTTGACCCTCTTTACCAATAGCTAGTGAAAGTTGATAGTCAGGGACTATTACGTCTGCAGTGCCTGTTTCCATGTCAATGCGAACTTCTTGCACCTTTGCAGGGGATAATGCCTTTGAAACAAACTCCTCAGGTTCCTCTGAGAACGGAACAATATCTATCTTTTCTCCTCTTAGCTCATTTACAATCATGCGGACACGTGCTCCGCTTGCGCCTACACAGGCCCCTACCGGATCTACGTTAGGGTCGTTTGACCAGACGGCTATTTTAGTTCGGTGACCTGGCTCTCGAGCACAGGATTTAATCTCAACTATTCCATCAGCAATCTCAGGTACTTCTAATTCGAATAACCTCTTTATAAGGCCCGGATGTGTTCTACTTACGACTATTTGAGGACCCTTTGCAGTTTTACGAACCTCAACAATATATGCTTTAATCCTCGTGTTGCTATCGGGTCTTTCATTGGGGACCTGCTCGGCTCGTGGGAGTAGGGCTTCTACACGCCCTAAATCTAAAAGTGTATAGCGACTGTCACTTTGTTGGATAATTCCAGTGACAATGTCTCCTTCACGCCCTGCGTATTCCTCATATTTCTGTTCGCGCTCTTCCTCACGGATACCTTGAGCCAATACTTGCTTAAATGCTAAAGCAGCTATTCTTCCGAAGTTGTCTGGTGTTACCTCGAATTCTTCTCCGAATGGTTCACCTTCATCGTCAAGGTCTTGAGCTATTACCCTATATTCCATAGTGTCAGGGTCAATGGTAACCCACGCGTATTCATGCGCATCAGGCATTTTCTTATAGGCTGATTCTAGGGCATCAGCTAAAACCGCATAAAGGACTTCGGGTCGCATCCCCTTGTCGGCTGCTATGGCATTTATTGCTTCTTTCATTTCTGCGTTCATCATTTCTCCTTATTATGTAATACCTGAGTGCGTTTTACGTGAGCCAGGTTTAGGATTCTTTTCCCATTCAAAAATTGTCTTAGCTGACGTGATGTCGCTGAGATCAATTTCATCGTGGGTTCCGTTTTTACCTTGGATTGTCAATATTTCTTCGTTTACTTTGATTAGCGTTCCCTCATATCTGCGCTCCCCTTCAACATGGGGGCCAAGCTTTACTGAGATACGCTCGTTAATTGCTCCAAGGTAGTGATCCTTTTTCCGAAGTTTTCGCTCCAAGCCAGGACTTGAGACTTCCAATGTGTATTTATTTGACATAAGGTCCTGTTTATCAAGTTCGGACGAGATCTTTCTATTAATATCAGCTAGTTCATCGATGTTAATTCCAAGCTTTGAATTGATAGTAACTTTAAGTATTCCAGCATTTAGTTCAATATCATAAATCTCAATATCTGCAGGAAGAAGTAGGGCCTCTATCATCTCGTTTACTTTTTGCACTATTGCCATTCTTCTTCTTTCAAATACTTTCCCTGATGAACAAAAGGCGTGGGATTCCCCACGCCTCACTCCATTGGATTAAAGACATTTAGAATTATAGCTCTTTTTTGCTAGAATCATCGTTAGACCAGCTTTTGGCCTTGATGCTAAATTTTTCTGATTAGATCTACCCGTGCAGCATCTTCGTTGACATCTTCACCTTGGATGGCTAGTAGTCTTTTACGATCTTTCTCAGCTTCCTTTTGAGCTTTTTCCATATCTGCCCTTGCAAGTGCAGCTTCAAAACCATTCTCAGTAATAAACTCAGCCCATTGAACTAAAGTCTCAACCATTTCATCTTCTTTCACAACCGCTACGTTTTGCCCTTTTACGAATAGGTGGCCACGTTTGTTACCTGCAGCTATTCCTAAATCAGCATCTCTCGCCTCTCCAGGACCATTAACGACACAACCCATCACAGCAATTTGTAGCGGGATTCGTTTATCCTCAAAAGCTGTCTGAGCTTTTGATGCGACATCGTATACATCAATTTCTGCTCGTCCACAGCTGGGACAAGCAATAAGATCTACATTTTTTCGCTCCCGTAGCCCCAAAGCCTCCAAGAGCTGACGTCCAGCCTTGGCTTCTTGTACTGGGTCTGCGGTCAATGAATACCTTATCGTGTCTCCAATACCCTCTAACAATAGGCTCGCTATACCTGCTGTAGATTTAATCAGACCAGTTGGTGGAGGCCCTGCCTCTGTCACGCCGAGATGCAGGGGGTGGTCTGTAACCGCACTGAGCTGGCGATAAGCCTCAACCATTAATGAAACGTTCGATGCTTTGACAGATATTTTCACTTCCTCAAAGCCTACTTCTTCAAAATACCTTAGTTCTGTTAATGCAGATTCAACCATTGCCTCCGGAGTAACTTTCCCACCATACCTTTCGTATAGCTCAGGGTGAAGAGATCCCCCGTTGACACCTATTCTAATTGGGACAGATTGTTCCCCAGCAGCTTCAGCAACGGCTTTGATGTGGGCGGGTTTTCTGATATTCCCAGGATTAAGTCGCAGACAGTCTACGCCCGAGGCGATTGCCGCTAAAGCCATCTTATATTGGTTATGGACATCCGCGACGATCGGAACCGGCGACCTTGGCACTATCTGCGCCAAACCTTCAGCCGCTTCAAAATCGTTACATGTACATCGGACTATGTCAGCTCCTGCCGCTGCTAGTGAATAAATCTGCTGCAGTGTCGCATCCACATCAGAGGTTTTTGTGGTGGTCATGGATTGCACTGTTATGGGCGCATTTCCACCAATTGGTACATCTCCAACAAGTATTTGTCGTGTGTTTTTTCGTTTTATTGATGAAGTGGTATCCATTGTTTACATCCTAGAGCGATATTGGGTCAGCTATGTCCAGATAGATAGCGGCAACGCCTATAGCGATCAACACAAAGACCACTACATAGGTTAGCGGTAGCAGTTTTGAAGCATCTGCATGGTACCGAATGCCTTTTCGGCTCCTTAAGCGTTCGTAGATTGCAATCATTACATGTCCGCCGTCTAGAGGGAGTAAGGGGATCAAATTAAAGATTCCTATAAATACGTTAATCGTTGCTAGGAAAAGGAATAAGCCTGTCCAACCTGTCTCTGTTAGTTCCGCTCCTAGTCGTGTAGCGCCGACTACGGAGACTATTCTTCCTTCGTCTCCTTCTCCAATACCTACATTGGTTGAAGACTGCGTAGAATCTAGGTCAAAAACTTCTGAGAAGAAATCGCCTAGCCCTGAAGGACTGAAGAAATTCCCCAAACCTTTTATTGTCTCGGAAGTAAGAAGACCAAATTGCTCAGCGGTTTTACCCAAGGCATCAATGGGACCTGATTTCACGGTACTAAATTTACTTCTCTCGATACCGATAAATCCGTAGCCCTCTCCGGCATCATTAGCTACGCGGGACCCAACGGTTCCTTGGAATGTCATGAAGTCTCCGTTTCTAGAGACTTGGATAGTTACCTCCTCATTGGGTAGTCCTGCAATATTTGCAGCAAAATCCCACCAGTCAGTAATGGGTACTCCATTAAGAGCAATAATTCGATCTCCAGCTTCAATTCCCATTGTCTCTGCAGGTCCACCACTACGAATATCGTTTACCGTCCAGTCAGCTTCGTTTGTGTTGATTCCATTACCAACCAAAACTGCATACAAGAGGACTATCGCTATTAAAAAATGCATGAGGGATCCTGCACTTGCTAAAAGGAGCCGTTGCCCAAATTTAGCGTTTCTATAAGCTCTGTTTTCGTCTTCCGGCGGGACAGGGTCAAGGTTGTTCATTCCTATGACTCTTACGTAAGCTCCAGCGGGAATACCTTTGAGGCCATATTCGGTTTCTCCCCTTCTAAACGACCAAATTTTAGGCCCGAAGCCGATAAAGAATTCAGTAACCTTCATTCCAGCTCTTCTGGCTGCTAGATAATGCCCCAACTCGTGCAAAAATAACATGGCTACTAACGAGAGGACTACGATGACGCCCGCGAAACCGGTACTCATGGCAAGTAAAACGAAAAGGAAAACTACAACAATTACCCCTACTGGAGAGTTTGACTGCTGTGATGAAGTGCCTGTACCGCCACTATTTGTTGAGGTCATTTCAGCCATTTATATACCTGCTATGAGCTGATTTGTTATAAGGCGTGCTTGCTTGTCAGCTTCATAAATATCGTGTTCTTCTTCTGCTTTACGACTGTCGTAGTTATCTAAGGCTTGAGCAATCAAATGAGGTATGTCAGCCCATTTAATTTGACCGTTAAGGAAGGCTGCAACAGCGACTTCATTGGCAGCATTCAACCAGGCAGGCGCTGTTTCACCTTCTTCTCCGGCTTGGTATGCCAGTTTCAAACATGAGAAGTTTTTGAAGTCAGGTTGTTCGAATTCAAGCTTTGTAATTTCATCCCAATTTATAGATCCCCACTCCGCTTCGCTTCTCTCAGGATAATTTAATGCATAAGTGATTGGTAGCCTCATATCAGGCATGGACAACTGGGCAATTATTGAACTGTCTACAAATTCAACCATTGAGTGAACGATTGACTGCGGATGAACAACGACGTCAATTTTTTCATATTCAATACCAAAAAGCTCATGTGCTTCAATTACCTCTAGACCTTTGTTCATAAGTGTGGAGGAATCGACAGTGATCTTGGGACCCATGTCCCAGGTTGGGTGTTCAAGTGCCTCTTCAAGAGTAACGTTGTTTAATTTATCTGTTGTAAATCCCCGAAAAGGTCCACCGCTGGCCGTAACGATAAGTCGCTTTATTGATTGCGAGGGGCGGTCATAATCTGATCGATACCCATGCAAACATTGATAGAGGGCCGAGTGCTCACTATCTACTGGGATAATTGAAGACTTCATAGATTTCCGAGCTTTTTGGACAACTGGACCTCCTGCGATAAGAGATTCTTTATTTGCTAACGCTAGAGTCTTCCCTTCAGATAAAGCTGCTATGGTGACAGGCAATCCAGCAAAACCAACTATTGCGTTAACGACGATATCGCAGGCCACCACTGATTCTTTAAGCGCATCTGGACCGCTCAGCACAGTTATGGTCGGAAATTCCTCATCCAGCATCTTGGCTGCACGGACGTCGGACATTATGACTGTTGATGGGCTGAATTCAGTAATTTGTTTTCGTATAGCGCCAATGGAGGAACCAGCTGCAAGCACTTCGATATTGAACTTATCTTGACTTGCTCTGACAACATCAAGGGTTTGAGTTCCAATTGATCCCGTTGACCCAAGTAACGCTATGTTTTTCATCACGAGTCACTTTCTAACATATTTAAAGTGTAAGTCTTAATCTCGTTGATGATGTGAGACACTGAAGTGATTTATGCCATAACAAGAACCATGTAATGGACTGTCGGGATGACGAATAATAATGTATCGCAACGGTCTAGCACTCCGCCATGTCCGGGCAAAACTGTTCCCATGTCTTTTATTTTTAAATCTCGCTTAATTAGTGATTCTGCTAGATCACCAATAGGTGCAATTACTGCCACGACTATTCCCAGTAGAAGCGCGTTTGAGAAGCCAAACGGATCTCCATCAAAGGGCCCCACGTCAAATACTGCAAGTAGCACTCCTACACCAACTGTGGCTAGGGTTCCGCCTAATAAGCCTTCAATGGTTTTATTCGGACTCACTTCGGTAAGGGGTGAACGTCCAAGGGCTTGTCCTATGAAGTATCCTCCTATGTCATATCCAGCTGCCAGAAGGATTGCGGCAAGTAATAGTCCCTTTCCTTTAGGGTCATCCAACAGAAGAACTGCATGGGAACCCAGGACGCCCACATAGACAACCCCTAAGGTCAAAACTGCGAGATTTGGAACAGGCCGCGGCCCTCCAATTCCCAACAAGTACCATAGCGCACCTGTCAGGAATGTAAGGAAAAGAATTAATCCGATAGCTCCTTCCCCCTTCCAGTAAGCAGCTAATGGCATTCCTATAGAAGCTACCAAACCCACAAGGGTTGGGGGTTGCCATCCAACTTTAAAGAGGCTTTGAAATAACTCGGTAGAAGCCAGACCGAGCATGACTGCGATTAAGGCAACTGTTGCTATCTTGCTGATTGCAAGACAAAGAATGACGATTCCGCCGAGTACAAGCCCTGTGAGGATACGAGTCAATGTTTCTCTAGAACCCAAACCTGATCTTCTTGATTTTTTTCCTTCGGAAATGATTGATTCTGTAGTCTTAGCCAGGTCAAGTGGCTTTTCGTAGGAGAAGAAGTCATCTGTCTTTGGATCTTCGCCTATCGTGACGTCTATACGTTGCGTTTTACTGACCGGGCTTTCAAGATCAGTGTCCTGATCCCACTTGGGACCATCACTTAGCGCTTCCCAATCTTCGTTAGGTTCGTCGCTTTGGCTTACCTCAACTTTAGGGAATTGACCAGTAGCTGGCTCACTCCAATGTGGCAAACCATGGTTTGTTGAGTCCCCTTCTGATCCTCTACTTTTTTCTTCTTCCGTCATAACCTCTCCAAAAAATCTACCATAGTCTAAACTTCTAGTAGTTCAGTTTCTTTCTGCTCGAGTGCCGCATTTATTTGCCCCTCAAAGTCTCGTGTCAGAACATCAATCTTTTCTGATGCTCTCTTGGCATCGTCGGATGAAACATCGCCGCTTTTATCAAGATTATCTAGTTCCTGACGCACTGATCGCCTTATACCTCGAATAGATATTCTTCCTTCTTCCGCTAGGTTTTTAACCACCTTTACGAGTTGTTTTCGCCTCTCTTCTGTAAGTGGTGGAAAGTTCAGCCTGAGGATAGAACCGTCATTTGCAGGACTGACGCCAAGATCGGCGAGCACTATCGCTCTCTCTATAGCTTCAATTGCTCCTTTATCAAAAGGGGCAATTACGAGTAACTGGGCTTCTGGAACGGAGAAACTAGCAAGTTGTTGCAAGGGGACGTCACTACCGAAGTAATCAACTTGTATCCGCTCCACTAAAGCAGGGCTGGGACGGCCAGTTCTTATTGAAGAGAATTCACTTTTTGTTCTGGAGACTGACTTCTCCATCTTTTCTTCAGCTTCAGCGAATAGAAGTTCTATTAACTCGTCACTCATGTTTTCCCTAACTTACAGCTGTTCCTACTTGTTTCCCGGCAAGAATTTGTCCTACATTCCCATCGCCCATTAAATCAAAAACAACAATGGGTAAATCATTGTCCATACATAGCGAAATAGCTGTAGAGTCCATTACCTTTAATCCCTTATTTAGAACATCAATGTAGGTAATTTCTTCAAGCAATTGCGCATCAGGATTTACGCGCGGGTCATCATCGTATACTCCTTGAATCCCTGAATGGGTTCCCTTGAGTATTGCCCCTGCTTCTATTTCTACTGCCCGAAGTGCAGCAGTTGTATCTGTAGTGAAGAAAGGGTTGCCAGTACCCCCGGCGAAAATTACTACTCTCCCCTTTTCAAGATGACGGAGCGCTCTTCGTCTTATGTATGGTTCTGCGACCTGACTCATGTGGATAGCGGTTTGAACTCGAGTGGGTTGGCCAAGTTGTTCTAGTGTGTCTTGCAGAGCTAATGCGTTGATGACGGTAGCGAGCATTCCCATGTAGTCCGCTTGCGCTCTATCCATACCGGCTCCTGAGCCTGCCATTCCTCGCCAGATATTTCCACCACCGACAACAATAGCTAGCTGCACGTCAAACTCAGATCGGACTTTAACTATCTGTCGAGCTATTTCTTGAACAACATGGCCGTCTATCCCGTACCCCATATCGCCAGCAAAAGCTTCGCCCGAGACCTTTAGAACTACCCTGCTCCATCGCCCGGGCTGAAGTTGTGTACTGGAATCACTCACGTCTGTATCATGCCTCTTTCCGCGCTGAGTTGCATGCTTTTCTTGAAATTTGATCTTTTGTGGCCATAATTTTCGTCACTCGCCAATGTATGCTTGCACGAAGTTAGTTATGGTACCGGACCCGATTTTTTGTGCGACCGTTTCTTTTTCTCCAAACATTCCTTGTTCTAATAGCACTCTTTCGCTTAGCCATTTAGAAACTCGTCCTTCAACTATCTTTTCCCAAGCAGCTTCTGGTTTACCCTCAGCCTTAGTCACACCTAGAGCGCTCTCTCTTTCTTTCTCAATATCTTCTGTAGGTACTTCCTCGCGAGAAAGAGCTGATGGCTTCGCAAAAGCTATGTGAAGTGCAACCTCATGTAAGGTCTCGGGTGACACGTCTTTCCCTTGAACTATGACTCCGTTGATTCCCCTTCCTTCTTGGTCGGTATGAAGGTATACATCGACCAAAGAATCTGCATCGATGACAATCTGTTTCACAGTTCCGAGTTGAATATTTTCTTTCTTGGAGATTCTAAGGTCGTCTATTTCAGCCTCTTTGGTTGCCACGGCATTTTCGCCCTCTGCGAGAACTAAATCGGCAAGTTCCTGAGTTAATGAAAGGAAGTCGCTGGCTTTCGCCGAAAAGTCAGTTTCAGATTTGAGCTCGACTATAGCTACTGCGGTCTCACTTTGTGCTACAGCAATTGCTCCTTCTGCACTCTCTCTATACTTCTACTATCAGCTTTCGCTATTCCTTTTTCGCGTAATGATTGTAACGCTGCATCGAAGTCTCCAGCGGACTCATCTAAAGCTCTTTTGGCATCCATCATTCCTGCTCCAGAGGCTTGACGGAGTTTTTGTACGTCTTTTGCTGTAAATTCTGACATTTATATTCCCTCCGGTTCTGGATTGCTGTCTCCTATTTCTGTTTCAGGTTTTGTGGCAATCTCTTCGGCGACCTTTTTTTCTCTTTCTTGAAAATCTGCAGTAGCTTTCTTTTGGGCCTCTTCTTGCTCGACTGGCTCAACTGTTTCTTCTTTGACTGCTGGTTGGGATCCATATTTCTTTGATCTGATTAATTGTCCTTCTTCAACTGCTTCCGAGATAATACGACACATCAACTCACCTGACCTGATGGCGTCATCATTTCCAGGAATTACAAAATCTATTACATCAGGGTCGCAATTGGTGTCAACAACTGCAATTACAGGGATGCCCAATTTGTTAGCTTCGGTTACGGCAATGTGTTCTTTTTTGGTGTCTAGTACGAACACTACTTGTGGCCGCTCCTTCAGCATGCTGATTCCACTGAGGTTTCTCTCTAATTTTGTCAACTCTCGAGATAGCATCAATGCTTCTTTTTTTGGCATTTCATCAAACTCGCCTGAGTCTCGCATTCGTTGGTATTCCTTCATTTTCGCAACTCGTTTTGCCATTGTCTCAAAGTTCGTGAGCATTCCTCCGAGCCACCTTTGATTAACATAGGGCTGTCCACAATCTTGCGCAAAGGACTTAACAGCATCTTGGGTTTGTTTTTTTGTGCCTACGAAAAGCACCATACCGCCCTCCGCTACCGTATCTCTGACATAAGAGTACGCATCAGTGATTCTCTCTAGTGTTTGGTTCAGGTCTATGAGATAGATCCCATTTCGCTCTCCATGTATAAAACGCTGCATTTTGGGATTCCATCGTCTTGTTTGATGACCAAAATGGACTCCGGCCTTGAGCAGTTGGCTCATAGTAACAACTGGTGACATTTTTCTCCTACCACGGTTAAGCGATTCCTGAATATACGCCTAGGCGACCGTGGAGTTATTCAGGTGAAATTTGCTTGAATCTCAAGCAGTAAGATTCTAACAATTAGATATTGAAGTTACACCTGATTTCATGAAGCTTTACGTCATCCTCTGGGATGGGTCTGTTTATGTATGGCTTTTAATCTGTCTTTACTTACGTGAGTGTAAATTTGGGTTGAGCTAAGATCTGAGTGCCCGAGAAGTTCTTGAACTTCACGCAAATCTGCACCCCCATCAAGAAGGTGGGTGGCAAAGGTATGTCTTAAAGCATGAGGGTTCACTGGGACTGAAGATCTGCGGTCTAACAATCGCCGTACATCTCTGGGGGTTATTTTTTTGCATCGCATGTTCACGAATACAAAGTCGTGTTCCTCTTTGGTGCCCAGCATCTCTGGTCTCCCGTTCTTCAACCACAATTCGAGACACTGTATTGATTTCCTAGATAGCGGAACTAGTCGCTCCTTCCCGCCTTTGCCCTTAATTCGAAGGAGGTGCTTTTGGAAGTCAATTTGATCGAATTTAAGATTACAAAGTTCGCTTACACGTAAGCCGCTACCATATAACAGTTCAAGTATCGCATCATCTCTGAACTTCCTGATACCGTCATTTTGTATTGCTGGCCTTGGGTTATCTAACAGCACCTGCAACTCCTGCTTCTTCAAAACTCTAGGTAGTTTCGATTTACCACCTTGTGTCTGGAGGCTAATGGTTGGATTAGATTCTGTTAGAGAGTTATGTTGGGCCCACTTGAAATATCTTCTTAGAGAAGAAGCTTTTCTGGAAATTGTGCTCCTTGAGTAGTCATTCTCCTGAAGCCATGCAAGGTAATACCTGAGGTTTCTTCTGCTAACTTCTGATGGTGCGGTTAATCTTTGGCTTTCGCACCATTTAATGAAGGATTTTAAGTCTCTCTTGTAAACCGAGGCAGTTGAATCAGAGACGGACGTCAAGGATTGGACAAAGTTTGGCAATTCCCAGCTCATATTTCTAGATTACTAGAATTTTCAGTAATTTAAGCTATGCGTTTTCCCTAATTTAAGACATCGAAAATGTAGCTAATTACAGCTTCAGTCTCGTCAATAGTTAGCTTGGAAGAGAAAGCCGGCATCCCTTGCCCTTTCCCATTCTGGATGACTGAGACAAGCGACGTTTGGTCTGGGTAACTTGTAGCTAACTCTCCGTTATTAAGTTTTTTTCCTCTACCCCCCTGACCCGAGGCTCCATGGCAAGAGGAGCAGTGGATCCCCCAGACTTCTCTTCCTTGGAGCAGTTCTGGGTCGATTGAGCCGTTCTCATCTGGCTGAACCTCGGGAGAAGCGCTAACTCCACAGGATATACATGTCAAAAGCAACACAATGATGGGAATTATTCGTTTTAAGTGGAGAGGGGTTCGTGGCATTACCAGCCTTTGAAATCTGGAGTTCTTTTCTCTTTGAAGGCTCTCATAGCTTCTGAAATATCTTTTGTCGTAAAGTTAAATGTTTGAGCTGTCCCCTCTTGGTCCAATGCATCGGTCAGAGAATTTGAGAAGGACCTGTTAAGGAGCGCTTTGCTCATAGCAAGTGCTCGTGGAGGCCCTGCTGAAGCCTTTTCTGCGATCTCGTTAACTTTGGCGTCAAGCTCTTCGGGATCTACGACATAGTTCACAATCCCCATTCTGTCGGCCTCAGATGCTGAGATCACGTCTGCAAGAAGTACCAGCTCTTTTGCCTTTTGGAGCCCGACTATTCTGGGAAGAAGATAGGAACCACCAAAATCAACAGAAAGTCCTCTTTTGGCAAATATTTCACTGAAACGCGCATTTACGGAAGCAACAACAAGATCACAGGATAGTGCCATATTCATCCCCGCTCCGACTGCTATGCCTGGGACTCTTGCAATAGTTACTTTTGGCATGTTGAATAAAGACAAGCAACAATCGCCTACTTTTCGCATGGCTTCAAGTTGATGTAGTTTGACTGCGTTTTCATCCTTGCCCATTGCGCTTACGTCTGCACCTGAACAAAAGTCGTCACCAGCTCCTGTTACTATGACAGCTCTTACACTGTCGTCGTATCCTAATTTGGTAAATATAGCGGTTAGGTCATCCCACATTTTTGACGTGACCGCATTTTTGACCTCAGGCCGATTTATTGTGACAGTGGCTATATTTCCATTTTGATTTACGAGTATTTCTTCCATAGAAGAACAATACTAGTGATATGGGATTCAGTCCGACTCGAAACTATCGAAAATCAAGATTTGACTATTGGTTTGTAGGGTTTGGCCTTGCCCTTCTCATTGGTTTGGTCATCTGGGCTTTGTTAGGTTAAGTATGGATTGGTCAGAGGACTCTATCGAAACAAGATTTATCCAACCGTATGAAGCTGTAAAGATTTATGTTTGCCCGGGTTGTGGCAGAGACATTGAAAGAGGGGTCGGACATATTGTTGCAGTACCGAGGTTGGCTCCAGATTTAAGAAGACATTGGCATAAGGGGTGTTGGAATAACCGAGCAAATCGCCCGCCAGTAAGGTAGACCAGGGCAGTTAGTCTCTTTTTTCTTTAATCTTTGCCCGTTTACCAATTCTTTCACGTTGATAATAAAGTTTGGCTCTGCGGACATCTCCCTTGCTCACAATTTCTATCTTTTCAACAATTGGTGAGTGAATTGGAAATGTTCTTTCAACACCAACCCCGAAAGAAACTTTACGCACGGTGAATGTTTCTCCGATACCTCCGCCTTGTCTACCTATTACAGCACCTTCAAATATCTGTGTTCGTTCCCGATTACCTTCTACGACTCGTACGTGTACTTTGACGGTATCTCCGGGGGAAAATTCAGGGACGTCTTCTTTAAGACTTGCTTTATCTATTTCGTCTGTGAGTTTCATGGTAACCCTTGTGCATTATTTGTTGGTTGGCAACCCTGTAAGGATACGGACAAATCCTTCGGACCACAATCAAAGCTATTGAAATTGATTAGAAAATTTATTTACGTAAATTTCTTTTCTAATAGGCTCTGTTCTTCATCTGTCAATCCGCCTCTCTTTTCAATGAGGTCAGGACGGTTTGACACTGTAATTTCAAGAGCTTTAGCTTTCTTCCAGAGTTTTATTTCTTTATGGTTGCCACTTCGGAGTATGTCCGGTGGGGTAAGACCTTTGTATTCCCATGGTCTTGTGTATTGCGGGTATTCCAATAATCCTTGAGTGAATGATTCCGAAGCTGCAGATTCTAGATTGCCCATTACACCTGGAACCAGGCGTGTAACAGTCTCGACAATAGCCAGAGCAGCGATTTCTCCTCCAGCAAGCACAAAATCTCCTAACGATATTTCTCCGTCGATTAGATGGTCTCGAACGCGCTGATCAACGCCTTCGTACCGTCCACAGAGAAGGGAGAATCCATCTAATTTTGAAAGTTCTTTTGCTTTTGAGTGACTAAAAGGCTCGCCTGCAGGGCTGAGGAGGTACAGAGGGCGCGGAGGATTTTTGGTTTCTACAATGTTGAAAATTGGTTCGGGTTTTAGAACCATTCCAGGGCCGCCTCCGAATGGGGTGTCATCGACAGCTTTGTGAGCGCCAGATGCACCCTCTCTGAGGTCTAGTGCGGAAATTTCTAATGTTCCACTTTCTTGGGCTTTTCCGATTAGCGATTCAGTAACGAAACTGTTTATCAGAGAGGGAAAAATTGTAAGAATATCTATTCGCATGGTTCTCTGTCTTGAAATATGCCTTTTGGAGTATCAACGAAGACCTTATTGTCTTTAACGTCCTTGAGGAAAACTACAGGAATTAAAGTTTCGTCTTCTAGAACTAGTAGGTCGCTTGCAGGGTTTGCGTGAATTTCAACTATCATACCGCGTGGATTTCCTTCATTGTCAATGACTGAATTTCCTATCAGGTCATGAGCCCATTTGATCTTGGGGTCTTCCAATGGTTTTGCAAATAATAGTTCTCCAGCTAGGTTTTCAGCTTCTGTGCGACTTTTGATTCCGCTTAGAGAAACTAGGAAGTGTTTTTTGTATGGCTTTGAGCTTGTGATTACGTATTTTTTCTTTGACTTCAAATATATTTCTGTACCTGTTTTTATTCGTTCGTCCACATTAGATGTTAAAGCAACTATCAGTTCTCCTCGTAAACCGTGTGGTTTCCCGATTCTTCCTATTTCTAAAAGTTGATCGCTATCCATGCTTCATTTGAGATTATTTAATCTTATTTCTTGTTGCAAAATATGCGACTTTAGAGTTCAGCTAGTTTCTTTGACTAGTCAATGAATTCAACAGATACAGCCACACCATCTCTGACTGCGGCTGCTCTGGTTACAGTCCTTATTGCGTTTGCGATCCTGCCACGCCTGCCAATGACTCTTCCCATGTCTCCATCGCCGACTTTCACTGCAAGAGTTGTTTCGCTATCGCTAGTTTGAATATCTATCTGTACCTCATCGGGTTTCTCAACAACGGATTTCACTATATGTTCAAGTGTTGCGAGGGCGTGAGAGACTTTTTGATTCTCATCGGTCACGATTTCTCACTTTCGTCTTCTTCTGCCACAGGCTCCTCAACAGAAGCCTCATCATCAGCAGGAGCTTCCTCTGCCACAGGCTCCTCAACAGAAGCCTCATCTTCAGCAGGAGCTTCCTCTGCCACAGGCTCCTCAACAGAAGCCTCATCTTCAGCAG
>WTHU01000106.1:0-4800 GCA_011523005.1 Acidimicrobiales bacterium
GCGTACATCTTGGGATCGTTGATGGGTACTTGTGGGTTTCTTCCGGCTGGGAACGCTGATATTGCGTTGATATAACCACTTTTATGCAGTTCTCGGATAACTGTTATAGAGCCCATTACATCGTTGGGATCGGGCTCATGACAGCCTATAAAACGATCTGGGTACTGCTCTATAGCTTCTCTCGCTCCTGATCGTTCTTGGCCAAGCCCGACACCGATCATGGCTATTTCAATATTGTGCTTTTCCATATAGGGCAGCAACAAATCAGATCCTTGTGGGGGCTCTGGTTGCTCCTCAAAGTTTCTGGCTTGGTTGCTCCAAGGAACATCTTTAAACATGTACTGCGCTGGGAAGTTATATCCTTCTGTTTCCTTATCTTTCATCCCAGTGAGGTTCTGGTAGTTCAACTTTGCAATCTTCCCAGCTCGAGTTCCGATCATGGTTTCAATGACTCTAACTTCTTTGGGAAAACCCATTGAACCCCTTCTTTAGCTGAATCGCGAAGTATTAACTGTCGCTACTTTTCACTTTCCCAACTCTGTGGTTTTCGATTTGAGGACCGCCAACCCATCCACAGAGTTGCGGATCGCATTCTCTCAATTCTCCTTCTAACCACGAACCATCCCGTCTGAATATGCCCTTCAAGTCTCCGTCAGTGACTTCAATATTGCCTTCATTGTTTTTAACATATAACGCTTTTGTAAACGGGTGCACTAAACCATGTGACATTATTTCTCCTCTTCGCACCACTCACTAAGTTTGTGATGCAACCATCTCACTTTTGATTCTTGATAATTACTGAGTACCACTCCAGTCTTCTGAGTAGTTTCTAACCCAAGCTGAACCTTACCCATATTGAATACGTCCTGATCAAAAACTTTCCCTAAGGTGTCTAGTTCTGGAGCATCACTAAAGTTCTCATCGTCAGTTAACCAATGCACTGGAGCCGGGTCAGGCTTCTCGCCCTCTTTATATGGGGCGAGGAAAATACATTCCATTATTGAACTCCGATGATCATCCCCATTCGGCCTGAATCTATAAACGATTCTGTTAAATGCACCCCAAGGGTGAAAATTAGGGAACAAAGTGTAATCAATACTGTCCATCATTTCCGCATCGGACATGGAATCCACCCAATCTCCTGCCATTGGCCTCCAGCGATCACGTGAGAGTGCCGCAGCGTGGGCTCGCATGGTCTCTCCTTCTGGGATAGTAACAGGCAGTTCTTTGTCATAACTCACATCGAGCATGGAACGCATTTGATCTTCTTCTGATACTTCATAATCAAGTAATGGGCTAGGCGTTCCACCCGGACTAATCACTCTTGCGAAATTGTCCCATACGTCGACTTGCGAATTCGTGTCACCTAGATACGCCATTATCTGAGGGTGTGTTGCATTTACGTGGAATGCTTCGCAGAAAGCTTCCTGAGCTATTTTCCAATTCGCATGTATTACTTTCGCTACGTGGGCTTGCTTATAGCGATTTTCAAGATCCCATACTTGGAAATGGTCATCCATCTCACCGATAAATTCTTCAAGTGGTTCTGCATCGGGGTCAGGGTTTATGAACACAAAACCTGCCCAAACCCCAACTTTGACCTGTGGTAATTGAAACTGTTCTGCTTCAACATGAGGAAAGTCCCACTTCGCAGGGACGTCTTTAAGGTCGCCATCTAACTCCCAGGCGAAACCATGAAAGGGGCAACGAATTTCAGAACATCGCCCATCATAATCTTTAAGCTTTCTTCCTCTATGCAAACATGCATTTGGGTAAGCTTGGATCTCGTTCTCATTACTTCTCATAACGATGTAACTGCGTCCGACTATCTCATAAATATAGTAATCTCCAACCTCAGGTATCTCGTCTGCACGGCAAGCGTACTGCCATACCTTTGACCAAAGTTTTTCTTTCTCAACCTCATGCCATTCACGTGTGGTATATCTCGTTATCGGAAACTCATCAGGTCCAAAACTTACAGTTGATTCAAGACGTAACACGTCAGGAACAGGGTGAGTATCCTGATCCAACAATTCTTGGTAAGTGATACCTGGTGATCTCTCTGAAACATCTCGAATCATTGCCACGTCAAATTCCCCTTCTTTAGACGGTACAAGCAGAAGTGTACATGAAACTTCGCCTCAAGAGGAATTCCAATAGATGTACGGGTAATAGTTAATTGCAAGAAAGAAGATAACAGTTTGACTCGTATTCTTACGTTATCAATGCAAGAATCTAGAGTGAGATATTAAAGGGGAAGACTATGACTGATGTTAAAGGCTCAATTCTTGGTAATGCCGTGTTACGCCGAGAAGATCCGACTCTGCTCACAGGTGAAGATAAATACTTTGATGATATGGAAATTGATGGCTTGGGTTATGTGTACTTCGCCAGATCTCCAGTTGCGCATGCCAACATCCTTTCTATTGACACATCAGAAGCCAAAGAGGTCACCGGTGTAGTCGGGGTGTGGACTGCGGACGATTTAGAACTTTCGCCTTATCTTGCATTTCCCCTTTTCCCGCCACACTTTGCTCGCCCACCTCTAGCTAAAGGCAAAGTCCGTCTTGTCGGGGACATCATTGCTGTCGTTGTTGCTGACTCATTCGCGGCCGCTGCTGATGCTGCATCAATGATTTGGATGGATTATGACCCACTGCCTGCTGTAACTGATCCAGAAAAAGCTCTCGAAGAAGGGGCCCCTGTTTTATTCGATGAAAATGGTTCAAATCTGTGTTTCGAAACCGGTATCGGACTTGAAGATGGTGATCCCAACGAGGGAGCTGATCACATTGCAAAGGTTCGAATCGTGAGCCAAAGACTCGCAGGAGTTCCATTAGAGTCAAACGGGATCATCGCTATTCCCGAAGAGGGCGGATCACTCACAACCTGGATCCCTAGCCAAAATCCCATAGCTGTTCGCGAAGCTCTCGCAGCTCAACTTGGTATGGAACAAAGTGACTTGCGGGTTGCTGCCCCAACTGTTGGTGGAGGTTTTGGACCTAAGGGAGGCGTTTATGTAGAGCACGTCATCACTGCCGAGCTGGCCAGGCAACTAGCCAAGCCCTTGAAGTGGACCGAATTACGAAGCGAAAATATGCTCTCTCTGGCTCAAGGTCGCGGAATGACCATGTACGGAGAGATGGGCTTCAGCTCCGATGGCAAAATAGTAGGGTTAGATGCAAAAGTTGTCGCAGATGCTGGAGCCTACCCAGCGATTGGTGGATTCTTAACAGTCTTCACACAGACAATGATTCAAGGCGTGTATGACATACCGAAGATTCGTTATCACGCCCGCAGCGCAGCGACCAACACGACTCACACTGCAGCATATCGAGGCGCTGGACGTCCAGAAGCAACACAGTTACTTGAGCGTTTAATTGATGTTGCTGCTGATGAACTACAAATGGACCCTGCGGAAATCCGTTTAAAGAACTTTATTTCCGAAGATGCCTTTCCCATAACAACGCTAGGAGGGGCGAATTATGATTCAGGTGATTACGCCCTAGCGCTTAACAAGGCACTTGAAGAGGCAAACTACGAAAGTTTATTATCGGATCAACAAATCCGACGACAAGAGAACAGCACAAAACAATTAGGGATCGGCATTTCAGCCTATGTTGAAGTTACCGCTCCTGCCGGTTTGCATAGTGAATATGGTGCCGTAGAGATCCATGACGATGGAACGGTAACTGCGAGGGTCGGAACCAGTGCTCATGGGCAAGGCCATATCACTGCTTTCTCAATGATCATTTCTGATCTTCTTGGCATCGACATGGAGAAAGTAACTATTTTGCAATCGGATACAGATGAGATTCCTAGAGGCCAGGGGACGATGGGGTCAAGATCACTCCAAACCGCAGGATCAGCAGTTCATGTAGCTAGTGAAACTGTTTTGGATAAGGCGAAGGAGTTAGCCTCTCACCTACTTGAAGCCAGCACTGATGACATAGTTACAGGAGAAGGGGGCTTACATGTTGTTGGTGTACCGTCCAACTCTTTGAGCTGGGGCGAACTAGTTCAGGCTTCAAATGACGACGGCAAAAGGCCTGCCGGCATGGAACCCGGCTTGGCACACGAATTGGATTTCGATGGGACTGATTCAACATTTCCATTCGGTGCACATGTCGCTGTCGTCGAAGTAGACACCGAGACAGGGGCCGTTGAACTGTTACGCCATATCGCTGTTGATGATTGTGGCAGAATTCTTAACCCAATGCTTGTTACGGGTCAGCAACACGGGGGCATTGCTCAAGGCGCAGCTCAAGCACTATTTGAAGGCGTTTTCTATGATGAGGAAGGCAACCCAATTACTGGAAACCTTATGGATTATGCAATTCCCTCAGCTGCTGAATTACCTTCATTTGAAACGCACAATACTGAAACAGCAAGCCCTCGCAATCCTTTAGGGGCGAAAGGTATCGGAGAGTCAGGAACAATTGGATCAACACCAGCTATACAGAATGCTGTAGTTGATGCAGTGGCCCACATGGGCGTCAAACATATAGACATGCCGTTGACTTCGGTAAACGTGTGGAATGCAATTTGTGAGAGCCAGGATAATTAGTGATTGATTCGCAAGAATTATCTCAACGTGCAGAAATAGTTGACGCTCTTCTTTCATACACTCGCGGCATAGACCGGTTAGATAAAGAGAGCGTTATTTCAGCTTTTCATCCGGGCGCTATTTTAAATAATTATGGCCCAGAACCTATGCCAATAGAGGACTTTGTTGAATACGCATTACCTTCATTGAAGCAGCGATATTCCGCGACTCAGCATAGGGTTTCGAATATTCGT
>WTHU01000106.1:4900-6557 GCA_011523005.1 Acidimicrobiales bacterium
AGGATTGATCTCTTAAATTACTGGTAGCCCATCTTTCAAGATTACGAATTGTCGATTCGGTTCATTTGCCGCTTCGCGTGCTTCGGGCTTCCCCTTGTTAGGGTCACCCTTGAGTAGAAAAGATCCTTCCGGTGCGTACTGGAGAATGTAGGCTTTTCGTGTTTCGGTTGTTGTATTGGCCCCGGTCATATGCGGAGTAAGCGATGAGAAAATGACAATGCTTCCCGCTTTCGCTTCCACTGGTATCGCATCTGGGTGTTCCTCAAAACACTGATATCCGAGTGGCTCTATATAGTCATGGGCGAGAGTTCCTTTCCGATGCACATGGGGAACGATCCATGGGCAGCCGTTCTTGCGATTTACATCGACCAGAGGGACCCAGCAGGTCAGATATTGCTGGGGTTCAACGAAACCGTACCCATTATCTTGATGCCAAGGGAAACGCCTTGGCTTTTGTGTTTGTTTGTAGACAATTTGATCCCAATAGAGTCGTACATCAGGACCAATGAGGTCATGAGCAATGGAAGCAAAAGGCTCTGATGATAGGAATGCTTTTGCTTCAGGGAATCTTAATGAAGGGTGTATCCCGAATAAAATAGCGCCTGATTCTGCGATGGAAAGCCTGTTATCTTCCATTGTCTGCAGAAAGCCTTCCGTTTCATTTGCAAGGACATCAAGAACGAGTGTCAGGTTATTTATTCTCTTCTTTGAGATGGCATCCTCTAAGATAAGGAAACCTTCATTGTTGTATTGATCTATTTGTGGTTGAGTTAGAAAACCACTCCGCTGAGTGGCATTTTCCCATGAGAATTTGACGTTCCATGGGTGTAGTGAGAGTGAGTTTGTCATTACCCCGCAGGTTGGAGTGGCTCGTACTCAGGTATTTCTTGACCCGGAGGAGGTTCATCATACTGATCAACTGATGTTGCTGCATTAAAGAGTTCAATTGGCTCGGTTGGAAATTCTCCCCACAAGTATCGAAGGCCAGCGTCGGCATATTGGTACATTCCAACTCCCACAGCATCAGTTTCGTCTCGTCCCTCTGCTTCAGTGTCCCACCAGAATACGGTCACTTCGTCGTTTCCGAAGAAATCATATTCTAGTTCAGCAGGCCATCTTCCTTTTTCTCCCCATGAGAATGAGGAAGATGTGGTGCGTCTCTCAGTTGGGTCAGCCCGATTTAGCCCTTCTCTCCAATTGTCGTAGGTTAGGTTAGGCCCTATTCCTTGGATGATTGGGTAGAAGGTCGCTGGCCAGGGGTCTATAACGCCAAGGGAATCATCTGCAGGCGCTGGCTCTCCGAAGAACCAGCGGTAACGAAAGGGGGCACCTGCTTTCAGTGAGTCAACGCCGACGTTTAGCGTCGTGATACCGAATGCGTTTGCCCATTGTTCTTGATCGTATGTTCTTGCGAATGCAGTTGTATCAGCTAAGACACTTCCAATATGTACCCATTCAGGGAAATAGCCCTGAGCGGTAGCTTCGCGAGTGAAGTCTCTCATTGCAATTGGATCAGAGCTGAATAGCACGCTCGTTACCCCTGCTGACTTGAATTTTGAAATTGCCGAAGCGGCGCTTTCCTGAAGAGTTGCTGGGTCAAGTGCGTAGGCTACAGTTTCGACAATATCAACCCCGTTCTCTGTGAGTTGATTTTCAA
>WTHU01000169.1:0-12281 GCA_011523005.1 Acidimicrobiales bacterium
ATTCTACGAATATTGAAGAACCTCTGGTACCTGATAGTCACCTTTCTATTTGGGCAGAATGTAATTCAGTAATCGCTATGGACCTACCAAGCAATATTCCTTTGCTATTTCCAAAACTCAAATGGGTTCAAGGCGTTTCAGCTGGACATGATCACATTAATAGCGGTGAATTAAAAGAAGCCGGAATAGCTTTAACAACTGCTAAAGGAATAGCTTCAGATGCTATAGCCGAATTTGTTTTCTCGCGACTGCTACAAGAGGTGAAGCACTTACGTAAGCTAGACGCACAGCAAAGAGAAAGAGTTTGGCAGGCAAAATTTGGTAATCAACTAAAAGGGAAAACGATAGGGATCGTAGGTGTTGGTTCAATAGGTGAAGAAATCGCAAATCGGGCTAAAGCATTCGGAATGCGAGTATTGGGCAGCGGGAAACGACTGGAACTATCCGCTCCCGATTCAGTTGATCGTCTTTACTCGTTTTCTGATATCGATGTGCTTCTCGGGGAATCTGATGTTGTTGTTATGGCTGCTCCCTCAACAATAGAAACAAGGGATCTTTTTGATGAATCTAAATTCTCAAAGATGAAAAGAGGTTCAATATTCGTGAATGTAGCAAGGGGAATACATGTCGTTGAAGCTGACTTAGCTACTTACCTCTCTAATGGTCACCTTAGAGCAGCTATCTTAGATGTGGTACGAAATGAACCTCTAGGTGTCAATAGTGACCTATGGGCCATGCCGAACTTATATCTATCACCTCATTGTTCTGTATCCTTTGATGACTACGAGAGGAATGCAATTGATCTTTTCATTCGGAACGCTATTCGCTTGCTTGGTGGTGATGAACTAATCAATAAAGAATTTTGAACTATTTGCGTTTGAAATCCGGTTTACGCTTTTGTGAAAAAGCTTTTGGTCCTTCCTTCGCATCTTCACTCGCAAAAACCGCCCATCCATAATCATACTCAAAATCTAGGGCTTCCTTTTCGGTCATCCCGCTAGTTTCGTGAAGAGTCTTCAGGATCGCCTCAATTGCAAGCGGCCCATTCTCAGCAATCATTTCAGCTATTTCATAAGCTTTAGACAATGCTTGACCATCGGGCACAACGTGTCCGATTAAACCTATATCTTTAGCCTCTTTGGCAGAAATATGTTTTCCAGTAAGTAGAAGTTCAGCAGCAACAGTGTAAGGAATTTGACGGGGGAGTCTCACCGCAGAGCCACCCATCGGGTAGAGGCTCCATCGCGCTTCGGAGATGCCAAACTTTGCACTTTCTCCAGCTATTCGTATATCCATTGCTTGGAGAATTTCTGTTCCTCCGGCTATGGCGACACCTTCGACTGCAGCTATTAGCGGCTTCGAAGGTCTGTATGATCGCAAGAGACCTTTCCAATGGATCTCTGGATCCTCTTTAGATCTGGCCCTCATATCAATACCAGTGTCAGCGTCATCAGCATCACCTGACATAGCCTTTAGGTCAGCACCTGAGGTGAAATTGCCTTCAGCACCAGTAACTATTACGCAGCGTATATCGTCATTCGCTGACGCTTCAACAAAAGCATCATACATTCGGACAATCATCGGACCTGATATAGCATTCATTCGTTTAGGTCTATTCAAGGTAACGGTCATAATATGATCTTTGATATCCACAAGAGCATCTGGCATTATTCAACCTTTCAACTTCGAGTATAAGTTAATCTTGAAATTCCTCAATACTTGGGCAACTACAGACAAGGTTTTTGTCACCATAGGCTCCATCGATACGCCCAACTGGGGGCCAATACTTTTCATCTTTCGCAGAAATTAGTGGGTAAACGGCCTCTTCGCGCGTATAAGGAAGATCCCAGTCGGAAGAAATCGCATGCTCAGCAGTATGGGGTGCATTCCGCAACATTGAATGCTCGTACTCGTAAGACCCATCAGCTATCTGGTTAATTTCTTGCTTAATAGCAATCATCGCATCACAGAACTTATCAATTTCAGCCAAAGATTCAGATTCAGTGGGTTCTATCATTAGTGTTCCAGGGACCGGAAATGACATAGTGGGCGCGTGGAAACCGAAATCCATTAAACGCTTTGCAATATCATCCGCTGAAACGCCGCAATTAGTATTAATCGGGCGAATATCAATAATGCACTCGTGAGCAATGAAACCGTTCTTGCCAGTGAAGAGTATGTCATAGTGTTCCGATAGGCGGTTTGCTATGTAATTTGCGCTTAAAATTGCAGTTTTGGTTGCAAGCGTAAGCCCCTCAGCACCCATCATTGCTATATAAGCCCATGATATTGGGAGTATTCCCGCAGATCCCCATGGGGCGCCGCTCACGCTTCCGACAATACTTGCGGATTGCAGATCAGGTGCTAACGGATGGGATGGAAGGTATTCACTAAGGTGCTCCGCAACAGCTACAGGTCCGACTCCTGGTCCTCCGCCTCCATGTGGAATACAAAAAGTCTTGTGAAGATTTAGGTGTGAAACATCTGCTCCAAATTTTCCAGGCTGTGCGATTCCGACAAGTGCATTTAGATTTGCTCCGTCAAGATAAACTTGGCCTCCATAATCATGAATTATCTCGCATATATCGGAGACAGTTTCCTCATAAACACCATGAGTTGAAGGGTAGGTAATCATGATTGCGCTTAATGCATCAGAGTGTTGTTCCGCCTTGTTCGCTAAGTCAACTAAATCAATATTTCCATTCTCGTCACAGTCAACAACAACTACCTTCATTCCAGCCATAACTGCGCTAGCAGCGTTAGTGCCATGAGCCGATGCTGGAATTAAACAAATGTTTCTGGACTCATCACCATTTGCGCGATGATACGACCTGATAGCAAGTAAGCCAGCAAATTCGCCTTGCGAACCAGCATTTGGTTGGAGGCTGACGGCAGCGTAGCCCGTTATCTTTACAAGCCATTCTTCCAATTCAGATATCAGTTGGTCGTACCCTTTGCGTTGTTTAGCAGGGACAAACGGATGAATATTAGCGAACTCATCCCATGAAATTGGAATCATTTCAGTAGTAGCATTTAGTTTCATCGTGCAAGAACCTAATGGAATCATTGTTCTGTCAAGCGCTAAATCTTTATCAGATAGCCTCCGAATGTATCGCAGCATTTCGGTTTCGCTTCTATATAGAGAAAACACTGGTTGTTGACAGAAACTTGATTTTCTCAATAATTTTTCAGGCAATGAGGAAGCAACACCAGTTTCAGGTTCCTTATCTGTGAATGCTAAGAGGAGATTGTTGACTATTTCTCGGTTTGTTGTTTCGTCGAAGGAGACACCGATGTGGTCCGAGTCAATTAATCGTATATTTAAACCACGTTGAAGTGCCTTTTCTACGTATAAGTCTGCTTTACCAAGGATCTTTATTGTTATAGTGTCAAACCAGTTTTCCGTAAGGACCTCGTATCCTGATTTGGTTAGGGACGCTACAAAATCATTCATATGGGAATGCGTTCGCTGGGCAATACCCTTTAATCCCTCTGGCCCATGATAAACGCCGTACATACCTGCGATGATCGCAAGCAAGACCTGTGCAGTGCAAATATTACTAGTTGCCTTCTCTCTACGGATGTGTTGCTCGCGAGTCTGAAGCGCTAATCGAAAAGCAGGGTTACCATGTGCGTCTATAGAAGTGCCCACTAGCCGACCAGGCAAAGACCGTTTATAGGCTTCTTTGACGGCGATGTATCCCGCGTGTGGACCACCGAAGCCCATGGGCACGCCGAAGCGTTGCGAACTTCCGACAACCACGTCTGCGCCTAACTCACCAGGGGGAGTGAGTAAGGTTAAAGCAAGTAAATCAGCTGAAACTCCTACTAATGTTCCATTTTCCTTATGCTGACGTATGCCTGCCGTTAGGTCTCTAATCTCGCCTGATGCTCCCGGATACTGATACAGAACAGCGAAGCAATCCTCGGGAGCTTGATCTGGGTCGCCAATAACTACATTAATCCCCATTGCTTCTGCTCTTGTTGTAACAACTGATTTGGTTTGAGGAAGGGCATCACTGTCTAGCAGAAAAGTATTTTTCGAAGATTTCTGTACGCGATAAAGCAATGTCATCGCTTCAGCGACAGCAGTAGGTTCATCAAGAAGCGATGCATTTGAGAGTTCACAGCCTGTTAATTCACATACAAGCGTTTGATAGTTAAGCAACGCTTCAAGACGCCCTTGTGATATTTCTGGTTGGTAGGGTGTGTAAGCCGTATACCAAGCTGGGTTCTCTAGAATGTTTCGCTGAATTACGCCTGGTGTGAAATTGTCATAGTACCCAAGTCCGATAAGTGAAGTCTGAACGTCATTCTTGCTTGCAATTTCCCTAAGTTGCGCTAAAGCTTCTGCTTCGGTTAGAGGTTCGGGGAGTGCAAGAGGTTCTGATGCCTCGCGTATGTTTGTTGGTACTGCTAAATCAATAAGTGAATCTAAGCTTTCAAGGTTAAGAGCCTCAAGCATCTCTTTCACATTAGATTTATCAGGACCTATGTGTCTTCTGGGGAATTCATTGTTTTCTATCATTTTAGGTACCTCAAATTAGACGATGTCCCCCTCTGTCTTGGTACCTGAGAGCTTCGACATTTGTCTTTCCCCTTCGGTGAATGAATGAACATTCTTTCCAGATAGCTAATCAGAGCGGTTCATTTGCCTGAGAGTTTCGGGGGGACCCTTGCTCCTTCGGCGCCAACTAGGTTGATCTCTCCCGCAATGAATATTGCAGCTAGCAAAATCCTAGCTTAAATATTCTTATCATGCCTTTTATAGCTAATTAATCAGTTGGAAATGTCGATGCACGGTCGGTTAAGCCAAATTTTTCGAACCTACCCCAGAATCCATGCTCGTATAATCCGTAACCGACATAATCATTGTATTCGAAACGGCCAACATGATCTACGATTCCGTATTGGCCTATCCCTGATATTGATGAAACATCATTAACTAGTCCTTGGACTACGAGTTCCGATCCTTGGTACATTCCATGACGCCAATCCTCCTCAATGCCATATCCAGTTCCCATAGCAACGTAGTTTGCCAACAGAGGAGTGCATTTCATACTAATTTTAGCTTCAGGAAAATGAATTACAGAACCACTTAGCATTCTAGTTCCCGGGACTAGTTCATGCTCATATTCAGGACGTCCTAGCCACTCTGTAGGCCTATCTGGGTCATGCCAAACTCGCATAGCCTCCTCTAGCTCTCGAACTCCCTCGTTGGTTTCCTGAAGCATGTATATAATTGAATGATCTTCAAAGTCAACTGGAAAATAGTTCCATAATCCTTCCATAACGGATACACCTTGACGAATGCCATCAGACTCCTTTTCGCCAACAGGTCTAACACCCCATGAGCGATCTCGACTGCCTCCCCAACTTTCAGGTGAAATATCCCAGCTTTGATCCGGAGTTTGTAAATGCCCTTTCCAGCGGCCAAGTTGAGCGAACCTCATAGTATCAAAAACTACCTTTCCCTCTCTCCTGAGGTACTGTCGAGGTTCCTCGAGTGGATGGTGTGATGCAGTCCACGTGACATCCAAATCGATACCCCATTCATTCGCCTCACATCTAACGCGTAACGATTTGAGCGGGTCTAAAATTTCAATTGATATAGGGCCTACCTTCAGGTCAGACCGATCATGAAGCGGCCGAGAAGCTCGTATGACACGGTGCTTGTCTTTGGTCCCGACTGCGATAAAGGCATCAGTAACTCCAAGGTTTGGATACTGCCCGAGACCGAAAATGGTCATTACTTCGTCAGAAGAGCCATGGAGGTTAAAATAATATCGGTCATAGAAGTTTCTGTCGCTAGTCGCTGGGTGTCGAATATATTCTGCCGTCTGATGAATTGGGTAGTCATCCCATGAGGATACGGACATGTTTCTCCTTCTGTAGTCAGTCTTAGCATATTCGGAGAATGCAGTGACCTAAAATTTGGAAACTAAGATCCATCGCGTGAGAATCAGAGAAAATGTGGAATCTCAGACCATCCTCCAACGTTAGGGGGAGGAATAACATGGTCGGCAATATCTATGAGCCTCTTTTCTGCGCCAGCAATAACAATTGATTTATCTGCATGGATTAACATCTCTAAGTCATTTCCAGCATCACCAACAGTAATGATTCGCGATGGTGAAAAGTTCGTATATTCACACCACTGAAGAATTCCAGACCACTTTGAGATATTCAACGGTTGCACTGTTAATGAGTAGCCATCGAATATTTGGTCCTTATAGAGAGATGGGTTAGCGAATCCGCTATCACTGAGATCCTTAGCGACCCCCTCTAAGTTTTCTCTTGGCATGCCAAGAATACAAAAGTTCAAGATATCTAATCGCTGTGAGTAACTACCCAGCGCTGGGACCAGGATAAGGTCGGGTCCGATTGCCTCAATATGTCCCTTGCTGGTAGTCGGGTTACACGCATAGACATAACTATCGTCAGCATAAAGAGTTGGTGACAGGTCATGGGATTCAAAAATCTTTAGGATTTCAGTATTCTCTTTTTGGGAAAAACAAATGGAAAACAATCTCTTTTGAATAGCAAAGTCATAACACAATGAGCCATTGAGCAAAAGGCAAGGAACACGCCAACCAAAATTTGCAAAAGTATCTGCAACAATGCGAAACCGTCGCCCAGTTGCTATCAAAATAGTCACTCCATTATCTTGTATCTTCTCAAATGCTTTTAAAGATTTTTGGTGACACAATTCACCATCAAACCAGAGTGTTCCATCGAGATCAGTTACCAATAATTGTTGGTTGTCCAAAATTCACCCAATCTCAAAAGTGTTGTTTCTGCAAACTACACAATAGATCATCTACACTACAAACATGTCAAAGAATCGTATTCCTGCAGTTGATGGCATGTTCACAATGGATTTTGAAAATCCACAACTTATTGGAGGGAGAAGCAAAAGCACCGGAAGCTATTACTTTCCTAAAGATTTAAGCGGCTCGGACCCTGCGGGAGGAAGTAGCGAGGACCGTGAAGAAGTATTTCTATCAACAGTTGGAACTATCTGGAGTTATACAACTGCGAGTTACCCTCCTGCTTTGCCGTATCAGATCGTTGAACCCTTTGAGCCTTTTGTCATTAGCGCTGTGGAACTTGAGAAAGAAAATATTGTTGTCTGTGGACAAATGATGCCTGGGATAAATGTTGGTGATATTAACGTCGGAACTGAAGTGAAACTGGCCTTAGACGTTCTATATGAGGACGAGGAAAATGAGCACATTGTATGGAAATGGGATTTGCTATGAGAGGTGAAAAGTGACAACTAATGAAATAGCGGTGCTCGGTGTTGGGATGCACAAATGGGGGAAATTCCCTGGGAAGTCATTCGTCGATATTGGCGTAGAGGCGGCTAGAGATGCACTCGATGACTCTGGAGTGGAATGGGCTGAGATCCAATTTTTATCTGGCGCCAATACAGTCCGCAACGGATATCCCGGGTGGGTGTCAGCATCTACATTTGCCAATGCATTGGGGTTTCAAGGATGCCAAATAGCTTCAAGTTATGCTGCGTGTGCCTCTGGTGTTACTGCATTGTCCATAGCCCGATCGCAAATCCTTGCAGGCATATGCGAGGTAGCTCTGGTAGTTGGTGCGGATCAAGTAGCGAAAGGCATGTTCGCACCAGTTCCTGGTGATCGTCCTAATGACGTCGATTGGTTGCGCTTTAGGCTAATGGGTTTATCCAATCCAGCGTATTTCGGGATGTTCGCAAGGAGAAGAATGGCTCTCTACGGTGACACACAAGACGATTTCGCTGCTGTTAAAGTGAAAAATTCAGAACATGGGTCAAGTAATCCAAACGCTCGATATGCAAAAGTATTCACCGTTGACGATGTGAATGCATCACCCGTGGTAGCTGACCCACTTCGTCTTTTAGAAATCTGCTCGACTAGTGATGGGGGTGCTGCCCTGGTAGTTTCAAGTCTCGACTTTGCCAGAAAAAAAGGCATCAAAGACCCTGTTAAAATTGCTGGAATTTCTACAGTCAGTCCAACCTACCCAAATGCAATAATTGACATGCCATACTTCGCATCCGACTCCTGGTATTCTGTCGGCGATCGGCACCATACCTTCAAGGACCAGATAGCACAACATGCTTACAAAGAAGCGGGAATCACTCCCTCTGATTTAGATTTCGCAGAAGTTTATGACCTAAGTTCTGCATACGAGCTTGATTGGTATGAACATATAGGGCTCTGTGGGCCAGGCGAAGCCAGGAACCTGCTACATAATGGCGACACCAGAATTGGGGGAAAAGTGCCGATTAATCCCTCTGGCGGACTTGGCGCATTCGGTGAAGCTATACCTGCCCAAGCTATTGCTCAGGTCTGTGAACTCACTTGGCAACTACGAGGACAAGCAACAGGGCGACAGGTAGATAACGCACAGATTGGTATGTCAATCAACTATGGAATGTTCGGACACGGAAGTTCGGTCATAGCAAGGATTTAAGATGACAATAACTTACGAAATAGATGATAACGGTGTGCTCGAAGTTCTAATGGATAATCCACCGGTTAATGCATTAGGCATAGCAGACACAGAACAACTAGCGACTATTTTTGAATCAGTCACAAAAAATCTAGATATTAAAGTAGCGATATTAACAGCAGTGGGAAAAGGGTTTTGCGCAGGAGTCGATATCAAAGAAATAGAAGATCTTCCAGCAAACGAAGGAATACTTCGAATAAATAAATCTTGCTATGATGCTTTCGCATCAATTTATGAATGTGCTGTACCCGTTATCGTAGCTGTAAACGACTTTTGTCTCGGTAGCGGAGTCGGCCTCGCAGGGGCAGCCGATATCGTTATAGCGGCTGAAGGCGCTCAATTTGGACTTCCAGAAGTCGATAATGGAGCATTAGGTGCCCTAACACACTTAGCACGCCTTGTACCACAGCAAAGAGCCCGGCAAATGCTTTATACGTGTGATACAGCAGCAGCGGAGGAGCTAAAAGACTATGGATCCGTATATGAGGTTCTTCCGCCTGAGAAGCTACTAACCCATGCACGCGAAATTGCCATTAAAATAGCCTCAAAACCTTCGACGACCATACGAGCGGCTAAAGAATCAGCAAATGGTATTGAACTAGTCAACATAAGGAATAGTTACAGATTTGAGCAAGGCTTTACCTACGAACTCAACCTTGCGGGTGAAGGGGAGAAGGCCCGACAAGCATTCATTGATGGTAAACGGAACGCATAATATAAGTAGATCTAACATATCAATCTGACCCGAGAAAGAAATCGGTGTATTCTTTGACTACATAAGAATCATAAATCGGGGGATTATGCGAGGACAAATAAAAACGCTTTCAATAGTATCTGTCATATTGCTTCTCTCAGTTGCGTGCGGTGGTGGAAGCGATCGCGATGTGACTGCGAATAGCTCGTCAACTGAAAGTTCAAACTCCGAAACAGAAAATTCTCGTGAACCTTCATCAGAACCGATGGATCAAGACAGCGCTCCAGCAGAGAATGAACCCCCCACAGAGGACCCTGCAAATTCTAATGAAAGCGGAGAAACTTCAAGTGCTCAGGAAGAACCCGAATATGAAATGTTTGGCGACATTGTGTGGCCCTGCAATTCAGGAACAGCATCCGGCGCAACGGATCAAGGAGTCACAGACACTAGCATCTTAATCGGCGGCGGAGACGACCGTGGCTATGCTGCCTCATTAGGTCTCAATATCACCCAAACTGATACGCTTAGAGCCTTTGTCGAAAAGTGCAATGAACTAGGTGGAATCAATGGAAGGGAGGTTCTGGTCGAATTATATGACGCGAAAATCTTTGAAGTTAGCAATGTCTGGCTAGATGCCTGCCCAAGAATGTTCATGATGGTGGGGGAAGGATTTGCAGTCGACTCTCTGGGGGAAGAAACAAGAGTCCAATGTGAACTGGCGCACATACCTACCTATACAGTCAGCGCAGCAGCTGCGCATGGACCGATGATGATACAGCCAGTTCCTAACCCCTCAGATAGAAACCCACTATCAATGGCTTCCTACATTGCCGAGACATATCCTGAAGCAATAGATAAGTCTGCAACTATGTATGGAAATTTCGCTGCGACTATTGAGACGAAGGATAAAACTTTATCTTCTTACCCCGCACTTGGATTTGAATTTATCACAAACCTTGAGTACAACATTGTCGGCGAGGACGATTGGACTCCGTTTGTTTTGGAGTTGAAGAATGCTGGAGTTCAACACATCTATTTTACCGGAACGTGTTTGCCTAACTATCAAGCCTTCCGCTCTGCTGCATCAATAAATGGATTTGACGCCATTTACACTACCGATGCTAACTTCTACGAGGACAGTTGCAGGCAAGCAAATGATGATGGAGTGATGAATAATACCTATGTACGAATGGCTTTTATTCCTTTTGAAGAACGTGATTACGCCCCAGGAGTCAATGATTACCTAGAGATTATGGAGGAGAAGGGTGGGGAAGTAGCGTTATTGGGAATGCAGACTGCTTCAGCATTCCTTCTTTGGGCGACAGCTGCAAAAACCTGTGGGTCTAATCTCACGAGATCATGCGTGCTTGAGGAAGCAGCAAAGATTGACGAATGGTCAGGCGGTGGCATGCATGTGGCGAGTGACCCCGGTGTAAACGAACCACCGCCATGCGGAATCGTAATTGAATTAGTTGGAACTTCATATGAACGTATCTTTCCTACTGAACCAGGAACTTATGAATGCAATGAAAGTTGGAATGCGGGATTTACCAACAGGTGGACTGACGATGCAGAACTGGATGAGAACAGGGTTTCGCAAAAATTCACAGCTGAGTAGTGCATTAAAATGACAGAGCTTATAACGTTCACAGTTGTTGGCTTAGCGATAGGGTCTATCTACTCGATAGCGTCAGTGGGCTTAGTAGTTACATACACTACTTCGGGTATTTTTAATTTCGCACACGGCGCAATCGGCATGTTCGCTGCATTCATTTACTGGCAGCTACGTTGGGATTCTGCTTGGGGAGGTGAATGGCCAGCACCGCTAGCACTCGCATTTGTTCTGCTGATCGTATCGCCATCATTAGGAATCCTCCTGCAAACAATTGTCATGAAGGGGCTCGAGGGAACTTCTGAAACGACGAAGCTTGTGATCCCAATAGCAGTTATGTTGGCATTTATTGGCATAACGAATTGGGTATGGCAAGATTTTGAGTCACGAATCCCTGAGCCATTCTTTGGGCGTGATTCAAAAT
Source organism: Acidimicrobiales bacterium (assembly GCA_011523005.1). Taxonomy (GTDB): domain Bacteria; phylum Actinomycetota; class Acidimicrobiia; order Acidimicrobiales; family UBA8592; genus UBA8592. Next base: position 11,239 of record WTHU01000169.1, read on the forward strand.
GGGAACTTGGCGACGCATTCATAACAACTCATCAGACCATTGTTGTCGTAGTAGCGGTAGTGCTCGCCGTTGTCCTTAAGGTATTGCTAACGAACACTCGGATTGGCATCACTATGCGAGCCGTAGTTGACAACCAAGAGCTTGTTCGCCTTAATGGGAGCAATCCTCAGGCATCAGCTCTTCTCAGTTGGGTAATCGGCTCCGTATTAGCGGGATTAGCGGGGATACTAATATCGCCTCTTCTGGGAAGCTTAAATGTACTTGCGTTAACACTTCTGGTCGTGAACGCTTATGCTGCCGCAATATTTGGACGCCTCAAAAATCTACCTTTGACTTTCCTAGGCGGTATAGCAATCGGCCTAGCAGTATCATATTGGAATTGGGTTTCAGGAACAGGCCGCAAATGGCCGTGGCTATCCGAGCTACGAGCAACAATTCCAGTTTTAATACTATTCGCTATTCTTATCGTTCTGCCTCAAGAACGCCTTCGAGGAGCTGCAATAAAAAAAGATCGCGAAGTTTTCAAAACACCCACTATGAAATCATCAATTATTTGGGGAATTACTTTTGTGGTCATCGTTTCTGGATTGACCCCCATGCTTGAAACTAAATGGGAATTTAGTCTTTCTAAAGGTATCGGGTTCAGCATTATTGCATTATCTATGGTTCTCCTTACTGGCTATGCAGGGGAAATTAATCTAGCCCCACTCGCATTTGCAGGTATAGGAGCACTATCCGCTTATCAATTTGATGTCGGCTCAACGGTAGAAACGGGTGCAGGGTTTGCGACATTAGCTACAGCTCTAGCGTTGCTCTTCGCTTTCTTGGTCTTATCCGCCTTTGGATTCAAGAGAAGGAAACTATGGATGCTGTCTGTTTCTATAGCTTTATTCACATTACTTTTAGTCACAATCTTTGACGGTACAACAGGAACTGGAATCGCAAGTCGCGAGAGCCTGTCTATAAGCGCTCTATTAGTTGCTACCTTAGTATCTGGGATTACAGGTGCGTTAGTAGCTTTACCTGCTCTTCGGCTTCGAGGC
>WTHU01000169.1:12381-22867 GCA_011523005.1 Acidimicrobiales bacterium
AGAAGCAGTTACGGCCGCCAACTATCAGCAATGAAAGATAGTCCAGCTGCCAGCGCTACTTTAGGACTTAACATGCTACGACTTAAATTATCAGTGTTCACATTAGCAGCTGCAATAGCTGGCTTTGGCGGAGCATTACATGCTTCAAATCTACGCGCAATACAAGAAGATGCCCCCTTCACGGTATTTGAAGGTCTAGGACTCTTTATGTTGACGGTGGTTGGCGGTATTGGCTATGTCAGCGGAGCACTTATCGGCGGAATACTCTATGGAACAGCGTTTATAGTAATGGGCGACTTTTGGGCCAAACTTGCAACCGACTGGAATAGCTTCAATTGGCTTTTTACTTTCCTACATGATTTCTTCTTATTCCTAGGGCCGGCAGTGGCAGGAATAGGTCTTGGACGCAATCCAAACGGAATTGCAGCACAAATATTTGATGGATTCCGAGTCCTTGGGAAGCGAGAATCACGACGAATTCTGGCAATCATGGTGATGATAATTATTTCGGTGTGGGTGCTCAGAGTCTCAGAGGTCATAGACGGATGGACCTTCCTCCTGCTTTCTCTTCCAATCCTCCTTGTATCGACTCTAATCGCTGACAAAAAATCAAATTTAGCTCAAACAGAAACTCGCAACTGGGAACTCCTAGGGCTCGATGAAGAAATATCCATGAAAGATGAAGCGTTCCTTGATGAAACTCTTAACTTAGGGTTTACTAAACCACAGCAAGTCTCGCAGGCTGACGGATATGAGTGACCTAGATCTTACAGGAATAACTGTACGCTTCGGAGGTCACACAGCACTGAACGACGTTCACTTAACCGTCCAATCAAACAGCATCACCGGCCTAATAGGGCCAAACGGAGCCGGGAAGACAACATTATTTAATGTCACAAGCGGTTTGCTGAAACCAAACGAAGGAAGCGTTCGGTTTAATAACGAGCTAATGACTGACCTTTCTCCATACCGCCGTGCAAAACTTGGATTGGGGAGGACCTTTCAGAGACTTGAATTATTCCCAAGCTTATCTGTCGAAGAGAATATACAAGTAGCAGCTGAAATTAGAGGGGAATGGTTCCCGTCATCATTAGGTACCTCAAGTGTCATTAGTAGTGTTCAACAAGTAATGAAGCTAACAGGGCTAGATAGTATCGCCTCAAAAAGTGTTGCTGAAATTCCCACCGGTAAAGCCAGACTCGTTGAGTTAGCACGAACAGTAGTTCAAGGGCCTTCAATGCTTCTTCTTGATGAACCTGCCTCAGGTCAAAATGAAAACGAGACAGAAGAATTCGCTCAAATACTGAAAATTTTAAATACCGAGGGTATTACCATTCTGCTCGTTGAACATGATATGTCTCTAGTGATGGATGTCTGTGACAAAGTTTTCGTATTGGATTTCGGAACTCTAATTGCAGATGGGACAACCGATGAGATCCAAAATAATCCAGTCGTAATTGACGCCTATCTGGGAGGAGCGAATGGATAAGCCACTATTACAGCTTGAGAATGTTTCTACAGGATATGGAATTATTCCCGTACTACATGGAATAAATTTATCCGTACATAAAGGTGATATCTATGCACTACTGGGACCTAACGGTGGTGGTAAATCAACACTCTTAAAAGTTTGCTCTAGACAAATTGACCCGTGGACAGGTTCAGTGAAGGTCGCCGGAAGATTAACTGATGGGATACCTGCAGAAGACCTAGCGAAAGTTGGAGTGTGCACGATTCCAGAAGGAAAAGGGATTTTTCCAAACCTTACTGTTGATGAAAACTTAATTATGATGACGCATGCAAGCCAAAGTCTGGAGGAAATCCAATCAGTAACATTCAAGCGTTTCCCACAGTTAGGTAATAAGCGAAAACAACTTGCTGGAACACTATCCGGAGGCGAGCAACAAATGTTGTCAATGTCGAGAGCGCTCAGTACCAACCCAAAACTATTACTACTAGACGAACTATCTATGGGATTAGCTCCGATAATTGTCAGAGATCTCTACGGTCTAGTATCTCATTTAGCCGAAGAGGGGATCGGAGTTCTTGTCGTGGAGCAATTTGCGAGAACTGTACTTGGTGTTGCGACGAGGGCAGGTATTCTCATCAATGGGAAAATAATATCAGAGGGATCTCCAAATGAACTTGAGGATCAACTCTCAGATGCGTATCTTGGCACAAAGGATAATGTTTAGACAGGGGGAATGCTGATGGATAATGAGTTTGAAAATGCAATACAAAAGATCAAAACAAAGACCGGTTCTAACGAACGCGACAAACTCTTCGAACTTATTGGGTTATTAATACTTTTTGGCGGGGTGATCTTAACCCTAATTGCTTACTTTGTCGCAGGGTCGCAAAATAGTGGAAACGTTGCCATCGATAGTCTTGAACATAACGAACATATCATTCTCGCAATATTCGGTGTTGCACTATCAATCTCAGGGGGCTTCATCTACCTTCGCTTTAGCATCGGTCGATTCCTAAGATTTTGGTTACTACGACAAATACACGAGAATAATAAATCATCAAAGAGTTGATTTTAAGGGAGTCACATGGAGGCATTGGTTACAGGTGGTGCACAAGGAATCGGCTACCAAATCGTGGAGTCCCTTATCAACGATGGATTTTCCGTTACCGTTTTTGACATTAATCCTGAAACCCTTAATAAAGCTAAGACAAGATTTGGCTGCAAAGTGTTCGAAGTCGATGTCTCAATCGAATCAGACGTCAAACAAGCACTATCTCAACTGCACACGTTAGATGTATTAATCAACAACGCTGGGATTTGGAAACCTGAGTTACTGAAAAACCTTGATATAGCAACCCAGAGAACCGTTTGGGAGACTAACGTAATCGGAACTCTTAATTGCACAAAACACGCATTGCCAATACTTCAAGAAAAAGATTCAAGTTGCATTATCAACTTAACGTCGGCAGCTTCACGAACCAACTCTCCCGGGCTTGGAATGTATGCTGCTTCCAAGTCAGCAATCGAAACATTAACCCGTCAATGGTCTCTTGAGTTAGCCCCGATCCGAGTCAATGCAGTAGGACCTGGAATGATAATCACAGAAGGAACAGCGCCAAACTATGAAGGCAAGGCCTTAGAGCTTAGGTCAATTGCAGTGCCACTCAAACGGATCGGTGATGCTAAGGACATTGCGCAGCTAGTGAGCTTTCTTGCATCACCTGAATCAAGCTATATAACCGGTCAAGTGGTCTTTGTTGACGGGGGAGTTACAGCAGGGTCACCTGGTCATAACTAGATCACTGCAAAGTACCCCCAAGAGATCGCAGCAACGACTCCAAAGAATAATGCTGTTTTCAAACCGCTCTTAAACACTCCAAAAAGAAAGCCAATTATTCCAATGACCCCACAAATCACCAAAACTAAAGTAAGCACTGGATTCGCATTAGCAGCTTCAATAAGAGACTTCGGGATGGAATCTGAAACCTGATCAGGTAATGAGTCAACAATATCTTTAGGCAACACCTTTAGAGTGCCATTCTTAATAGCATCTCGAATATCAGTAGGAAGCCTCTCAAGAATCTCGTCGTCCAAATCAGCTAAACTCATAAGAAGGTATCGCATGGGTTGATTGTTGCCGATAATGTGATCTAAGTGGTGAATGTACTAATTAAATAACATTTGGCCGTATGAGTGATTCCGAACCACCATCTACATACAGGACTTGACCATGAACAAAAGAAGATTGATCACTCAGGAAAAATGCAACAACATCTGCTACTTTTGAAGCGCTAGCAGATTTTGTAATTCCCGTTGGTAATGCCTCAATTCCAGGAGCTATTTCTTCATGTGAAAGAAGCCCTTCTAACATCGCCGTCTCCATCCGGCCAGGTGCAACGCAGTTTAATCTGACACCCTTCTCTCCCCATAATTTAGCATTAGCGCGAACATACTGCGCTACGGCAACTTTGCATGAGCTGTACGCAACAATTCCAGCTTCAACAACACTCAGTTTAAGAGCTTTATCAAGTATGGATTTCGCATCGGATATCCGAGCCTCAAGCAAGCAAGCAATCAATTCTTTATCACCACCAACTGCAGCCCCAATGGAGGAAATAGCGACGGCACAACCGCCTTTGTTCTTAGAGAGAGGATGAAGAAATGAATCCAATACATCTTTAACGCCAAGCCAGTTCACTTCAAGAATAGCGAATGGATTCTCATGAATTGGGCTAAGTCCTGCGTTAGCTACGACTGCTTTAGGGCGAGGGCAAAGGTCTAATGCAGAACTGACAGCCAATTGGCGTCCGTGTGCAGTTGATAAATCAGCAATAATATCTGCACTTGTATTCTTATCAATTCCTATAACATTGCTTCCGATTGAGGATAGAGTGTGCGATAAGGCTTTACCAAGACCTGCCGCAGAGCCTGTAATGATCACAGCATCTTGCATATTCAGATACTAGCTCCCAAACGACAACTATTCCTACAGGACATAAATGCAAACACCAGGAAAAATTGAGACCTTTGACCAACTTATGTGCTTGGAGAGAATTGATTCTGCTACTTTTGTAGGTCGCAGCCCTAAATATAATTGGGGAAGGGTGTACGGAGGGCAAGTCGTCGCTCAGGGACTAGCCGCAGCAAGAATGACTGTAATTCAGGAACTGAATGTTCATTCAGTACATGCATATTTCATTCGCGGAGGTGACTCTAATCAAGAAATACGGTACGAAGTTGACTTACTACGGGATGGAAAATCATTCGCAACTCGTCGAGTCATTGCATACCAACAAGACGAAGCTATTCTGAACTTTTCAGCATCATTTCAATTAAACGAAGATGGGCCAAGTGTTGATCAGCAAATAGATATGGGAAAAATTCCGAGTCCAGATGACCTCAAAAGTGAGAATTGGTCTGAGCTTATGGAAAGAAAGGTAATTCCTTCATCTGAGCTTTCAAGTGGTCACGGGGTATGGCTAAGAATAAACGGAGATCCCTCGGCTAATGCGACAAATGAGGAAGGAACTGTTTTTGCTAGTGACGATGTTCCGTTTGATGCAGCTGTCAGACTTCACCCTATGTATGAAGGAATTTGGGACGGGAATGGTGATCCTCCTTTTTTTGGTGCCAGCCTAGATCATGCTGTGTGGTTTCATCGATCATCCTCGCCGTACAACTGGCATCTACATCTTCACGAGGGGATAAATCATATTAATAATAGGGGACTGGCATCTGGAAAGATCTATAGCCTAACTGGTTCACACGTTGCAACAGTCGTACAAGAAATACTTCAGCGAAGGTCGCGTTGAGGGTTATTGAGAAAAAAAGATACGAAAAGGGCCATTGCTCCGGCTATTGGCATCACTAAAATTGCAGAACGATGGGCAATAAAAGTACCTGATTCTGATAGTCCGCTTATAACAGCTAGCACAATGGCGATCCCCAATGCTCCGCCAATTCGTTGAATAGTGTGAATGATCGATGTGCCACTACCAATGGAATCACCTCCAATTGCATTTGCTCCGATGGAGGTCAGAGTTGGCCAAACGGAGGCCATACCAATCCCTGACCCCATTAAAGCCGGTACTGTCAAGAGAAGGTGCGGATCCTGGTCAACGTTGATCCACATAATCAAAAATAGAAATGAGTATGTTATAAGCCCAGGAATAATAACTAATCTGTATCCTCTTACGTCTGCAAGTTTTCCAAACCAAACTGAGAATAGGCTCATTGATGCTGGCATAATCGTTAATAACAAGCCGGCTTCAATAAGAGTGAATTTCCAGATTTCTATCAGAAATAAGAGGATTGCAATCCAATGAGCATAGAAGGCAATACCCGCAAATAACGACATCGCACAGGCCAACGAGAAGTTTCGGTGAATAAATAGATCTGTTTGAAGCGGGGAATTGTCCATAGTCATGCTTCTCTTAATCAAAATAGATAGTAAGCACACCGCTATCATAAATAAAGAGAGGGATTTAAATGAAGCAAATCCCCAATCTGCAGACTTTACTATAGGGAGAATTAAACAACTGAGGCCAACAATTGTTAAGACTGACCCGATTCTGTCCATTTTAAACGGTTTACTAGTTTCTTCTAACTTGTTATCTGTTTGAAGGCAGTAGAGCACGAATAAACCTATTGGGACTTGAAGTCCAAACAGTGCCCTCCAGGAAAAAGTGGAAATTAATTGTGTCACTAATAGGGGAGCGGTAAACCCAGCAACTGCTGTGTATAGGCCCCATCTTCCGATAGATTCAGATTCTTTTCCTATTCCTCCATACTTTATGACCAGTGCAACAGCAGCGGGACCCATTAAAGCTTGACTTGCTGCGGCCAAACCCCTTGCAGCGACTAAAAGCCAGATTGATGGCGCCAACATTGATAACAACATTCCAGCTACAAATAACTTTATACCAAGCTTGTATAACTTATATGGCCCTGAACTGTCTGCTAACCTGCCAGCTTGAAGTAGCAAAGCAGCTCCTACGACATTTGAGGCATTGAGAACCCAAGAAGCTGTAGCTGCATCACCTCCTGCAAAATTATCTCGTATGTCTGGAAATATAAAGAATGAAGCCGACGCATCCCAACCGCCTATAAAACCTGCTAACAACGCTGCAAGACGGATATTTCCCTTGATAGCGATTCTATGAAAAATGAGGGGCCTCTTCGGAGTTAGGGTAATTGGTCAATCACAACTGTTCCAGCAGAACCATCCACTGTAATGATAGATCCATCAGGGATACGCAAACTAGCGTCAGCAACGGATGCGACACAAGGGATACCGAGTTCACGGCTCACAATACTTGCGTGACTCGCAATAGCACCTACATTAACTACAACTGCTCCTGCGACAAGAAATAAGGGGGTCCAAGCTGGATCTGTGTTCTGAGTTACAAGGATGTCTCCTGGCTCAAGAGACATTGAGTCATTCGGGTCAAGAATGACCCTTGCGGTGCCTTGAATTATTCCAGGTGAACAAGCAACTCCTTCTAGTTCTTCACCAACGCTGACTACAGTAATTTCTTGCCCTGACTTTCTAGGCCAATCTGACAGGGGAGCGCAGGTCGTATTTACGATAAAGGGTGGGATTAGGTCAAACAGTTCTCTATAATCTCTCTCTCGCTCGACGAGTCGATCATTGAATGATGAAGGATCCGCTAAGAAATCGTCCAATTCACTTTCAAGAAGCATAAAAATCAAATCAGGGTCATCAATATGTCCATCTAGTGCCAATCTTGACCCGAGTTCACGGAAACATAAACGAATTTCTTGAATTGGCTTAACTATTGTGCTCTTCTGGCGTTCACGAGCAGCCAACCAAACCTCACCAGCTTGCATCCCGGCAGCAAACATTCCAGAAGCCTCTTCATTCTCGCTAAACATCGCAGTGAATTCTGCGCGAAGATCTTCACGAATGCGCGAGTTTCGCTCTATGGCTAATGCAGGATCAGCGGAATCATCTTGTTGGCGCATTGCATTTAACATTGACAACGCTAATCCCGGATTCGTTTCATAAGTATGAGCTCCGATATCCCATTCATTTGGACCTCTTGACCCATGGTTGTACAAGAAGGTTTGAAATGCTTCACGGAATTCTTGAGGGCACCGATCAAGTAAATCTTCAGATACTCCTTCATCAAATTCACTTTGGATTAGGTCACTAGATCGTATCATCCTTGATAATTGCCAAAGCTCCCGACCAATGTCTGCTGAATCCACATCTCCAATACCTGATAAAAGTTTTACAACATCATCAGACCTGCCTACTTCAGCCAATAATGCGCCTAGAATTCCAGGCCCGTTTGAAGCTCCTAGGGAAGCCCACACATGCTGTTCAAACATTGATATTAGGTGAGGTTGCAAAGACCTTGCCCTTGCTAACAATTCTTGATTATCTAGTTCACTCAAATTAGGTCTAGAGGCACGAATTTCAATACCAATTTTCTTGTGCTCTTCAATTGGTGGATGTTCAGCTGCTGATAATAAGTACGCACCAGTTTCAGCCAATTTCTCACTATGACGTTCGCTTTCGTGCCAGTCTTCCGCAACGTAAGGCGGGACGTCTGGATGAGCATCGAAATATGCATCATCTATAGCTTCAGGAGTTACGCCGGGCATTCTTACACCCATCATCCTTGCGGATGTGAGGCAATTATAGAAATAGCCTCCAAACAGACCGAACGTTTCAGGAGGATCACCGTACTCATCAGCATCAAACACTCCATAGGAGACGAAACCGTCTCGGCAACCCAAAACTATTCCGGACTCCCAGCCGAAAGTCCACCCCAGTGGCGTAACTGGGTCAGCGAGTACTTCGCCAGCATTAGCACGTGTATAGTGAGGAAATTTTTCAGTTGGGATTCGATCTGTAATCCATTTTTCTTCCAGCATATTTACCCCCTGTATTGCAGAATCAATTTAATCTTAAACCACATGTACAAATGCTGAAAGTTCTGTTCAGTATTTGATAAACCCCCAGATTATAGGGATTTAAGTAATAGTTACTTTACATAACGTGTATTTCCGGCGTTTATGGTGAATCTCCGGTAATCACTGTTGTAGGTATGCGACCACTTATGCGTAGAGTGCTATGACCTGAGCAATTGTATTAACTACAACAATTGCGAACCCCATACCCCGAAAGAGAATAAACGGAGCTTTCTTAAAATTCTTACCCATTTCAGAATTTGCTAGATCATCATCCATCGAAGACCTGCTAGCTCCAATATCTGCGATAGCTCCGTCAAACCAAACCAACGCATTTAAACCGAAAGATATTATTGCTACAGCGACTGCAAATTGCATTTCGCTACCAAATCCTGATGCATCTCTTATTAGAAATAGTATTGCCACGGTTGCAGCTGTATAGACAAAGGTCATCATCCTTAGGTCATTTGCTCGGTTGCTTACCCAGGCATGTAAAAGTTTAGGCTTCATTAAGTTTCTCCAATATGAATAGTTTATGTGACTCATAATAGGCATACAGTCTGTTGAGCTGTGGCATATTTGTGAACTAAATTGCTTTGATGTGACTTCCCTACACATTAATGAGAATATGTGGTGTGCGACTTTCAGTTCTTGATCAAACACCTGTGCCTGAAGGTGTCTCCCCTGCTCAAGCATTGCGAAACTCTGTTGATTTGGCGTCGTTCGTTGATGAGCTCGGCTATCACCGATACTGGGTCGCTGAGCATCATGGCATGCATGGTCTAGCTGGTTCAAGCCCGGAGATTCTAATCGGGCATATCGCAGAAAATACTAATCATATTCGTGTCGGGTCAGGTGGAGTAATGTTGAGCCATTACTCCCCGCTTAAAGTTGCTGAAAACTTTCAAGTATTGCAGGCATTGCACCCAAATCGAATTGACATGGGACTTGGGCGAGCTCCCGGTTCCGATGCCCGAACTGCTCACGCTCTTCAAAGTTTCGGCAATGCTTCTGGATCGGATAGATATCTAGAGTCTGTTCTTGAGATCCGGACACTTTTGCGAAGAGAAATTATTGAAACTGGCCCTCTTGCAGGTGTTCAAGCTTTACCTTTGACGGAAACAATGCCTGAGCTTTGGCTACTAGCTTCAAGTGAAGGTTCTGCAAGTGTGGCCGCTCATTGTGGATTGCCTTTAAGTTGGGCTCATTTCATCAACGGTAATGGTACTGAGACTTGCAACCTTTATCGAAAGCATTTTCGTCCTTCATTTGAGCACAGCGATCCAGTTGTTTCAGTCGGTGTAAATGTTCTTTGTGCAGAATCGGAAAGAGAAGCCGCATTGATGCTGGAGAGTTTAGAACGATGGCGTAAAGATGGGTTACGTGGCCCAATACCTAAAGCAGTTAATGAAGAAAGCCAAAGCTCAGTAACCGTACTCTCCCCTAGCCGCCCCATGGTTGTCGGGACACCAGAGATTGTATACGAGCAACTTTTGTTCGTGGCAAATGCCTATCAAGCAGAGGAGTTATTAATTGTCACCATTTGTCACGACCACGAGCAACGAAAGAATTCCTATCGATTAATTGCAGAGCAATTTCAGTAATAGGGTCAAGCTGTCAAGACTTCTATTGAATCTAAATCAACTGCTAGGTGTATTGACTCCCCTACAGAAATATCATCGTCCACTAGCACAGTAAGATTATTTAAGTTGCCTATATTGCAATTAATATACCTCTGTCCTGTTGTATGGAAAGTCTTGGTGACAATGGCTTCCAATCCGTTATTTGATAATTGAATATGATGAGGTCGCAACAAAAGTTGGTACCTTTCCGACTTCTGTCCGTTGTGTTCTTTGAAACCCCAGGGTGTAGAAAAAATCCAATTGCCATCTCGAAAATGTGCATCCGGTACCCATATCGTTCGTAATCCGAGCAATTCAGCAGACACTACGTTTGAAGGTAAATCAATAATTTCTGCAAAGGTTCCCTTATTTATGATCTGACCATCTTCGATGATTAGAATCGAATCCGAGAATAGAGATGCCTCATCCCCTTCATGCGTGACATGTATTGACG
>WTHU01000039.1 GCA_011523005.1 Acidimicrobiales bacterium
GCATATAACCCTCGCGATGCGAGTGGGATATGGTAATTACTTGACCGAACTAAGAAACTATTTATACCCCTTGAAGTAAGTTCAGTTTTGAGTGCTTCAGATACTGAAAGATTAACAGAGTGCTCCCGAAGTCCGAAATAACCGGCTCCTCCATCGATACCTCCGTGACCTGGATCAATGACTATCTGAATATCTTTTATTAGTTCCCCACCAATTGCTCTTTGAGATCTTCCACATGGGGTTCGAACAATATATTGAGCTACGGAACTATCGTTTGTCTGAGGAAGCTCAACCATGACAACAACGTTGATACCGGACAGTGTGACTAGCCCCAAAGGTGGGCGTTCTAGAGTAAGTTCGCTTGAAGTTCCCAAACGCCCCCAATAATCCATACTTTTATTATCATCAGGGATTCCAGATATATTCTGATCTAAATATTTTGAGTTTTCAGGAACTATGCCGTTCTTTGTTCCCCACAAAAGTGTTATTGTTCCTGAATCAAATTGAGTGCCTATCGATTTAGCGCTCGAGGCCACTAGCAAATCAGTTTTCCCATCACCATTGACATCGACACTTCCTAAGGCATCTCCCCAGTGATCCGCATGACTAATGTCTAGGTTTAATGGTATTTCGTCTTGATGAATAGTTATCGCTTCTCTACTGGTGAGAAGGCCCGCTGTTCCCGGAATTATTGTTATTGCTCCTGTTCGGATGAATGTCCCTGATCCTTCTGCAGGTGCCCCTATAACAAGATCTAGTTTAGAATCGCCATTAAAGTCACCAGTGGTTAGGACTGACCCCCACCGGTCAAACGCTTCATTACTATCCTGAATTCCAAAGCTGCCTTGATGTATTCGTGTGGATTTTTGAGATGAAATGCCATCTATAGATCCATATAGAACGGTGATGCTTCCTGATTGTTGTTTTTCACCAATGCTTTCGTTGGGGGAGCCTACTATTAGGTCATCTATTCCGTCTTCACTGAAATCACCGGATATTAGAGTTGAACCCCATTGATCATTTTCTTCATTTCGACCTGGGATTCTATGGGTATCTTGATGGAATCTCTTCGACGTTTGGGGGTTTAACCCTTCATCGCTTCCGTATATTATCGTGACTGCACCGGACGAGGGAAAAAGACCGTATTTTTCTCCGGGTGCACCTACAGCAAGATCGGATATTTGGTCTCCATTAAAATCACCCTCCGCTAAGGAAAGCCCCCAGTTATCATTGTTTTCACTTACATCTGGAATGCCTTTTGTCCCTTGATTGATGACTTGATAATTAGTTGAATCTAATCCGGTTTTGCTTCCATATAGAATCACCACAAGTCCGGCATTTTCTTTTTCACAGATTTGATTTGAAGGCCCATAGAGATACTCAATAAGGATGTCAGTGTCGTCGTCGCAGGTATTTACGTTTGGAGAACTTATCGCAATATCTTCATATCCATCTCCATTAAAATCTCCCGAGGCAATCATCTCTCCCCAATGGTCCTCTGGAGAAATAGCATCCTCAGCTATGAACATTGAGAGATCAAATGATTTAGCGCTATTGATTATTCCCATACCTTGAGGCAAGCCAGGAAGAACCCACATCATTCCTACGTTCTCAATACCGTTGACATCCTTTTGTGGGGCGGTAATTACCAGGTCATCTAGACCATCGCCATTGAAATCTCCAAATGTTGTTCTAGATCCGAATCTGTCATTTGGGTCATTATCTCCAGCGATGGTTGGCATTCCTTGATGCAGAAGAATGCTTTCGGAAAATAGCTTGTTTGAGTCTCCGAATAAGATTGTTACCGCACCTGTTCGTATGGCATCACCAAATCGTTCTCCTGTTGCTCCAATAACTATGTCCCCGTATCCATCACCATTGAAATCTGGCCCAGACATAGACGACTCTTCATTCATTGCATCCGGTGTATTCTCTTGAGCTTGCAAGTGTGTAGCTAGAAGGAATGTGCACACAACAATTAGAGAACTCAGCAGTAATTTGAATTTTATACTGTTTGTTTCTAATCGCTGAAGTATTGTGCGCGAGGAGGGACTTGAACCCTCACATCCCGAAGGACACAGGCACCTGAAGCCTGCGCGTCTGCCAATTCCGCCACTCGCGCGAGTATCAATGGATGGTATCGGATCAGGAAGTAATCCAAACAAGCTACGCCTAGGTTTGCCTTTCATGATGATATTACGCGCGTCCCATTACCCGTTCTATGGTCACTTCAATGACTCGCCTATCAGCTCCACGGTTTTTGGGTTCAGAATATCGATGGGCATATCGACTGGTTCCTTCACGACACCTTTCTTTGTCGGCAGTTACAACCGCTGAACCTTCAAGAGTTACCCAACGACCTCCATCAACTTGTGAGACTGCTGCTCGAAGAGGGTTCTCCGCTTTGTCTAGGATTTTAGCTTTTGTACTTCCAGCCCATGTTATAACTCTAACTAGTTGCCGCTCTTCATCCCATGTGAACCCGACTGGAGTAACGTGTGGCCTTCCTTTCGGCGTCACTATGGTGAGAGAAGCCAGGTGGCGCTCAGTAACGAATTGTGTCATTTCAGGAGATAGTTCTATTCGTTTCATATTTAAATTCCTATATATTAACCGCCGAACATCGCCATCCATTGTTCAGCTGTTGATGGAGCGAATACATAATTATGCTGTCGGGTTTCTCCCATTGATTGTGACGGTTTCGGAGAGTAAAGATGCCCTGGAAAAAGCGTTGCGGTGTCAGGTACTTTAGCGAGTCGCGTAGTCAAGCTTTCGTACATTTGCCGCGGGTCTCCACCAGGTAAATCCGTCCTTCCGCAACCGTCAAGAAAGAGTGTGTCTCCTGCGACCAGTCTGTTTTCAACAAGAAAGCATTGACTACCAGGGGTGTGCCCCGGAGTATGAATGAGTTCTATTTCTATTGATCCAACCGATATTTTGTCACCACTTGAATGTGTTCGTAGATTGTCAAAACCTACTCCCGTTACTTTGTCTACAAGTTCTGCTTCTTCATTCTGAACATGGATGGGAACTGAGGCTAAGTTTAACAGATCAGTGATTCCTGAAATGCTAAAGCCCATCATGTCGCCACCGACATGATCTGGGTGGTAGTGGGTAGCTAAAACTCCGGTGAGGGTCATTTCATCTTCTTCAAGGATATTGATGATTCCCTGTGGGTCATATGCGGGGTCAATAACAACAGCTTCTCCTGTTGCTCTATCTCCAATGAGATATATGAAGTTCATCATTTGTCGGGCTACTTGGTCTTCTGTTCCAACATCTCTTCCTGATAGAAGTTGGCGGAAATATAGTTGTTGTTCTGACATAGGTAAAAACTTTAGGCGTGTTATGGGTGATTTCGGCGTTTCTCAGTAAATTAAGGCGTTGTATTTGAGTTCGTCCTCTATCCTTCAGGTGTGGGAGATGTTACGAGTTTGAGAGTTGGATACCTTGGTCCATCTGGGACCTTTACAGAATCTGCTTTATTAACGCAGAGTGATTTAGCCTCTGCTGAGCACGTTTTGTATCGAAGCCATTCGGATGTTCTCCATAATACATCTACCGGTGAGATTGACTTTGGGTTTTGTGCAATTGAGAACGCGATTGAAGGAACTGTCAATGTTGTCCAAGATACTTTAGCGTTCGATAGTGAATTATTGATCCAGAGAGAAGTAGTCATTCCTATTACGATGAACCTTCTTGTCAAAGCAGGATCATCGTTGTCTGATGTTAAGAAAGTTATTTCTTATCCCCACGCCCTTGCGCAGGTTCGTTCTTTTCTTAGAGAAAATCTTCCGGATGCTGAATTGGAAGCAGCGAATTCAACTGCTCATGCTGCGCATCTTCTATCTGAGAGTGCTGAGTTAAATGTAGCGGCTGTGGGTACAAGTCTTGCAGCCGAAAAATATGGCCTTGATATTGTGGCCGAAGGCATCGAAGACCATGAAGGAAATAAAACTCGTTTCGTACTGATTGCTCGTGATGGTATTCCTGCTCCAACTGGACATGACAAAACCAGTGTTGTTGTGTTCCAACAATCTGACCGTCCCGGTTCGTTGTTAGCTATCCTTCAGGAGTTTGCTGCGCGCTCAATTAACTTGACGAAGCTGGAGTCGCGTCCGACGCGTGAAGGGCTTGGACAGTATTGCTTTCTTCTTGATTTGGAAGGCCATATTGCTGACTCAGTTATGGCTGATTGTCTTAAAACGTTACAGACAAAAGATGTCCGCGTGAAGTTTTTAGGTTCGTACCCTGCAGCAGGTGACCATGCAGAAGCAGTTCGTGAGGAGTCTAACGCTGCCTTGGATAAGGCGGAAAACTGGTTAGACACTATTCGTTCCAAACTTTCCTAAATCAGGTTACCCCACCGTCGACAACAATATTTTGTCCGGTTACCCAGCTTCCAGCATCAGATACAAGATATAAAACTGCTGCTGCGATATCTGTTGGAGTGCCTACACGCCCTAATGGAATACGTTGCCCTAAGTTTTTGAATTCCTCAGGAGGGACCCCTCCCACACGTGTAGTTGCTTCAGTCGGTACTTGACCCGGTGATACAACATTGGCGCGTATTCCTTTGGGGGCTAGTTCTATTGAAAGAGTTTCAGTGAGATTATTCATTCCTGCTTTTGCGGCGCCGTACGCTGCGAAACGAACAGCCGGTCGAATACCAGCGATTGATGAAATGCCGATGATTGATGACCCAGGTTTCATTACTTCGGCACAGGCCCTTGCCGCTACAAAGTGAGGTCGAAGGTTTAGAGCAATTTGTTGATCCCAATGCCAAGGAGGGAACTCTTCAAACGCAAAAGAGCCAGGGTGGTCCGAGGTCCCAGCATTACTGACCCAAATATCAAGTTGACCAAAACCTTCTATCGCGTGATCTATCAAACGTTGAATGGTCTCTTCTTCTGTGATGTCGCCAACAACAATGCTGCAATTTCCGTTTCTTTCCACAATAGTTTTTTCAACAACTTTAAGTCGTTCATGGTCTCGTGCGGTGATGATAACATGAGCTCCTGCATCGGCAAGGCCGATCGCTATTCCTTCGCCAATCCCACGACTAGCGCCAGTAACGACTGCGACTTTTCCTTTTATTCGAAATTGATCAATCAAATCAGGAATCATTTATCCTCCAGGTTCAACATGGAAACGTTAGCGGCTATAGCAGATGCTGTCATACCTAATCACCTATTCTGGTCGCATAGGGATTGAAGGTACGAGTTTAGAAATAACCCTTCTGGGTCTAAATCTCTCTGAACTTTCCAAAATGAGTCCCACCCCTCGGCATACATTAAGGCGAAATCGCTAAATGTAAGGTAATTACATTTTCCCCAATGAGGACGCCCGTCATAACTACGAAAAATATCCTCTGCGTCTCTAAAAAACGGTTCATGAGGTTGATCTAAACCTTGATGGATAGAAATGGTAACCGTTAGGCGACCTTTTGACGGGCTGATCCACCCAGAGTCCGCTGCCACTGTTCTATATTCAACTGGCCAAAAGACCTCATGTTCCTTTGAAAGGATAAGATTTCGTATTTCTTTGAAGCACGCTACACCATCTTCATAGGGAATTGAATATTCCATTTCTGTGTGCTTGTCATTTCGGTCGGATGGGAAAACTTCATGTGAATAATCAACGTAACTTTGCGTGGAATTATTTCTGGTGGTTGCGGGCCCTTTATGTGGATTAAGAGTCTTAACGTAAGTTGCGTCATTTGAGGGATTCCAGAAGAATTAAAAATGATCATTGTCCCTCGCCAAGGTATCCACTTCTTCAATCAACGATTCGGTGCTCTGTTTCCAGGTTTGTTCGTGAAGGAAAAAGATTGGGACAACTGCGAATGTTACATCCATAATCAGTCCTATTGCTCCGAGATTTAGTCGAGTTGCTTCGAGAACAGCCTTGTTTTCGGAAGCTTTGATAATGTCGCCTGTGCTTGTAATGATGGTTGCGTCTTGTACGTGGGTACTTATTGATGGATGTGTAATTCCGGTTCCGTGGACACCTGTTCCTATAAGACCTGCGATTGACTGGACGTCTACATCTCCTTGATTTGAAAATGCATATCCTTTATCCCATAACAGTTTGGTTGCTTCTTTGAGTTTCATTCCCGATGGAAGTGTTGCGACCTTATCGGATGTATTTATAGTTATTTTTCCTTTTAGCTGTTCGGTGCGGATGATGATTCCAGTGTTGTTTTGGATGAGGCGCGAGTGTGAATGGGTTGAACCTACGGTTGTAATTGGAGTTTTACTCTTCTTGGCGATTGATACTGCTTTTTGTGCATCTTGAATTGTGCTGATTTCGAGTATGTCTTGAGGAGTGCTTTGCACGAGACCTGACCAGTTAGCGAATGTTTTTGACAATGGAGATCCGTTACGTTGGTCTGTCAGGGTGGTCTGGCGGTAAAAGTTCAAATGCGTTCACTAACATCTGCGTAGTTGGTATCGCAACTATGT
>WTHU01000099.1 GCA_011523005.1 Acidimicrobiales bacterium
AAAATCATTAGGAAATTTTCAGACATTGGGAGATGCTATGGACCGATATGGCGCAAGACCTTTGCGTCTTGCGATGTTACAAGCCCATTACCGTTCCTTGATGGAACTATCCGAAGAAACGATGGCTGGAGCATCTGGAGGAGTTGAAAGAATAGATGCATTCTTTCGAAGAATGGAAGCAGCACAGATAAAGACTGGAACCGCTGATGACGATATTAAGAAGAGATTTTCTGAAGCCATGGATAATGACTTAGGAACCCCAGATGCTTTAGCTGTGATTTTTGAGTCGATTAATGCCGGAAACGCTTTGCTTGACTCGCAAGACATCGAAGGAGCGCAGAACACGTTGGCTACAGTAACCGAATTGTTAGAAGTACTTGGGCTTAGCCAGATTGAAAAGGACTCCGACGAGGAAATAGAGCAGCTCATTCAACAACGCGAAATTACTAGGCAAGGAAAGAAATTTGAAGAAGCAGACAGAATTCGAGATCAGTTACACTCACAAGGCATTGAAATAGAAGACACTCCATCGGGTACCTTATGGAGGTACCGCTAAATAGCCAATGATCTCCGCACAATTTCGTAACTTGCTATAGCTGCTGATGCTGCAACGTTGAGCGACTCAATATTGTTGGCGAGCGGTATTGAAATAATCTTTGAAAGTTTCTCTACTGTTTCTTTGTTTAATCCCGATGTTTCGTTCCCTAACACAAGGGCCATCCTCTCGGGCAATTCGACTTGGTAGATGTTTTCACCTGAAGTTTTCAGCCCGACGATTTCAAATCGGTTTTCAATCAGTTGATCGATTGCATTATTGGTGGTATCGACTCGCACTATAGGAGCTTTGAAAACTGTTCCTGCTGAAGCCTTGATTGCGACAGGGTTGATATTTGCTGTTCCCTTGTCCGGAATAATTATTCCGTCTAGACCTGCTGCGGTAACAGTTCGGATAATCATTCCTACATTCGCTGGGTTGTGTACACCATCTAACACGACCACATATGTTTGGTGCTTCCTGCCATTCCTTTCTGATAGGAAATGCGGAAGTGACTGCATTCTTTGGGCTTTCAAATCTGCAGCAATACCTTGGTGTTGACCACTCTTGCTGAGCGCTGAAATTCTATTATCCGTTGTTATTTCGATTTTGATACCCTTTGCATTGGCTAGTGATTTAATCTCTTGAATAATGTCACCGTTAGCCTTTTGCGATAGGTGAATGCAAGCGATCTCTAACCCTTCTAGCAAAGCCTCATGCACAGGTTTTCTTCCATGCAATACGAGATATTTATATGGACTAGACACACGCCCATCTTCCCACAATAAATCCGCCTTACCTGTCATCAATATTGCCTTGATGTGTTCATTGAAGACAAAAATCGTGTAATCTTCAGGAGATAACTAGAGGTGCACATGCCAAAAAACGATACTCTCCCACACAATTTGCAGAAAAAAGAAATTGTCAAAGCAGCTATTAACCTCAGAGGTGTCCCAGAAGGAACAATGGGTAGAGTCATATTATCAAGTGGTCTTGACTGGGTTCGTTATTGGGTGGCTTTTGAGAATGGGGTTGAGCTTGGCAGCCTTCATAGAGATAAGTTAGTTCGAGAGGCTGAGTGGGATGCTTATCTAGTGCAACGTGAACGCAGTCAAGAAATTGCTGAGAGTGACTCCGAGGGTCAAGATAGCTCCGAAGGAGGTGACTCCCCGAGTTCAGGATCGGGGGGAGTTGAAGTAAATGGTGTCCTCGTTCCTCAACTTCTTCTCGACAGAACGAAAGCGGCTTTGGAACGTTTAGGAGTTTCGCGATAATCAGCGAAGCGGGTGCGTGCCCAGTAGGTCGACCGTGAAGATCAATGTTTCATTAGGAGCGATCAGACCATCGCCTGCACCATTCTCGCCATATGCCAGATCTGGAGGTATTACTACTGTTCTTCGACCCCCAACCTGCATTCCCAGCAGACCCTCGTCTAATCCTTGAATGACATTACCTGTGCCGGAAATGTACCCGATAAATTCTGAACGACCTCGATCCCAAGATGAGTCAAACTGTTCTCCCGTAGATGCAGCGACACCAACATAGTGGATGTAAACTACGTTCCCTGGCTGAACTATGGCTCCAGAGCCTTCAGAGATATCATTAGTTTTAAGTTCTGTTGTTGATTCTGAGGTCAGTGCCACAGTGGGTTTCTCCAAATTTGCTGGTACTGAAGCTATGAGGTCAACAACGAAAACGAGTGTTTCATTTGGACCGATTGAGCCTGAACCAGATCCATTCTCTCCATATGCCAACTCTGGTGGGATCGTGAGAGACCTTCGCCCACCTACCGACATGCCAACTATTCCTTGATCCCATCCTTGGATTACTCGTCCAGCCCCAAGTTCAAATGGGAAAGGTGAGCCTCTATCCCATGAGGCATCAAATTGAAGCCCAGTTGAGTATGAAACACCTACATAGTCCATGATAAGAAAATCGCCGACACCAACTGGAGATCCGCTTCCAACTACTAAGTCCTCAATTAATAGCTCAGTTGGTGGAGAAGATGGGGGAATAGTCACTAGAGGTTTTACTGAGAGATCAGCATTATCAACGTCTCCAGCAGGTGTAGGGGTGGGCACAATTTCAATGGAAGTTGGAATTTCAGTTGAAGAGTCTGTAGCGGCTGATTGTCCACCATCATTCCCGCAACCGAGTAGCAATATGCCAGCTGTAGCTACGGATAAGATTTTTAGGATATTACGCGGCATATAATTTATTCTTTCTTGATTACGCCTATCTGATGCTAGTCCCTAACATGACTATTGCGTATTCTATGTTAGGAGTTTAGGTACTTTGGGAGCATTATTGTGAAATCTAGCCTCGTTCTGATGGCCGCTGGGCTTGGAAGCCGATTCGGAGGGACAAAACAACTTGTTCCAGTCGGAAAACACGGTGAAACGCTTCTTGATTTCACGATTCAAGATGCACTTCGTGTAGGTATGACAGATGTTGTCATTATCGTCAGAAGCGAAATAGTTAATGATATGAAATCTCATGTGGAGCGCCTTCACCCTAAAGGTCTTGACTTTAGGTTTGTTTTACAAGACCGTTATGGTCCTCCTCGAGGGAAGCCTTGGGGTACGACTCATGCCGTGATTTCTGCTTCAGAAGCGGTAGAAGGACCTTTTATTTTGGCCAACGCTGATGACTACTACGGACCATCTTCTATTGAAGTAGCTTCTGAGCAGCTACCGGGTCTTGACGAAAAATCAGCTGCATTAATAACGTTTGAACTTAACAAAACCCTGTCTTCAAGCGGCCCAGTAACTAGAGGGGTGTGCGACGTGCAGAATGGATTGCTTTCTGAAGTGATTGAGACGGAAGGCTTATCCTATAACAAGTCAAGCAATGAAATCACATGCGTTGAGGGCAATGTTCTGAAACCTGACACTCCGGTTTCAATGAATCTTTGGTGTTTCCACCCAACAATTCTAAGTTCTTTGCAAAGCCTCTGGGAAGAGTTTCTTGAGGAGAATAGCCACTCCGAGGTTGCTGAGTGTCTTCTTCCAGTATGCATTTCAACTCTTATGGACCGTCATGATTTCCAAGTATCTACTGTTCCAAGCCAGGAAGAGTGGACCGGTTTAACTAACCCTGATGATCTTGAATTGGTTCGGAATAAAATTCATACCCTTCGGAGCTAATGGCTATAACGTAAAGCCCACCTCGGTTCCAGGCCCATTTTCTGGGGCTTTAACGAAGACATGACCATTATGTCTCATAATAATTTCTTCAACTATTGAAAGCCCGATACCTGAGCCAGGAAGATTCCTTGTATCAACGGATCTAAAGAATCTCTCAAAAAGTTGACCCCTATCATCTTCCCTTACTCCTATTCCGAAGTCACGGACGCAGACGGTTCCATTTTTCACTGTGATCACGATATCGGTTCCTTCAGGGCTAAATTTGATCGCATTATCGACCAAATTAGAGATGGCGCGCTCAATCGCAGCGCTTTGTATATCCCGTATGGAATCTCCCGAACTTGTAATGTTTATTGTTCTCCCTGATCTTCTGGAGAACTTCTCAGCGACCTCCTGAGCGATTACCGAGAGATCATCGGTAACAAAATTTTCGGATTTGAAACCAGTTGATGTTGCGAGGTTGACAATTTCATCGACTAGGAGACTTAATTCATTTATTTCTGTTTTAAGGTCACGAATAATTAGTTCTTTATCTTTCTCGTCAATGGATTTTGCTTTCGCCAAAAGTTCTATGTTTGTTCTAACGCTCGTGAGCGGGGTTCGAAGTTCGTGGCTAGCATCCGTAACTAGTCTCTTTTGCTGGTCGCGCGATGTTGCAAGTGCGCGCAACATTACGTTAAAACTCTCCGCTAAACGTCGCACTTCCTTGTCTCCATCCTTTGAGTCTATGAAAGCAGTGAGTTCTTGGGTGCGAGCTACATGTTCAGCAGTTTTGGATAATCTCTTGATGGGTTTCGCAAGTTGAGAGGCCAATACCCACGCTGACAAGATAGCTATAGCAATACCTATAAGCCCTAGTAGTAGAAATGCGCGAACCATGCCGGAGATTGCATCGTTAACTTCTGATAAATCCCGACCTATCTGAAGAAGACCACCTCTGGGTAATGGCTTAGAGAGGATTCTGTAGTCAATACCTCCAACAGTTGATTTACGTATTTGAGTGTCTCCACTTAGATTTTCATCTTTCTGCGTAGCAATCTTGATTTCTGCGTCTTCTAGGGGAAGCGAGATTGGGAATGCAAAGATAATTTGGCCTTTGGGATCCACGATTTGTGTAATAGCGTCCGGTTCTGCAAGAAATTCTGATAGAACTGATCTCCTTTCATCTCTTTGCACGAATGATTTAGCTTCCGCATTGGACTGAAGGTCTTCTATGCTTTTTGCCCTGTCAATAAGAAAGTCATCCACGCCATCAACAAGCTCGCGCTCAGCAGACGTCACTGCAAAAATACCTGCAACTGTTAC
Source organism: Acidimicrobiales bacterium (assembly GCA_011523005.1). Lineage (GTDB taxonomy): Bacteria > Actinomycetota > Acidimicrobiia > Acidimicrobiales > UBA8592 > UBA8592. The sequence continues at coordinate 4,987 of WTHU01000099.1, forward strand.
TACTGTCGTGATGACTGCCACCAACGCAATCGTGAGGCGAAGTTGAAGAGTCATGGTTCTCTCAAACAGTATCCGACGCCACGAATGGTATGGATCAATCTTGTCTCGGGGTTATTGTCAACTTTTCTTCGTAAATAACCGATATAAACATCGAGTGATTTGGAGTTTGTCTCAAAGTCATAGTCCCAAATAGCTTCATATATGCGTTCTCTTGTTAGGACTAGGTTGGCATTTCTCATCAGGAGTTCTAACAGGTCATATTCTGTTTTCGTTAAGTCAACTTCTTTGCCCTCCCGAAAGACTTTTCTTGATCCATATTCGAGTGTGAGGTCCCCTATTACCCGTGAGTGCTCTGCCGGGTCGTCGAAACGTCTTAGAAGGGCACGGATCCGAGCAAGAAGTTCGTCAAGGGAAAAGGGTTTCACAAGATAGTCATCTGCGCCGGCATCTAACCCTGCGACACGGTCTGAGACTTCGTGCTTTGCCGTAAGAATGAGTACTGGTGTCTTGTCCCCATTGCGCCTTAATGCTCTGCAAACTGAAAGTCCGTCAACGATAGGCATCATGACGTCTAAGATAAATAGGTCTGGTGGCGATATCTGGGATTCCTCTAGGGCCTGTGACCCGTTATTTACAGATATGACGGAGTACCCTTCGTAGCGTAAAGCTCTATCAAGTGAGTCGCGAACAGCTTGGTCGTCTTCTGCGATGATTATTTTTTTTGCTTGATTATTTCCCATAATCCTCAATCAATGTGTGGCCTTATTCTGATAGGAAACCCACTTGCACGCTACTATTTTTACATTTTCTTAATTGATTCTTAATTAATGCTTAGCTGAACTAAGAAATATCAAATCTTACTTCCTCTGGGTACGGGAAAAATTCGGGAGCTTCGATTTCATGCTGACTTTGCATTTCTATCCAGGTTTCTGGTTCGCAAAGGTCGCCATGAACGTTGTCAAAGGCATCGCGTGCTGAATCAGGGAATCGGAAAAATTTCTTGAATTCTTCAGGGAAGACATCGTTTGCTCCTACTGCGAACCAAGGTTGAGATGACATTTCATCCTCAAAACTTCGTGCTTCCGGTATTGCTCTGAACGTAATATCTTGAAGCAAAGTCAACTCGTCGTAGTCATAGAAGACAACGCTTCCGTGTCTGGTAACACCAAAATTTTTGGTGAATAGGTCACCGGGAAATATATTTGCTGCACACAAATCTTTGATTGCGTGACCGTAGTCAAGAGTTGCAGACAGCACGAGGTTCTCCGGCATTTCTTGAAGGTATAGGTCAAGTGGGTAAACGCGCCGTTCTGTGTAGAGGTGGTGAATGATGACATCAGTATCGGTAATTGTTATTGAGCGAGAGGCCTCTAACGCTAACTCTTGAAGGAGTTCATCGCTAAACCTCTCGCGAGGGAATGCCAGGTCTTCAAAAACTTGCGCATCAACCATTCTTCCGACGCGATCGTGGGCAAAAACCATTTTGTATTTGTCCATAACTTGTGATCTTGTAATTTTCTTTGACGGAGGAAACGTATCTTTAATCACCTTGAAGACCACACCAAAAGAAGGCAGGGTAAAGACTGTCATCACCATTCCTGGTATTCCTCTGGCTGCTTCGAATCGGTCAGTTGAGTTGGAAAGGTGCCTATAGATAGCCCTGAATAAACTGGTTTTCCCGTGGGCACTGTACCCAATAGCCGTATATAGCTCGGCTACGGGTTTGAGTGGGATCAGCGTTTTGATGAAGGCTACTATTGCTCCAGGTTCCTTTGTATTCACATGGAAATAAGACCTGGTAAATCCGAAAATTCTACTGGTAAGGTTCTCTGTGAGTAAGACTGCATCACATACGACCCCGCTATCTGTCGCACGAAGAGGGATTATGAGCGGAGAAACCCGAGTGAGATATCGAATCCTGCCGACAAGGTACGCTCCACGATTACGGTAAAAGACCGGCTTGAGGACATCAATCTCAACAGGCATTGTAGCTTCCCACGTCTCGGAGAGATGTTTCTCTATTGCTGAGGCAATATTGGCGGAATCCCGTTGTAAATTTTGCCAATTTTGACCGATATCGAACGCTTCGAGCACAGCCTGTATCAATTTTTCGGTGGTAGTTCGAAGACGGAACGTGAGAACTTCCCCTTGGCCCGGGTCAACGACAGGAAGAGCGATTCCGCCAAACCATCTAAATTCAAGATCGTCATCGAAGCCCACTAACGTAAACAACCTTCTCGTGACGGAATTAAAAAACGTTTCTGCTAGTTCAGAATCTGAGCGCCACGCAATAGCTTGGGCGAATATACGTCTTGCTGATACCCATAGCTCTCTCTTCATGCTCTCTTCCAAGTCTTCAAGAGCCGGATTAATAACCTCAACGCATTGGTTGACGAGTTGTCGGTGCAGAAGAAGACGTATTTGAGAATTTATTTGGTGCTGTGCAAACTCCTGATTCGCAAAATTATCTCTAGCTCTTTGAGTGACATCTAGGAAGTCTGAACGAAATTGGCTGAAGAACTTAGCAACCTGTTCAGCTATACCTTTCGCTGTTCTTTCAGCTTCCCCGAACTCTTGGATAGAGACAACGCCTTGAACATTTTGGCTGCGTGCTCTGCGGCGTAGCCAACTTGGGGACAAAGCAGAAGGCATATCGACACCATGTTGTTTGAGCAGTTCGCTATCGGTGAGGATCTCTATAGTTGGTCCCGAGGCAACAACTTCTCCTTTATCAAGAAGTACAGCAGTTTGGCAGGTCTCAATAGCAACAGTTATGTCAGCAGTAAATACAAGGAGTGCTTCCTCACGATTCGCCAACGCTTCAACCAAAGAGTCTGCCGAGCGCGCATCAAGCATTGACGATGGCGCATCAAGCACGAGGATCGGTGCCCTATTCTCTAATTGGGCAGCTAGTGCAACACGATATGATTCCCCTCCACTCAGTCTTCCTATTCGACGACGGAGAATCTCTGTATCCAGATTCACATTTGAAATTGTCTTCTTGGGATCTCCTCCACAAATTGCTTGTAACGCTGAAGCAACTGTTTCCTCGCTATTGAAGCGACGAAGATCTGTAACTGTCCCTATATTTTCAGGGTTACTGCAGATTCCAGAGATAACTCCGGAAGTTGGTGTAAGTCTTTGCGATATTATTTTTGCAAGAGTGCTTTTCCCGCTTCCATTCCCCCCGACCACGGCGATACGATCCCCTTGGAAAATCGTTAAATTGATGTCTCTCAAACCCAGTCCATCCGGATGGTTATACGAAATATCTTCAAGACATAAAAGCGTTTCGCTCACATAGAAATACTGCCCGAATTTCAACGGTTTAACAGTCAAAGGAAGGTTTTTTCTTGAAATTAACGAAAATGCGGTTATTTTTGGCAACTTTATGATTAGTAACTTGCACAATCAACCCAGCGATAGAAGACTAGGACCGTATTATCCAAATTGGAAATGAGAGGGTTCCTGTATGCACAGATCCAAGTTATTCAAATTGTTAATTGCCTTTTTGGCGTTAACTATGTTCGCAACAGCTTGTGGAGGAAGCGACGATGATAGCTCATCATCAGCTGATAGTTCATCCGCTTCTGAAACTGCTGACAATTCATCGGAAAGTAGCGCAAGCGAAGCTGCAGAAGAAGCAGAAGAAGAAGCAGAAGAAGAAGAAGAGGAAGCACCTGCAGAAGAGGCTGAAGCTCCTATTGTTCAAGACCAAGAGGAAAGTGTCCTAGAACCAGTTTTTGGCGGAACACTCCGATGGGGACTTGAAGCAGAAGTTGATGGAATCAATCCAACAGCATCCGCTTTATCTGCACCTGGACTCACAATGATGAATGCAGCCTTTGATACTCTGGCAGCTTACGACGTAGATGGGAACACTGTTCCCCACTTAGCAGAATCATTCACCTCTAGTGCAGACTGCAAAACATGGTCAATGAAACTTCGAGACGGTATAACCTTCCATGATGGAACTCCATTAAATACCGAAGCTGTTTCTGTGAACTTCTTAGCGCAATATGGAGACCCACTTGTTGGATTAGCAGTTCGACCCTACTATGTCGCTGAAGAGCCCATAACAATCGTTGATGATCTAAACATGAACTTCAACCTTACAGATGCAAGCTGTAACTGGCCTTCAGCTCTTACTGGGCAACTAGGAGCAGTAGGATCGCCGGCATGGATCGCAGCAGCTCAGGAAGATCCAACGCTTGATCAGCAACCAGTAGGAACAGGACCATTCATCTTTGAATCAAGAGTGCAAGACTCAGTTACCAGATTTGTAAAAAATCCAAACTATTGGGGTGGCGATGTTTACCTAGATGCCATTGAGTTCTACCCAGTAACCGATGGCGATGTGCGAACCAGCCTTCTCCTTGAAGGAGAACTGGACGCTCAAGCAACTACAAATGTTGAATCCATTGCAACCCTTGCAGAAGTTGATTCCATCACACAAGTCCTTGACGACACTGGCGATGAGTCTTTCCTCATGTTGAACTCTGCTCAACCGCCGTTCAACGATATCCGAGCACGGCAAGCCATAACGCACGCTACCCCTCGTGATAATTACAACACATTGATCAATCTGGACATTACGCGAAAAGCTGACCAGATGTTCACACCCGAAAGCCCTTACTACAATCCCGATATTGTTCAATTATCAGATCGTCCTGATCTAGCTGGACCACTTGTGGATTCATATTGCTCTGACAACCCAAATAACTGCACAAGCGGAAAGATCAATATTGAGTACCAGTACTCAGGGCCATCTGTCGTGGGAGAACGAATCGCAGATCTCCTATCAGAAGGATGGGCTGACTTCTTCAACGTCACTGTTCAAGTACTCCCACAAGACGCTCATATCCAAGAAGCAGCTTTGGGAATATACAATTCAATAGGTTGGAGACAGTTTGGTGCTGTTGATCCTGGCATTGACAGAGTTTGGTTGCTCTGCCGAGCAATTGGAGGCATCTCACTAAACTGGCCTCGATACTGTGACGAAGATCGCGATGCGATCATTCTTCAAGCTGATGCAGCCAAAACAGTTGCAGAAAAAGTACCGCTCTACCAAGAACTCTCAAAGATGATCAACGAAGAGTACCTTTACGTTTTCTATCACCACACTCTATGGAGCTTGGCTCTTGCAGATGGAGTGGAGAACGTATGTGGAGTAAAGACCCTTGAAGGCGTCAGCCTCCGTTGCCAAGTCAACGGACGCTCATTCTTCCAGTCAACCTTCATAGCTGACTAGAAACGTTACTCCAAGAGACCCCGAGTGGTGGAATGAAAATTCCCACCACTTGGGGTCTCTTCAATTTGTTGGGGTAGGATAACAACGCAGCATTTGCTGTTGCGATTAGCAGAATGGGGAACAAAAGCAGTGCCAAAGGCAGTCAAAAGATTGATCGGCCTCACGGGCCTTCTGATTATTGTTTCAATGGTCACGTTCGGCGCCATGAACTTTTTAGGAGATCCTCTCTTTAACATTCTTGGGCCAGTTGCTGCTGACGTCGATAACCCTGAAAGCCTCAAAGCGATCGAAGAAGCAAAAGCTCAGTACCACTTGGATAAGTCGCTACCTGAACGGTGGGCTCGTTGGGCTTGGGATTTCGTAAGAGGAGACTTCGGAGTGCAATTTAGTTCCTCCGGCCAGCCTCCTGTTAGCGATTTAATCAAGGAAAGACTTCCTCGAACACTGGAGCTAATGGCAGTAGCACAAATCATTGCTGTTTCTATAGCCATACCATGGTCGGTACTCGCAGCATCTAGAGCTAATAGGCGAACTGATAAAATCTCAACAGTTACTGCTTTCGCGTTTGTATCCATACCCAGTTTTGCTATGGCGGTAATCCTCTTCTATTTCTTTTCTGTTCAATGGGACTTCCTTCCCGATACCTATACGGCGACAGACCCGTTTTGGGGTTTCAGCCATGACCATCGACTTATTCAACTGATACTTCCAGGGTTCACACTGGGACTCGGGTCTGCAGCGGCCTATCAGCGACTTCTGAGAACCGACCTGATCACCACGCTCCAGCAAGACTTTATCCTTATGGCTAAATCAAAAGGTGTATCAAAGAGAAGGGTCCTTTATTCACATGCACTCAGGCCTTCATTATTCTCAATGATCACATTGCTGGCAATAAACATTGGTTTCATGATTGGCGGCTCGCTCGTGGTAGAACAATTCTTTAGAATCCCCGGTATTGGCAGTGCTGTCGTAGAAGCCACGTTACGAGAGGATTTCCCCGTCGTCCTCGCAGTTGTAATGATCGTTTCAGCTGGATTTATGGTATTCAACTACCTAGCCGACTACCTGTACACACTCATTGACCCAAGAGTAAGAAATGAAGATACAAGTAAACCAAGAAAAGTTACAAGTATGGGTATGTAACCATGAACGAAGAACACGAAAAGAACGCTGACGAAAACACAAATGGCTCAGATGTAGCAAAAGAAGAAATTGCTATCAACGACTCAACACAATTAGAGATTTCAGAATTCGCAGATAAAAAAACGCTAGGATTTGGATTCTGGTTGGCGGCGTTTTGGCTAGTGTTAATTTCCTTTCTTGCTGTATTCTCTCCGATACTTCCATTCAAAGATGCCGATAAGAACTACATTGCATATGAACAAAAGGAAAACCCGTTAACCGGCAAAGTTCAGGAGAGACCCGTTCAGCCTCCATACGCACCAAGCGGTGAACATTGGCTTGGAACCGACCAAGACGCGCGAGACATACTTAGTCGCTCAATTGAAGGAGCGAGAATCTCGCTTGCAGTAGGTGCACTTACAGCACTATTCGGAATGATCGTTGGTGGTACTCTTGGCATGATCGCCGGTTACTTTAAAGGCATTCTAGACAAAATTGTCGGCGCTATCTTCCTAGTTGTTTTGAGCTTCCCAGGTTTGATTCTCGCTATTCTCATCGTTGCCCTACTTGATCGATCCCTCCTCACGATTTCCGTAACTCTTGGCATCTTAGGCGTTGCCCCAATAGGAAGGCTCGCTCGCGCGCAAACACTGAGTTTCTCCGAGCGAGAATTTGTAATGGCTGCAGAAACTCTTGGCGCTAAAAAATCCCGAATCTTAATTAAAGAACTTCTCCCTAACGTGCTCATTCCCATGAGTACCCTGGCGATGCTAGTCATAGCTGTTGCGATTGTGGGAGAAGGTACATTAGCATTTCTAGGTTTATCTGTTCAAGGCAGTGCTACATGGGGAAAACTGATTTTGACAGGATCAGGATTATCAACTCTTGAAAGTTCCCCATGGGTTGCTTTCGTCCCAATGGGATTCTTGTTCCTAACTGTGGCTTCATTCAATTATTTAAGTGACCGAATCCGTGACTACTTTGATGTGAGGGATATTTTTGTTACACGAGACTAACGACGCCAACAACATTCTTGAACTCAACGACTACCGAGTTGGGTTTCGAACAGAGCGTGGACTAGCGAAAGCTGTCGACGGAGTTTCACTATCATTAAAACGCGGTTCTACCCTTGCAATTGTAGGAGAATCAGGGTCCGGCAAAACAGTACTAAACCGAGGAATAATGGGACTCCTTGGAGCAAATATTATTGAAGGCGGGTCAGCAAAATTCCAAGGCGAAGAACTTGTCAACACCAATCGTCAGAAGTTCTGGGGAACAAAGATGGCGATGATATTTCAAGACCCCATGACATCATTAAATCCAGTCATGAAGGTAGGAAAGCAAGTATCAGAACCTCTACGTTTACATCAAGGGATGTCAAAAAAAGAAGCGCGAGATAGAACAGTTGAATTGTTCACACTCGTAGGTATTCCCGAACCAGCGAAAAGGTTTGGCGAATACCCGCATCAACTCTCAGGTGGTATGCGCCAAAGAGTAATGATCTCTATCGCACTCGCAATTGAACCAGACATACTAATAGCTGATGAGCCAACGACATCCTTGGACGTCACGGTTCAAAAATATATTCTTGACTTACTTGTTGATGTGCAATCCAAATCTAATATGTCAATGGTGATTATTACCCATGATCTTGGTGTCGCCCGTGGACGCGCAGATGAAATCATGGTGATGTATGGCGGACGCATAATGGAGAAGGCCCCTTCAGAAACTGTCTTCCAGGAAATGAAACACCCGTACACAGAAGCCTTACTTTCCTCAATTCCTAGACTTAATGACCCCAAACACACGAGGTTGACACCAATAGAGGGTTTCCCCCCCGATATTGTTGACGGGCCCGAAGGCTGCAAATTTGCTGCTCGTTGCAAATACGCACAAGATATTTGCCTAACCTCAACACCAGAGGAAACAACTATCGACTCGCATACTTATTTTTGTCATTTCCCAGTAGGTACCGATGCTGGATCGGAGGCATTTCAATCAAATGTAGCTAAAGGTTTCACAGCGGCAGGGTTAAAAATAAAAAGCAAAAGAGAGGTCGTCTAATGGCTGGGTCAGGAAATAATCACCTCCGCACAGAATTCGATGATGTCCTTCTCAGTATCGAGAATTTGGTCGTTGAATTTCCATCGGGAAGAAAAAATAAAGTTCATGCGGTATCTGACGTGAGTTTTGATATCCGGAAAGGCGAGACGCTCGGAATCGTCGGAGAATCAGGGTGTGGCAAATCAACCACCGCTAAAGCTATCGTCCAGCTTCCTAAACCTACATCCGGAAAGGTTGACTACGAGGGAACTGATTTAACAAAACTTGATAAAGAGGGAATGCGGCAAAAGCGGCCTTCAATTCAAATGATTTATCAAGACCCTATTAGTTCCCTTAATCCAAGAAGAACAGTGTTCAATATTGTCAACGAAGGGACACGGGTTTGGTCAACAGAACACAGTCAACAGCAAGAGCTAAAGGTAGAGGAAATGATTCAGGCTGTTGGGTTAGATCCAAATGAAGCCAGAGTTCGCCGACCGCATGAATATTCTGGAGGTCAATGTCAAAGAATTTCTGTAGCTAGAGCCCTCGTTTTGGACCCACAAGTAATCATTTGTGATGAACCTGTGTCTTCTTTGGATGTTTCAGTGCAAGCTCGAATTCTTAATATGCTTCAGGATATGAAAGATGAGTACGGCCTCACTCTTCTATTCATCAGTCACGACCTTTCAGTTGTAAAGAACGTCAGTGATCGCGTTGCAGTAATGTACTTGGGAAAGATTTGCGAAATTGGTGATGGAGATGTGATCTACGAAAACCCTGCTCACCCGTATACCAGGTTACTACTCGCAGCTATTCCTGACCCAGATAATAAACACAGTCAAATATCTGATGTGCTGGAGGGAGAGTTACCCTCCCCCCTGAATCCACCAAGCGGTTGCCGCTTCCGAACAAGATGCCCGCGAGCTACCGAAAAATGCGAAGAAGAAGAGCCCACGTTTCAACAAGTAGGAAATTCTGACCACTGGGTCGCATGCCATTTCCCCCACCTTGACAATGAACTTGATGCGATAACGAGTGAAAAGGGTGAACCTATTGACCACAGCTCGGAAGATGAGATTCTGTGGCCTCCCGCTGATTAGCTCATCAATTTCGCTAATTCGCTAACTGTTTGTTCGCGAGCTTCATCTGGTCCATAAACTGCCGCAACAACTTGGGTTCCTCCGCTATCTGAGTACTTTTGAAGTCCTTCGGCGACTTCTTCGAAACTACCACTTAATGCAATATCCCAAGAATTAGCGAGCCCTTCGCGCTCAAGCATCGCACGGTATGAAGGCAAATCACCATAGAAACCAAAATCTCTTTTGGCATATTCTTCAGCTATATCAAGATCGGAAGTTATGCAGACAGGCACTGCCGCTATAACTTGAGGAACTGGTCTTCCAGCCTCTTCCGCAGCCGCATTTATAATTGGAGATATATGATTCCGGATAGTCTCCGGTCCGGTCATCCAAGTAACCGTTCCATCAGCAACCCTGCCAACTAATTTCAGCATTTGAGGACCCAGCGCAGCTACAAGAACAGGAGGAGCATCCGCAGGTACATCGATTCCGCCTCTGCTGGTTAAGTGCTTCCCTCCATATGAAATCGTTCCATCATGAAGAAGAGCCATAAGAATTTGAAGATAATCGCTCATGTGCCCAACGGGAGCATCAAATGATATTCCCCACATTCCCTCAACAACCGGCTTATGAGATAACCCAATACCCAAATCTAGTCGGCCATTCGAAACCTGATTAACCGTCAGTGCTTGCTGAGCTAACATCATAGGGTGTCGCGGGTAGGTTGGAATCACTGAGGTACCTAAGCGGATACCTTCAACCGATTCAGCGATAACAGCCAAAGCCGTTAACGCATCAAGATTAAAGATTTGCGGTGTCCAAAATGTTGAATACCCAAGGGTGTTCGCCTCTTGAACTTGCTTCTTTAGGTCATCAATATTACGAGAGGATCCAAATATTCCTAATTCCATGTTTATTTCTCCTAACTTGCGTCTTTCAAATTTAACGTTTCCTGAAGTTCCCGTTTTAGAAACTTACCACTTGCATTTCTGGGTAGCGGTCTTTCCAAAAACCATAGATATTGCGGTATTTTATGTTTAGCTATTCTGGCCTCTAAAAAAGCTCTAAGTAAATCTGCATCTATTGAGTGACCATCCTTTAAATAAACTGCTGCAGCAACTTCCTCCCCAAGGCGGTCATCCGGGACTCCAAAAACAGATACCTCACCTACTGCGTCATGTTTGAATATCGCTGATTCAACTTCGGCGCAATACACGTTCTCCCCTCCTCGTAGCACCATATCTTTCTTCCTATCAACAATAAATATAAATCCGTCCTCATCAATTCTTGCTATATCTCCTGTATGCAGCCAACCTTCGGTTATTGCTTCAGACGTTGCGTCAGGCCTGTTTAGATACCCCTTAATAACTTGCGCACCCTTAACCCATAGCTCTCCAATCTCACCGTCCGGAACTGCTACTCCATTATCATCAAAGCATCGAGCTTCGAAACATGGCATTGCAGGTCCTGCGCTTTCCGGTTTATCAAGAAAGAAATCAGCTGAAATAGCTGTGATTATTCCGCATGTTTCTGTCATGCCATAACCGGTACCGGGTCGAGCGGTTTCAACGGTAGCCTCAATCTTTTCCACTAAGTCTGGTTGCAATTGAGCGCCACCACCACCAAGAGATTTTAAAGATGACGTATCAGTTCCTTCGAAATCAGGATGGGCAATTAGTTCCCTTGACATAACTGGAACGCCACTTATAGTCGTTATCTGCTCGGACTCAACTAGCTTAAGAGCTTCACCAGCATCCCATTTGTACATGTGCACTAACTTCCCACCTGCCATCGTGATGGAGTGCGCAACACAATTATTAGCTGTGACATGAAACAAAGGCGTAATGACAAGAGCAGAGGTTTGCGATACATCTTTAGCTGGAAGCTTGGTTGATGTGACACGTGCTCGCGATGTAGCTACGGACTGAACGATATGAGCGAACGCAAGACTCATGGCATTAGCCACACATCCTCGATGAGTAAGTTGTGCGCCTTTGGGTCGGCCAGTCGTTCCTGAAGTATAGAAAATACATGCGTCTGAATCAGGATCAACCATAATCTCTGGCATCTCGCCACCCTTTTCTATAAGCACATCCCACTCAATAACATGAACTGATTCAGCTTCCGCACGAACCCCCACTAGCTGAGGAAATGCATCTGAGTCGCGAAGTTCAATCAACTGCTCAAGTCGCTCCTTATCTGCAATGACTACCTTTGGTTTAGAGTCATTGAGCGCATATTCCAATTCAGGAGTAGCCCACCAAGCATTCATACCTACGCAGGCAGCGCCAATACTCATACAGGCCCAATAAGTTAACATCCACTCTGGATAGTTCCGCATAGCTATCGCTACCCGATCTCCTACCTGCACATCATTCTCAATGAACCAATTAGCTATACTTGCGACATGTTCATGAGCTTCCGCATAGGAAATGCGCTCATCTCCATACACTAAATAATCTGCATTACCGAACCTCAGACTTGATAGCCAAAAATCCCTTAGAGTCGCAGGTTGATTCTTATAACAAAGAAGATCAATTCCCCTTACATTTACTTCCTCTAACTCAAACTGAGAACCTTCCGCAGTAAGTTCTTCCCATGCTTGGGACAATTCTTTGTACACGTCTCCCCCACAATTAGTGAATGACTAACAGGGTAGATTAAATTCATAACTGCTCATAACTGTCAAGACAGTAACTTTGAAAATATCGAAAAGGAAAATTCTTTACCTTATTGGTCTAGAATGAAACCGGTAAACTTGCAAGGAGTGGTCATGGGAAGCGAAGAGAAACAAGAACCTAACGCACGAGAAGCATGGGAACTTGAGTACCAAAAAGCCTCATTGAGAGACTCAAATTTCGAGACCATGTCAGGAGTACCGGTTGAGCCTGTCTATGGAGATGACTTGTTTCCTGGCCAATATCCTTACACACGGGGAATTTACCCCTCTATGTACAGGTCACGTCTATGGACGATGAGAATGTTTGCAGGGTTTGGGACAGCCGAAGATACAAATTTAAGGTTCAAAGAACTTCTACGAAATGGCGGAACTGGACTATCAACCGCTTTTGATATGCCGACCCTCATGGGTCGTGACTCCGACAGCGAATGGTCGTTAGGTGAAGTCGGACGAGCCGGAGTCGCAGTAGACACGCTCGCAGATATGGAAGACCTATTTGCTGATATCGATTTATCACAAGTTTCTACCTCTATGACAATAAACGGCCCTGCAGCAACACTTCTAGCCATGTACGTCGCTGTCGCTGAACAAACTGGAGTCGAACCTCACCAGCTTGCTGGAACAATCCAGAATGACATTCTGAAGGAATATCAGGCACAGAAAGAGTACATTTACCCACCTCGCCCCTCAATGCGTATCGTGACGGACATGGTCAAATACACCACAGCCGAAATGCCCAAATGGCACCCCATCTCAATTTCTGGCTATCACATTAGAGAAGCGGGAAGCACAGCGGCTCAAGAATTAGCATTTACATTAGCAAACGGGTTCTCCTACGTAGAAGCCGCTATCGCTGCTGGGCAAAACGTTAATGAGTTTGGGAAACGCCTCAGTTTCTTCTTTAATAGCCATAGCGACTTCTTTGAAGAAATCGGTAAATTCCGAGCAGCGCGACGTATTTGGGCACGTTGGATGAAAGAACGCTACGGAGCCACAGATGAAAAGGCCATGCTGTGTAGATTCCATACACAAACTGCAGGTGTCTCTCTGACAGCTCAACAGCCCGAAATTAATATAGCCAGAGTTGGAATACAGGCACTTGCCGCAGCTTTAGGGGGAACGCAGTCGCTTCATACAGATAGCTTTGACGAAGCGTTAGCGCTACCAACAGAAGACGCGGCTCGAATCGCGTTAAGAACACAGCAAATTGTCGCTCATGAAACTGGAGTGGTTAATGTAGCTGACCCACTTGGAGGGTCACCCTACGTTGAATGGATGACTGATGAAATGGAGAGGCAAGCTGAAGCCATATTCGCCCACCTTGATGACTTAGGAAATGGATCAATACTTGAAGGAACATTCAACGGTATTGAAAACGGATATTTTGTTGGCGAAATCGCAGACGCAGCTTACAGGTTTGAGCGTGAAGTGAACTCTGGAAGACGCATCATTGTTGGAGTAAATGATTTCACCGATGGCGATAACCCTGAGGACAGAAATCTCTTACGGATCGGGGCTGAGACTGAGGAGTATCAGCTTAAGCGACTGAATGATGTCAAAACAAGAAGAAATCAAGAGCATGTCAATAGTGCCCTTTCAGAAATAACTGCTGTGGCTTCAGACCCAACACGTAATTTAATGCCTGCGATTATAGCGGCAGTAAAGACCTACGCTACTGAAGAAGAAATTGCCAACGCTATGGAAGTGGTTTTCGGAACATACGTTGAAAAGGCAATAGTTTAATAAAACGAAAGTGAAGGAGAACAAACATGGGTGACCATCAACAAAGGGTGATTCTCGCCAAATTAGGGTTAGATGGTCACGATCGCGGCATCAAAGTAGTAGCACGAATTTTGCGTGATGCAGGCATGGAAGTTATCTATTTGGGTTTGCGTCAGACTACGGCAAGTATCGTTGCAGCTGCAGAAGAGGAAGATGCAGACGCCATCGGTCTTTCCATGCATAATGCAGGCCATTTAACACTTGGGCCCAAAATGGCGGAGGCGATAACAGCGGCTGGACTTGATATCCCTTTAATCATCGGCGGAATCGTACCTGACGAAGACGTTGAGGAATTAATGGATGCCGGCATTGCTGCTGTTTTAGGCCCGGGCGCTTCGGCAGAAGAAGTGGTAGCTACAGTTCAGAATGCAATTTCTGCACGTGATAAAGCGTGACTTCATCGATCAGCGATGCAGCAACTACTCTCTTCCAGAGTGCAGTCAAAGGAGAGCGACGTAGCCTAGGAAAACTTTTGACAGCTATTGAACGGGGCGGTGATCAAGCTGAAATTATTGCAGGGCTAGCGCATCAAGTATCAGGGAATACTCATGTAGTGGGAATCACCGGAGCTCCAGGCTCAGGAAAATCAACTTTGACAGGTAGGCTTTTGAAACTGTTTTCAGAAGCTGGCGACAAATTAGCTGTCCTGGCTGTTGACCCATCTTCACCTCTGACTGGAGGAGCTATTCTTGGAGATCGAATACGGATGGATGACCTTGCGGGCGAGGAATCCTTCATTCGTTCGATGGCTACACGAGGCCACTCTGGAGGACTTGCATTAGCTGTCCCAGCAGCTATTCAACTCTTTGACGCTGTTGGGTATGAGCCTGTAATCATCGAAACTGTGGGAGTTGGCCAGGTAGAGGTTGATGTGGCGGGTGCAGCTGATACCACGGTCGTTGTTGTTACGCCTGGCATGGGTGATGCTGTTCAGGCAAATAAAGCAGGCCTTCTTGAAGTTGCGGATATTTTTGTCGTAAACAAATCAGACAGGCCAGGTGCTAGCGATGCAAGGCGAGATTTAGAGCTAATGCTGGACTTAGGACATGTTTCGGGGCTTGAACAAATGACTGGCTACAGGCCTCCAATCATTATGGCAAATTCACTTGATGGCACAGGCGCTGATGAAGTTCTTGATGCCATCAAATCGCATGCAGAATTTCTTCGTAGTTCTGGGAAAATAGAGATACGTCGAAAGGAACGACTAGTAATGGAAATTCAAAACAGAATTGAATTGTTGATCGGATCAACAGCTAGTGTCACGCTTGAATCTGATTTGGGAGCAAGCTTTGTCACGAAAGTTCTTGATAGAAAAATCTCACCAGCTGAAGCAGCGAAATCCATTGTTGCTTCCATCACCGCAAACGAATAACCGTTATTGGTTGACAGGCACCGCACGCCCACCTGACCGAACCACGACATAGACACTCTCGCCTTGTGAGAACTCAAACCGTACCTTTTTGTAGTTGAGGCCCCACACTAAATAGTCTGAGCCACGTATCTGCCCAACCCAGTCAAAATTTTCATGTGGTTTAGGTTCTTCAACTGTAAGGGAAAGAAATCCGAGAAAGTGCTCCTGATCATATACCTTTACATGATGAACGGAGCCAAAACTATGACGAATATGCATATACGTATCTTACGTTTAAAATTTCTGATCCTTTGCAGTCATTAATCGACTCCACCAAATAGATAGGGCGTGAAATAATTATTTAAAACAAGTTGGGGATATTGCGGTCTGCATAGCATCATGGAAGAAGAATAGAATCTAGAAGAAAGACTGCGATGAGCGAATATTCTCCCCCCCTTGACGATATGAAATTTGCACTCAAGGAAGTTGTTAATGTCAATTCTTTATCGGAACTGCCAGCTTTTAACGAAGTGGGGTTAGAAGCACTTGATTCGCTCCTTGACGAGGCAAGTCGCTTTTTTAACGAAGTAATTTCCCCTACAAACCGAACGGGAGACCTCGAAGGGAGCTCACTCAATGATGACGGAAGTGTCTCTACACCCTCAGGGTTTCGTGAAGCATACGCTCAATATGTTGATGCCGGGTGGGGTGCGATTAGTTTTGACCCGGAGTATGGGGGTGGTGGCTTTCCCTGGCTAGTAGGAATAGCAGTCACCGAAATGCTCACAGCAGCAAACATGGCCTTATCCCTCAATCCAATGCTCACTCAAGGTTCAATCCATGCGCTTACAGCACATGGAGATCAAGAACAAAAGCTCGCATGGTTACCCAAATTAATTACTGGCGAATGGGCAGGGACCATGAATTTAACCGAACCACAAGCTGGGTCAGACGTTGGGGCTCTCACGACCAAAGCAGAATTACAAGATGATGGAACCTATAAGATCACCGGGCAGAAAATTTACATCACGTGGGGCGAACATGATTTGACAGAAAACATAGTCCATTTAGTACTCGCCAGAACACCAGATGCTCCTCCAGGCACAAAAGGAATTAGCCTATTTATCGTTCCAAAATTCATTATCAACGATGATGGAAGCATTGGCGAAGAGAACGATATCAAATGCCTGTCCATTGAACACAAGCTAGGAATTCACGCATCGCCAACCTGTGTGCTCCAATTCGGGGATAATGGCGGGGCAACTGGATACATCGTTGGCGAAGAAAACTCTGGAATGCGCTACATGTTCACAATGATGAACCAAGCAAGGTTAGCAGTGGGGTTAGAGGGCCTTGCTGTGGCTGATCGCGCTTACCAACAAGCCCTTGATTACGCTTTAGAACGAATGCAAGGCAGAAGAGCAGATACTCCCAAAGGAGAATCCGTTCCCATAATTGATCATCCAGATGTCCGGCGTATGTTGATGACGATGAAAGCATATATCGAAGCAATGCGATGCATGATATATCTAAATGCTAAATCCATTGACATAGCTCATCATCACCCTGATGAAGATGAACGAACGCGTGGTCACGAGTTGACTGATCTTCTAACCCCGTTATCAAAGAGTTGGTGCACTGACCTTGGAAACGAACTCACGAGTCTAGGTATTCAAATCCATGGGGGTATGGGTTTCGTTGAAGAAACTGGAGCAGCACAACATTATAGGGATATTCGAATTGCTGGTATTTACGAAGGAACTAATGGGATTCAGGCCATTGACCTCGTAGGCCGGAAACTATCCATGAGAAAAGGTGATGTAGTCCGTGAACTCCTTCTAGAGATTAATGAAACTGCATCCGAGCTTCACTCGGCGAACCTCAAGGGAATCGCAAGACCTCTCGAAGATGCTGTTAAGGATATGCAAGCAGCAACGGAGTGGCTCATTGAGAAAGGTGGCGCAAGCACAGATGATGGATTGGCCGGAGCTACTCCCTATCTACGAATGTTCGGGACTACTGTCGGTGGTTGGCTTCTAGCAAAGTCTGCGTTGCAGGCGAAGAAACAAATTGATGAAGGCAACGATTCTGAGTTCCTCCAAGCAAAAATAGAAACAGCTACCTTTTATGCCGAGCAGTTACTCCCCCAAGTTTCGGGTTTGCTTCCTGCTACTGTAAGTGGCGCCCAATCACTGTATGCAATCAAGCCAGAAAGACTTCGAGGCTGACATGAAAAGCGACTCTGAAATAACTATTCTCACTAATTCTGTAAAGTCAATTACTGGGCATTGGAGTGATGGAGATCCATTCGTAGATGCTGAAGAAATCAAAGATGTTCTTGGCTGGGAGATAAAACCGGAGGGTTTATGCAAAGATGATGCTTGCATCCCTGTTAATCATGAGCAGAATATCAAACACAATGAGCGCTACAATCTCCGCGCCGTAGCGCATT
>WTHU01000163.1:0-21338 GCA_011523005.1 Acidimicrobiales bacterium
AAAAAATTGAACGTATCGGTGACCAAGCAAAAAATATTCTGGATTTGGCAGAAGAAGGCGTTTCATTCGTTGGCGAAGACGATGTTGCCGAACTCATAGAGGTACGCCGTTCAATATCAGCTATGTTTGCGGAAGCAGCCGACTTAATGGCGGAAAATACCAGTGAACAAGCGCAAGACTTCTACGATCGGGCAACAGAATTGAGAAGATCCATCGAAAGTAAAATAAGAGACTTTATGCATTCGGATCAACCAGGCGTGTACGCAGTTCCTCGAGCAGTGCTCTATCGGTACTGGAAGAGAATCGTTTCTAACCTCGCTGGCGTGGTTACTGGCGTAGCTGAACCATTACAAAATCTTGGATATCTAGACGACGGGCAAACCGATATAGACGATTAACACAAAAGCTTTCTAATTAACCTTTTGTTAACCAAAATTTACTTTTAGTTCTTTTATTTTGTCCCTTTTAGTAAACAAAGTTTCATACCTTTCCAATAACAACAAATTACGCAGGCAAAGGCCTGTTTACTTCCAAGGTGGAAGAAAGGAAAGATATGAAATCAAAACAGACATCGTCTCCCCTTAGCCTATTGCTGTCATTAGGAATCGTGCTTTCGCTGTTAACTGCAGGATGTAGCAGCAGTGGAAACTCCTCATCGGATACAGCATCTGGTGAACAGGCATCATCTAACATCTCAGGAGTTATCAGTATCTCAGGCTCATCCACCGTTGAGCCAATCTCAACTCGCGTTAAAGAAACCTACAACGAAAATGTCTCCAACAAAGTAGAGATAACCGTGAACGGACCTGGAACGAGTGCTGGCTTTAGGGAATTTTGTCCAGGAAACACTGATATCAATGATGCAAGTAGAACGATAAAGCCAAAAGAGCTTGAAAACTGTGTTCCATTCGTTGAACTAAAAGTAGCCTTTGATGGAATAGCAGTGATGGTAAATCCATCAAACCCTCTCGAGTGCATTAGTAAACAAGATCTATATGCGATAACGGGACCAGAATCAGAAAATAATACGTGGGCGCAAGCAAACGCTCTCGCCAATGAACTGGGCTCTAGTACAACAGGATGGCCATCAGGGACTATCGAAATCATTGCGCCAGGGACAGAGTCGGGAACATACGGGTCCTACATCGAAATTGTTTTAGAAAAAGCTGCAGAAGAGCGAGCTGAGGAAGGACAAATCCTACTTAAACAAGATGAAAATGGAGATGACATATTTATACGAACAGATTTCGCTGGCCAACCCGATGACAATGTCATCATAGAAGGTATAGCAAGCTCAACCAACGGATTTGGATGGGTTGGATTTGCCTTCGCTTCAGCCGCAGGAGACGCAGTCAAGGTCTTAAAAGTCCTGAATCCTGAAACCGGTGAATGCGTAGCCCCATCACTAGAAACTATTGCTGATGGAAGTTATCCAGTTAGTAGATCGCTATATATCTACGTTAACACTGACAAAATCACCACAAACCCTGCACTTGAATCATATGTGAACTACTTCCTAAATGATGGGTACAAAGATGGAGTAGAGAACGCATTCGGGCCAGGAGTTGGTTATGTAGCGCTTCCCCCAGACGTGAAAAGTGAAACAGACGCTGCTTGGGAACAAGCAAAAAAATAAATTTTTAAAAATCTAGGTTGGAGCTGAGATTTCCTCAGCTCCAACCATTTATAGGAGAATGAAATTCCTACAAAAGATCCACACCACTTAACCCCAGAAGATTTACAGGGGTCAGTAAAGAGAAACAGAAAAGAACGCCTAGTGCGTAATGGTCTAAGAACAACAGCTCTATTCTCACTACTCGTTAGTACCCTCATTGTTCTCTCGCTGCTATTTGAAGCTGTTACATTCCTCAATGGAATCAAAATCAGTTGGCTTTGGGGAGATCAATGGGCTCCACCCTTCAACGAATATGACCTAAAAACACCTCTCGTCGGATCGTTAATAGTGACAGGTATCGCAATGGTTGTAGCCGTCCCTATCGGACTCGCTTCAGCTATATATCTCTCAGAATATGCCAAACCAATTACTCGGAAATGGCTCAAACCAGTCCTTGAAATACTTGCCGGTATCCCTTCAGTCGTTTTAGGTTTTTTTGCCTTACGGTGGATTACGCCAAACATCGTCCAGCAAATTAATCCTCAAGCACCAGGATTCACACTCGCAGCCGCTGGAATTGGTGTTGGAATTTTAACCATTCCCTTAATCGCATCAGTCTCAGAAGATGCTCTCTCTGCTGTTCCCAATTCTCTTCGAGAAGCGTCATCAGGGCTTGGAGCAAAAAGGGTAACTACAACGATCAAAATAACGATTCCTGCGGCCATATCAGGACTTGTAGCTGCATTCATAATCGGTATTTCACGCGCTATAGGCGAAACAATGGTGGTTTTCTTGGCAGCTGGAGGTGGAGGAAATCAAGCACAATTCACAACGTCCGCATTCGACTCCGGAACAGTTGTTACAGCAGCTATGGCTGCAACTACTGCCCCATCCGACAGGTTGTCTGAAGGTGTAGCTCTACAAAGCCTTTACTTCCTCGGTTTGCTGCTATTCATCATCACCTTGCTTCTGAACTTAATAGCAGATCGATTTGTCCGCCGAGTCAGAATTATCTACTAGGAGTCACCATGGCCTTATCAACACTTAATTCAGGCGCCGAACATGCCAGAGAAAAAATAGTGAAAGAATTACAAGGAACACGCTTTGATATTTCAGGTTTCATTTTCAGATTTAGTTTACTTTTTGGCTTAGGCAGCGGAGTCCTAATCCTCGGCGCAGTTATGTGGGATGTAGTAGGGGACGGATCAGGCTTTCTCTTTGACCGAGGATGGGAATTCCTGACCGGCAACGCAAGCAGTCGAGCAAACAGCTACGGAATTTTTGAAGGTCTAAGGGGCACATTTTGGATAGGTGTTTTCGTAGTCGTGTTCGCTTTCCCTCTCGGAGTCGGAGCAGCTATCTACCTAGAAGAATATGCAAGCGATTCTCGTCTAACACGATTTATAGAGTTAAACATCAGGAATTTAGCCGGCGTTCCGTCAGTAGTATACGGAGTTCTCGGACTAGCGATATTCGTTCGAGCATTGGATGGCTTTTACCCAAACTCAATTGACCGGCACCTTGGCTCTACAACGGCAGCAGCGGGGGCAACCCTAGCCATTCTTGTCCTACCCATAGTTATCATTACTGCCTCTGAAGCAATAAGAGCAGTACCACAGTCATTACGTGAAGGAGGTTTCGGCGTAGGAGCGACGAAATGGGAAGTTATTCGTCACCATGTCCTTCCTTACGCAGCGCCGGGAATATTCACTGGGACCTTACTATCACTAGCCAGAGCTCTCGGTGAAGCAGCCCCTCTAATCCTCATTGGGGGTGTTCTGGGATCACTTGGCCCCAAAAGTTCGCTACTTGAACTCGAGCAATTAGGTGAAAGATTCACAGCAATGCCACTAATGATCACGCAACTTGCAAAAAAACCAGCGTTCATAGGGGATTGGAATTCAGCAACTGCAGCAGCCATATTAGTCCTACTTGTAGTAGTTATAGCCGCCAACCTCATCGCAATATGTCTGAGAAATCACTACGAAAGAAAGAGGAGTTAGAAGTGGAACCGTTAACTCAACCAAATGAAAAGACAATAGCCACCACCCGTCCGAAAATATTTGAAGTTACTAATTTAAATGTTTATTACTCTGATTTCCGCGCTATACGAGACGTGAGCCTCAACGTGGCAGCCAATGAAATAACAGCATTCATCGGCCCATCCGGTTGTGGGAAAACAACAATGCTCAGAAGTTTCAATCGCATGAATGACCTCATACCAACAGCAAAGATAACAGGAACCCTTCTATACAGGGGAGCAGACCTTTATAACAAAACCGTTGATCCCGTCGAAGTTCGCCGAAGAATAGGAATGGTATTCCAAAAGCCAAACCCTTTCCCAAAATCCATATATGACAATGTTGCCTATGGGCCAAGAATCTCCGGAAAGGTTAAGAAAGGAACAGAGATGGATGATTTAGTAGAATCATCTCTCCGGAAAGCTGCACTTTGGGAAGAAGTCAAAGATCGACTTAAATCATCAGCTTTGGGAATGTCTGGTGGGCAACAGCAACGCCTTTGTATCGCCCGTGCTATTGCAACGAACCCAGATGTTGTTTTGATGGATGAACCATGTTCAGCCTTAGACCCTATCGCAACAGGAAAAATTGAAGAACTTATGAGCCAACTCAAAAGAGAATACACAATTTTAATCGTCACTCACAATATGCAACAGGCTGCCCGAGTGTCTGATAGAACTGCTTTCTTTTCTGTTGAAGTAGAGGAAGAGCATGACAGTAGAACAGGTGTGCTTGTTGAAGAAGGTCCTACTGAGAAGATCTTTTCTAATCCCAATGATCAGAGAACTGAAAACTACATAACCGGTAGATTCGGTTAGAAATAGAAGGAGAGAAGGATGACAGAGCCGTTAAGAAGCACCTTTGATGAAGAGCTGGAAGCAATAAAATCAGGCATCTTAATCATGTCAAATATGGTTGTGGAAACTATTCCCAAAGGCACAGAAGCTTTATTGGAGGGGAACTTAACAACCGCACAAGAAATCATTGAAGCAGACGATGAACTTGATGCATTGTCCGTATCGCTCGAAGAGCGGTGCTATCAAATTCTTACATTACAACAACCTCTTGCAGGAGATTTACGCGCAGTCATGGGTGCTTTGTGGATGAATAATGAGATAGAAAGAGCCGGTGACCTAATGACAAATATTGCGAAAGCGACAAGGCGAATATTTCCAGAAAAGATACCAGACGTAGTCTCATCACTTATTCAGAACATGAGCAATGAAGCACAGCGATTGCTTAATTTATCCTCAGAATCGTACTTGCATGGAGATTCGGGCCTGGCAGCAGCACTTGATGATATTGACGACAGGCTCGACGACCTAAACGTAGAAACTGTTGAGGCTATCTTCGAGAAACACAACGATAAGAATTTGACCCTAAATGTCGCAGTCCAATTAGCGTTAATCTGCCGCTACTACGAACGGATAGGCGACCATGCTGTCAATATCGGCGAACGTGTCCGATACATAGTTGATGGGTGGACTGCTGAACGAACGGGTGCCGCACGTCTAACTGATCGCCAAAAAAACAAATAGAATAGAAATAACAGATAGGAGAACGGATGAAAGAGCAATGATCTTATTCTTTATCGGTGCTACCTGTTCAGGGTGCCTTGCCCTATTGCTGTCCCAACTCAAAAGAAAAAGAATCAAAGAACAAATAGACGGAATCCGAAAAGTAGCTCTGGGAGAAGAGGTAGAAATTTCCTCCGACCTAGGTCACGCAATTTCATCCCTTCAAAAAGAACTAAACCCCAGTGGACAAGACAGGCCTGTGTTGGTTGATATCGGATGGTACGGAGCATCAATTGATGCTTTACCGATCGGAATCATCTTTGCAGACAGCACAGGAGATATCGTCCATAAAAACCCTGCCGCCAAAAAGATATTTGGAAGCCACAAACAGCAGATTGACGCAACCGTCACTGAATTAATTGAGGTGTCCCTCACAGGGGTTCAACTTAAAAGAGAACTAAGCCTTAACGAAGAAACAGATCAGAAACTCAAATTCATATCACAGCCAGTTGAAATCGAAACACAACGATACGGAGTAGTGATAGCCATACAAGATATTTCAGAACAAGAACGATTAGATGCTACGCGCAGGGACTTTGTAGCGAACATCAGCCACGAGTTGAAGACCCCAATCGGAGCGATGGTTATCTTGTCCGAGACTCTCCAAGCAGAAGAAGACAAGAACTTAGTTCTCGAGCTATCCGAAAGAATAGCTCAGGAAGCTCACCGGCTCGCTGGCACAATCGATGACCTATCTCAATTAAGTCAAATAGAGCATGGTTCAAAACAATTCTTTGAAATTACCCCAATCACCTATCCAGTTCACACAGCTATTGCCCGGGCATCATCAATAGCGAAACAAAAAGGGATAGATATCAATCTGAAAGAAGACGAAGATTTATATCTACTGGGAGACCACATCCAAATCACGTCAGCGATTTATAACCTTCTTGATAACGCAATCAAATACACAGAAGAAGGCACAGGAAAGATTGACATAACACTAGAAGCCAAAGAAAACAATATAGAGATCATCATCTCAGACAACGGAATTGGAATACCAGAAGCCAGCCATAATCGAGTATTTGAAAGATTTTATCGAGTGGATCCCAGCAGAAGCAGAGATAGCGGAGGAACAGGCTTAGGTCTCGCAATTGTTAGGCATGTCGTGTTAAACCATGACGGAAAAATTTCGCTGAACTCAAAAGAGGGTCAAGGAACATCATTTACTATTTCGCTTCCTCAGCAGAAGCAAGACCAGATTGAAACAAACCCAACTGAAGTAAAGGTTTAACCCACTATGCCAAATGAAGAAATGAAAGTACTGGTCATTGAGGACGAAGAATCATTCATAACAGCGTTGAAAGTAGGTCTCACTCGGGAAGGTTTCACCGTAGAAGTCCAAAGTGACGGCGCAGAGGCCCTTAACACATTCAAAACCTTCAACCCAGATATCGTTCTGCTGGACCTCATGCTCCCGAACCGGTCAGGCGTTGATATCTGTAGAGACATCAGAGAAATAGCTAAAACACCAATCATCATGGTGACTGCCAAAAGCGAAGAGATAGATACGGTCTTGGGCCTAGAAGTAGGAGCCGATGACTATATCTCTAAGCCATACCGACTCCACGAACTAATCGCTCGCATGAGGGCACAACTCCGAAGAGCAAATTGGGGTGACGAACCAGTAGCAACATACCAGGTAGAGAAAACAACGATTGGCGACATTACCATCGACCCCAATAGGCATGAAGTCTTCAAAGGAGACACACAAATTACACTCCCGCTGAAAGAATTCGAACTACTCCTCCTTCTCATGCGAAACGCAGGGCAAGTCCTGACTCGCGGAATCCTCATAGACCATATTTGGGGCGTCGACTATTACGGTGACATGAAAACACTTGATGTTCATATAAGGCGAATACGAGCGAAAATAGAAACAGATCCAAGCAACCCCAAACGCATACTGACAATCCGGGGACTAGGTTACAAATACGCCGACGCATAAACACTCGCAAACGTTTTATGCATTTGAATCTTTAACTCCTAGACTCGTTACGTGGATGACAACGTTGAAACACAACCTGATTTCTTCAAAGGCGAAGTAAGCACAACAGCTGCGAAAACAAATAAAGGCAAATTTGTTCTCTCACCTTTTGTGAGACTAAGCAGAGTCCACGCCCTTTCAGCCGCCGGCGATGCAATGATTACAGTCGCCCTCGCCGGTTCGCTATTCTTCTCCATTGATCCAAGCGCCGCCCGATGGAGAGTAGGCCTCTACCTCGCGTTAACAATCGCCCCATTCGCCGTCGTGAGCCCACTAATTGGCCCAGTCATTGACCGCTACGCGGGTGGACGCAGACTCATGATCCTTGCCATAAACATTTTGCGCGTAATCACAGCTGCACTCATGGTCTCAAACCTTGACTCACTTTTCCTATTCCCACTAGCGTTCACAATCCTTGTTCTACAAAAAAGTTATGCCATCGCTAAAGCAGCAGTCGTTCCAACCACTGTAGAAACACATGAACAGCTCGTAGAGAAAAACGCCCGACTCGCATTCTTATCAGGAATTGCTGGCTTCTCCGGAGCGGCACCTGCCGCCCTAGCCCAACTCATAGGAGGACCAGGATGGTCAGTTGTGCTCGCAGCGATAACGTTCGGCTTTGCCGGTCTAGCCTCTCTACGCCTACCCAAAACAACTATCGCACCAACAGCTGAACAAGAAGACGAAAAAGAAGAACTCCGCTCTGCAGGAATCACCAGAGCAGCTAACAGCATGGGAGTCCTCAGAGGCATCATTGGCTTCTTCACTTTCCTCGTAGCATTTGCATACAGAGGCGGAACTGATGACCTAGACCTCTCAGGTATAGGAACAGCAACTGGCAGCAAACTCCATGAAGACCTCTTAGCAACAGATATCGGCGCAGACGGTTCCTCAGCCATAGCCCTCGGAGCAGTCGTTGCATGCAGCGTCATCGGCGGATTAATCGGATCAATCATCGCACCCAAAGTACGAACACGAATCAGCGAAGAACGAATGCTACTCGGCGCCCTACTCACAATAACCAGCATCGCCATCCTAGGATTATGGGCAGGGGGAATAAGCGGCGCCCTCGTCGTAGGCCTAGCAGTCGGATTATCAGTCAGCTCAGGAAAACTCGCTTTTGATTCAATCGTCCAACGCGATGCACCCGACGCCAACTACGGGCGATCATTCGCACGATTCGAAACACGTTTTCAACTCATTTGGGTCTTCGCAGCGCTCATACCCGTCATCTTCACACTCCCAGCACGACTCGGTTTCCTCATGCTCGCCATCGCTGGCGGAACAGCAGCAATCACCTACCTACTAGGGAACAATTCGGGAACGCAACAAACAACGGAAGGCATACTGGGTCTCCTAAAAAACTTAATTCAAAAACCAGATGTCGAAGAACAACCCAAAATCGAGGAACCACCACAAGAACAAAAACCACCGGTCATGGAAAAAAAACTAGAACCATTCAATCCGTTTCCACAAGACCCCGAGGACGACAATTTCAAACTCTTCTAAAAGAGTTCAGTCAAGAATATCCAAACGAGCTAACCACAAACCAGGAGCATCCACTTCATTTGGAGTAGGGAAATTTTTTGAATCCTCCCACAAACGACCCAAACCCGCAGTATCAGCCCGTTCAAGAACCCCATTCACGAAATTCGTGCCCCTATCAACCTGAGCTTGAGTCAGTTCAAGACCCAACAATCGTTCAATAAACCTGTCAGACGGATCAGACTCAACACGTTGACGACGCATCGCTTCCGTAATTTGTTCATACGACCCAATAAGTCCCTTACCCACTGAATCCATTACATGGTCAACATACCCAACGATCACCGCTGTTGTAGCTTCAAGTTCTGGCAGAATAAACTTCTGTTCCTCACTTTGCATCGCTCCCAAAATCACTTCCGGGCTACCCAACGATTTCTGCAAATCCTCAATAGCTGACGGAGACGTCATATCAATTTGTTGTAACTTCTCTTCAAGTCCAGAAGGGTTACTTTCAAACGCACCCACGTACTCCATCAGCAAATCACTAAACCGTTTGCGAATATGGTCCAATTGGAAGATGGTGTAGTAGGTGATCTCGTTCAAACACACCCACAGTAATAATTCTTCGGATGGCAGACTCCACTCTTGCCCGAACGTTTCAACATTTCTGGTAATGATCCTGACCTGCGCATCCTGTTCGCGCGGAATCGGAAGATCATATTGCCCCAATGCACGTTGCGCTAAGTGACCAACCATTGAACCCGCCGTCATAGCAAGCATCATAGGACCCAGAAATTGCATCATCTGCCCAAACATTGCCCCCATCGGGTCGCTGCTTTCAATTTCGTTGCGCGAACTCTTACCTAGCGACGCATTCAATTCCTCAAATAGCGGTTGATACGCTTCAATAGTCGCATGCGCCCACTCAGTTCGTGTCACAGGCACTACCGTCGCATTGCGAGACTCCAAACCAGTAGCATCCGAGACGTGTAACTGCGCAACACGAGATAACTCTTCAAGGGCGATTCTATGAGAGGGGTCAACATTAGAATCTCCGTCCTCACCAGCAGCCATTTGCACAGCGATTTGCTTTGCAGTTGACCAATGGTCTTGCCCACCACCAAATAACTTCTCAAAATCACCAAAGAAAGGGATACCTTCGAAAGGGTTATCATTATCCATGCGCAACCTCTATAACAAAATCGTTACTCTTAGTTTATAAACTTCAGCGCAAGAAATTAAGCCACAATCCAAGACGATCAGAATTTTGGCGCTGTTTCCCTCAAGAAATTCGAAAACTTGACGAAAAATCGCCGAGAAAGGCTTTTTTAGGTAAAGTGCTAGTACCTAAGAGCAAAGCGAAAACACAACAGCCAAAAGTTGAGGGAGGCTATGGAAACGCTTATCGTTACAGGAGCAGCAGGGTCCATCGGAACACGTGTATGCAAAACACTCGCCGAAACAGACGGCGTCGCAGCAATACTCGCCATCGATACACGCCCAGAAATGCCCAATCACAGACGCGTCTACCACCATAAACTAGACCTCCAAACAGACGACTTGAAACCAGTGTTCGAAGGAGCAAATTCGCTCATCCACCTCGCTACATCATTCGGACCCAGCAGCGATGGAATGGATGCCGGCGGCGCAGAAATAGACGCAACACGACGAGTATTTGAAGCCGCATCAGCAGTCGGAATCAAAAAAATAGTGCTCCTCTCATCAGCCATGGTGTACGGCGCATGGCCGACAAACGAAATACCAATAACTGAGAATGCAGATATCAACCCAAATCCAGATTTCTCATTCGCCTCCGTAAAAACCGAAATCGAAAACATCGCAACCGAATGGAAATCCAAACATCCAAACGCTGAAGTCGTCATCCTGCGCCCAACAACAGCGCTAGCAAAAGGACAAATAAGCTGGGTCGCCCGATCACTCAAAGCATCAGCGATTATTGATGCCGGAGATAACGACCCACCCGCCCAATTTCTCCACCTCGACGATTTAGCATCCGCTGTATGTCTCGCAAGCAGGGGAGAGCTAAGCGGACCCTACAACGTAGCTCCCGATGGATACATCGAAGCAGAAGTATGTAAAGAACTCAGCGGAAGAATCCCACGACTACGACTCAAAGAAGAAATGGCTGACAAACTCGGCCGGTTTTCCTGGCGGTACAAAATAGCGCCAACTCCTCCCGGATTAACCCCCTACACCATGCATCCATGGATCATCTCCAACCAACGACTCAAAGATGCCGGCTGGCAACCCGATTACACAAACGCCGAAGCATACATAGACGGCACACCAGCAAAACCATGGTCAAACATGAACGCTAAGCAACGACAACGAGCCTCTCTCATCGGCGCAATCCTCGTAGGCGGGCTCATCACGTTCCTCATTTCTCGCCTCATACAGCACCTAAGGGACGAGAATTAAAACACGAAACTCAAAAAGTCTCTACCCCACAAAAGATACACACCCACGGCAACCGCAGCCTTCCCAAACAAACGGAAATACCCCATCGAACGTTTCATTCGCTTCAGTTGACCGACTTCGGCCGGATGACGCCACAACCGATCCTCCAACGCAGGCGGAGGCAAAATAAAATAATCTTCCTCTGAATCTCCACCCATTCCAAAACCTTAGGACAAAAGTCCTCAAAATAATCTGCACCCACTAAAACACAAGAATTAAACCCTCAAGGAGTAGAGACAAGCCAGCACCCCTAACATAGAAACATGGAAACTTCCAAAACCGACAATACCTGGATCGGCTTAAGCGCAGAACCCCTCCCAGTTGACGAAGCCAACCACTGGGTGTCAGACCCCTCCACAGGAGCAATAGTCAGTTTCAATGGCATAGCACGTAACCACAGCGAAGGAAGAAGCAACGTCACCGTACTAGAATACGAAGCGTACGAACAACAAGTAATCCCAAGGCTTCAAGCCATAGCCGACAGAGCAAGATTGCAATGGCCATCTATAGTCAAAATCGTGATGATCCACAGAATCGGCAAAGTCGAAATTGGCGACTCTGCAGTAGTCATCGCTGTAAGTTCACCGCACAGAGATCACGCCTTCGAAGCATCACGATTCTGCATTGACACATTAAAGTCAACCGTCCCCATATGGAAACGAGAAATCTGGGAAAGTGGGGAAAGTTGGGGTCTAGAACCACAACACATTCAAGAAATAGAAGAACTACTTGATGAAGGAGAAGTTCGCCAATGAGCCCCTTATTATTCCTCGGTGCGGCAGCGGTAGTCTTTGTTGTAGGGACATTGGTCATCTGGGTCTTTACACGTGAAAGGAAAACGAGTTTCAATTCGTCGATTGAAGATTTCCGTGCTGGATTAGACGCAATAGCACCCGACGCAAAGAGAAAACGTAACGAATAATGGCACGTGACCTCGCTATCGATCTCGGAACGGCAAACACGCTTGTCTATTCACGTGGAAGAGGCATCGTCCTCAATGAACCATCTGTGATAGCCCTCAACGAAAACACAAACGAAGTCCTCGCTATGGGTGAAGAAGCCTGGCAAATGATCGGAAGAACACCTGCCTACATCGTTGCGGTCCGACCATTACGCCATGGAGCAATCACAGACTTTGATGTAACGCAACGAATGATACGTCTTTTACTTGAGCGCGTCGGCGTCTCTCGTTTCAACAGACCAAGAGTTGTTATTTGCGTACCATCAGCAATTACAGCTGTTGAACGAAGAGCGGTTACCGAAGCCGCCCGAAGAGCAGGCGCCGCAGATGCACGACTCATTGAGCAACCGCTCGCTGCCGCGATCGGGTCCGGTCTACCAATCAATGAACCCATGGGGAACCTCATCGTGGATGTGGGTGGAGGGACAACAGAAACAGCGCTTATCTCAATGGGGGGTGTTGTCGCCCTCGAAGCTGTACGGGTCGGTTCATTTGATATCGATACAGCAATCCAAAACTTCATCAAGGCTGAATACGGTGTAGCAATTGGTGAACGAACTGCTGAACAAATCAAATTAACCATAGGTTCCGCCGCTCCAATTGATGAAGAACTCCGAGCTGAGGTACGTGGAAGACATATCGCCAGTGGCCTTCCGGAGGTCATTGTTGTTTCTCCCCAAGAGATTCGGGCAGCTATCGATGAATCCGTTACTGCAATGATCGATTGCGCAGTTTCATGCCTATCGCAAGCCCCAGCAGAACTCGCGCAAGACATCATCGTGCAAGGAATAAACCTTGTAGGAGGCGGATCATTACTCAAAGGATTCGACACTCGACTCAGCGAAGAAACAGATGTGCCTGTTAACATTGTGCCCAACGCATTAGAAGCAGTTGTCCTCGGGGCAGGCCGATGCATCGAATCATTTGAATCAGTCCGTGCAATGTTTATGGACGACCCATCACTGAGACAACGAAGGTAACTTACTCTGATAAATATGTGGTCAGGTCCTCTGCAGCCTGCCGCACTTGCCAATCTCTATCACTAAGTGCAAGCTGCAAAGCATCAGTCACAGCCTGACCCTCAAAAGGAGCCAACGCAATAACAGCTCTTCGCCTCACAGTCGCAATATCTTTAGTTGCTTTAAGAATACTTTCCAAACCTCTGGCGTCCCCTAACGCTCCTAACGCAGCAACAGCCGATTCTCTACATAACGCATCCTCATGCTCTAGTGCAATCCCAGATAGAGCCTCGATGAGTGAGTCATTATGTTCTGTCTGTTCACCGGCTGCCCAACACGCAATCTCAACAACTGAAGAGTCCTCATCATTTAAAAGCTCAAGCACAGATATCGAGGAGTTCTGAGCAGCTGCACGCGCCACTGACATCCTCACTAAAGGGTGAGGGTCACTCAACCCTAGAGCGATCAGTGACTCATCTAACGCATCGTTTTCTGAAAGAACCGCTATTGATGATGCCCGAACCCGGGGATCACCATCACCACATAACTCTCTCGCTAAAGACAGATCACCTTCTCTCGCCAGTTGAACGAGTTGCTGACGGCGTTCAATTCCTGAATGAGTAAATTCCAGAGCATCTTCTTCATAACTCACGAATCAACTCACAATCACGTCAAGCAAAATTCTTCCCCCAATAGCTACAAGACCAACACTGAAGGCCAAAAGTAAACCCATAATCCCTACAAGAACCAGCAACCCAATAAAACTCATCACCCTCTCGTACCACCGGACACGCGCTTTCAAACCCGTTACAGCCTTATGTTTCGAAAGACGTTCTGTTAACCCCAGCGGGCCTGAAAGAGGTTGTCGAAGCGGGTCGGTCATGTAACTCCTAAATGATTGAAGACACCATCAATAGTAGAACATTCAAAACATAATTGTTTCTTAATCATTGTCTCTACCCGAAGACAAAACCACCCCGAAGGAACATACACTGAAAGAACTCCATCTCTTCTTTCTATGACAGAACAGCAAAACGCTCAAGAATTCAATACACACACCAAACGTAACTCAATGAAGAAAAGCGAAAAAATCTTCTTAGGGGTATTGCTTTTTGCAATATCAGCAGTTTTATTTATCCGATTCGTTCCAGTGTCGTTCATTGGGGTAGACGTTGTCGCTCTCTCACCAGGAAGTGCCCCCACAACAATCGAAAAAATAAACATTGAGGGAACAGATACTTTCGAACCTGTAGGCGAAATCAAATTCACAACGGTGACAATAGAGTCAGACTCGCTCACAATATGGGAATGGTTTCAAGCAAAAAATGATGAGATTCGAGAACTCAGAGATAGACAAGATTTCTACGGAGATAAAACAAAAGCAGAAACAAGAAAAATTAATAACTTCATGATGCAACAATCTCAAGACACAGCGTCACTTGTTGCTGCAAACTATCTCGGATATGAAATCGTCCCAGAAGTTGATGGAGCTTACGTTGTCGAAATTGTTTCTGATAGCCCAGCCGATACGTTTCTGCAGTTAGGTGATCTCATCGTAGAAGTAGAAGGAACCAAAGTAGAGAGCCCCAAAGATTTAGGTGATGCCATCAAATCCAAAAAACCCGGAGAGATAGTAAGCATCGGATACAAAAGAATGGAAGGAACCTTCCAAACTCCCACCACAGACCAACCGGTCAATACTGAAGAAATTGCCCTGACCACTCATCCGACTCTTGACAACACCGGATTCCTTGGAGTCGTTATCCAAACCCCGCTCGCTGCAGATATACCATTTGATATCACAATCGATGTTGGACGAGTCGGAGGTCCCTCAGCAGGGTTAGCATTCGCTTTGACAATTGTGGACACGCTCACCGAAGGCGAATTAACCGGAGGACTTTCAATAGCTACAACAGGAACAATAGACCAATACGGAAACGTGGGATCAGTCGGCGCTTACGCACAAAAAGCAGAAGCAGCAGCACGATCCGGAATTGATGTCTTCCTCGTTCCACCAGCTGGCTTCTCAACTGTTGAACGAATAGCTGCAGAAAGATTTGAAGTACGATGCGTCAGCACATTTAACGACGCAATAATTGAACTCTCAACATTTGGCGGCAACGGCTTGCAAATAGCAGAAAATCTAAAACTACCAATTCCAGAAAAGAGCGATCCCATTATAGATCCCAATGACGGATACCTAACGTGCGCAGAAGCTATTGCAGAAAACGAAAACAATTAGAGTAAGCAAGCACCATCAAGATAAACTGAGAGTATGCACTTGGCTAAAGCATGGTCGTAGGAAAATTTAATGTCTGACATCAGCGGAATCCCATCACGACCAACCCCAACCCGAAGAGTTTCTCGAAAGTTCCGATTTATCGTTGCTCTCTCAATTGCTGCCCTCATTGTGCTTATCGTTTCACTCCGAGGAATAGCCGGATTTTATACAGATTACCTATGGTTCAACTCGCTAGGTTTTACCTCAGTATGGCGAGGAGTACTGTTCGCAAAAGTAGGGTTAGCGCTCGTCTTCATAGCATTCACTTTTCTTCTATTCTGGGTAAACCTCTTCGTCGCTGACCGAATAGCACCCCGTAACAGACCTATGGGGCCAGAAGAAGACTTCGTCAGCCGATACCACGACACCATAGGTCCGCGAGCCGGATTATTTCGAATAGCAGTCGCTGGACTATTTTCCCTCTTCCTCGGCGTAGGGACCGCCAGTAGATGGCAAGACTGGATCCTGTTTCGAAACCGCCAAGATTTCGGAGTCAAAGACCCACAATTCAACCTCGATATTGGCTTCTACGTCTTCCAGCTCCCATTCATAAAATTTCTCATCAACTGGATGTTCACAGCATTCATCGTCGTCCTAATCATCACAGCCGCAGCCCACTACCTAAATGGCGGAATACGCATCAACACACCTGGCGATCGTGTCACTGCCCCAGTCAAAGGGCACCTCTCAGTCCTCTTAGCAATCCTTGCCTTAATCAAAGCAGCAGACTACTGGTACCAACGTTACTCACTAAACTTCTCAGACCGTGGAGTAGTCGACGGAGCCAGCTACACAGATGTCAACGCCCAGCTACCAGCAATCAAACTCCTAATACTTATCTCCATAGCGGCAGTGATCCTACTGATCATCAACATCTGGCGACGAGGATGGGTACTCCCAGTCGTCGCAGTAGGCCTCTGGGCTTTTGTAACGATCGCAATCGGAAGCATATACCCAGCCATATACCAACGATTCGTCGTGGAACCATCAGAATCCTCCCGCGAAGCACAATACATTGAACGAAATATCGAAGCCACTAGAACAGCGTATGGGCTCTCCGTAGGCGAAACCGGAAACATTACTGAACGAACCTTCATACCAAACGTTGAAAATGCTCTAACAGCAGAAGTTCTCCAACAGAATGCAAACACACTAAATAATCTCCGACTACTAGACCCTGCGATCGTCTCACCCACATTTCAAGCACTCGAAGTAGAAAGGGAACAGTTCCGATTCGCAGACGACCTTGACGTCGACAGATACGAAATTGACGGAGACATACGAACAGTAGTCATCGCAGCTAGAGAACTAAATCTTGAAGGAGTCAACTCAGGCTGGGAAAACCAGCATGTGGCCTTCACCCATGGATACGGAGTAGCCCTCGCCCCAGCAAATACCATAACAGCGCAAGGAGAACCTGATTTCGTCATCAGCGGCCTACCGGCAACCGTAAACACCGACAGAATAGTCGCTGACCTAGAACAACCAAGAATATACGTCGGTGAAGAACTAAGCGGATACGCCATCGTCGACACAGAACGTTGTGAAATTGACTTCGCCCTAACAGGAGCCGAAGACGTTCAAACCCAAGACACACCTTCATCAAACACCTGCGAAGGCAGTGATGGCTCAGGCGAAAACCTCCTATTCAGATACGACGGCAATGACGGTGTAAAAGCTGGAAACTTCCTCAGACGCATAGCGTTCGCTCTACGATTCGGAGATTTAAACCCAATCTTCTCTGGACTAATAAACAGCGACTCTAAATTCCTCTTCAACAGGGACGTAAGCGAAAGAGCCAAAGAGCTAGCCCCCTTCCTCGAATATGATGCCGACTCATACCCGGTAATCATCGACGGTCGCATCAAGTTCATAATCGACGCGTACACAACAACAAGTTTCTACCCTTACTCCCAAACAGCTGACCGAAACTCGGTACCTGGAAACAGCGGACTAGCTGGAGATTTCAATTACGTACGCAACTCGGTAAAGGTAGTCATAGACGCATATGACGGAGATGTCACCTTCTACGTAATAGATGAACAAGACCCAATCATTAATGCTTACATGCAAGCATTCCCGAATTTATTCACCATCGCTTTCCCAGAAGACGGATCTGAGACAAGCATGCCAGAAGAAATAGCAGACCACCTCCGGTACCCAGAAGACCTCTTCAAAGTCCAAACCAACATGTGGGGTCGCTATCACCTAGATGACCCAAATGACTTCTATGAAGCAGCTGGAGCGTGGGTAGTTTCACTTGACCCAGGAGACGATCTAGAAAACGCCCCAACAGCAATCGTTACAAGCACTGGATTTGTTACATTCGCATCAGGACAACGCATGGATCCCTACTATGTCCAAATGCAAGTCCCCCAAGAACAAAAACAAGATTTCGTTCTAATGCGTCCTTTCGTCCCAAGGTCAAGCGATGACAGCCGACAACAACTCGAGGCTTTCATGGTCGCACAGATCAATGAACAAGGACAAGGAAATCTAATCTCCTACACCGTCCCTGGTCTTAAAGTCGACGGTCCTGTCATTGCAAACAGAAGCATGCTAGCTGACCCTGTTGTAGCTGAAACAACGACACTACTTGGCCAGCGAGGGTCAGGAGTCAAATTAGGAAATATGCTCCTCATCCCATTAGAGGGAAATAACGGGGAGGAAGACGTACTACTGTATCTACGACCCATGTACGTGGAAGCAAGCGGAAGCCAACCTGCAGTCCAACAAATAATCGCTGCCTACGGGGAACGCGTCAGAATATGCGCATCAGTCGAACTCGTACTCGGAGCCTTGTTAGTTCCCGACAACCAAGTTGGCGATGATTGCAGCAACGTAACTCCAATTAGCCTAAACGGATCCATCTCCTCACCAATACTCCCCATTCAGGAAACAGAGGAAACCGATCCACAAACAGATAGCCCCCCACAAACTGACACCGAAACTCCAGTACCAGAAAGCACTCAACTCGAAACACTACTAGCTCAAGCCCAGGAAGCATTCACGAACGCAAATGAGGCATTAGCAAACGGAGACCTTGGTCGTTTCCAAGACCTCATTGAACAAGGACAACAACTAGTCCAAGAAGCCAACGATTTGTTGGAAGCTGACAATTCCTAATTAGCGCGGCTCAGGTCCATCCGTAGCGGGCCCGGCAAAAGCCTGAGCAATCTTCATCCACTCCACAGCAGCGCTACCAAAAACCTCAAGCGAAGTATCTTCAAGGTTTCGCCTCTGTGTAACCACTAAACAGAAATCGAGTGCAGAACCGGAAACACTTTCTTCAGCGCTCTGCGGTCCAAATTCCCACGTCTCCCCAGACGGACTCTTCAGTATCACTTTGACCGGAGTATCTATTGGTTCCTGACCACGATTGATAAAAGACCATGAGCGGGTAATAAAACCCAACTGTGCAATGTGATGTAAACGATCTGTTTCCTCTCGCTTCAAATCAATGGCATCCAAAATGTCTTGACCATGAGCCCAAACCTCCATTAAACGAGCAGTCAAAAACGACTTCGAACCCATGGAAGGCCCATACCAAACCACCCGACTATCAGCAGAGAGATTACGAGACTTCTCAGCAAGATTACGTCTCCCATCCCTCCATGCCTCCAACAATTCACCGGGTCTCATAGCACGGTAGGGAGATAATATTGCATCCTCAGCATCCTCACCACGGGAATACATCTCTAAAAGTCTCTGAACAGACTCCTGAAACTCATTCGGACTAGCAATCGCCAAGGCTGCAGCATTATCAAAATACGCTAGGTGCGCTATTTGATCTGCGACAGACCAACCAGGACTAGCTGTATCGAGATCCCAATCGGAGAGACTGATGCCTGAAATAATACGATCAAGGGCTTCCTGCTCATCAATAAGGTCAGAACGCACAACAGCTACATCCATTTAGTAAGACTATCATCCACTGCCAAAATTAAACTTTTCAATGAACCGCGTTTAAAATACAAAACAGAAAAAGTAAAAAGGAACTTAGGGACAGAAGGCGCTCCTAAATTCAGAGAATGGCGTAAAGCACAATGAAAAATACCGTCACCGAAACATTCAATATTGATGTACCAATTTTTGCATTTAGCCATTGCCGAGATGTCGTCGCAGCCGTATCAAAAGCTGGCGGCTTTGGAGTACTTGGAGCCGTCGGTCATTCACCTGACGCTTTAGAAATTGACCTCAAATGGATTGAAGATGAGATTGGCGAACACCCATATGGCGTAGACCTTATCGTTCCTGCGAAATATGAGGGATCTGATGAAGGCGGATTAACAGTCCACAAAATAGCCGACATGATTCCTGATGCGCACCATGAATACGTAACCGAAATATTAGAGAAATATGACGTACCCGAACTTGCTGAAACAAAGTCAGGGCAATTCAGCATGAAAAATGACGGGGCTGCGCCAATGTCAGCAGGAACCGCAGGACCACAACTAGAAATAGCTCTAGCCCATAACCCGAGTCTCGTAGTGAATGCGTTAGGACCTCCTCCTCAATTTATGATCGACCAAGTGAAAGAAGCAGGACGGAAAGTAGGCGCTTTAGCTGGAAAAGCCCAACACGCAGAACGACATGTCAACGCAGGCGTAGACCTCATTATTGCTCAGGGATATGAAGCCGGTGGACATACAGGAGAAATCGGATCAATGGTCCTGATCCCCGAAATTGTTGACGCGGTAGGAGATGTCCCAGTACTTGGAGCAGGCGGAATAGGTCGTGGAAGACAAATGGCCGCTGCTATGGCCTTAGGTGCCCAAGGAGTATGGTGCGGGTCGGTATGGCTCACTACCGAAGAAGCAGAAACTCATCCAGTTGTGAAGGAAAAGATGTTACAAGCAACATCCTCTGACACAATACGCTCCAGATCAAGAACCGGTAAACCAGCACGACAACTCAAATCTGCATGGACTGACGAATGGGAGAACCCAGAAACCCCCATGCCACTTGGTATGCCTCTTCAACCAGTACTGATTAATGATGCGATAGCAAGAATCAACAGAGCAGCTCATAAAACTGGCTCCGGTGCAGAAAAACTCGCTAATTATTTCGTAGGCCAGATCGTTGGAACGATGAATAAGACAAAGCCAACAGCGCAGGTCGTTTACGAAATGATGGAAGAATTCATTGAAGCTACAGAGTCAATAGCAACACAACTACAAGACTAATTGCCAAAGAAAAGGTACAATATAAGTATTACCGAAAGGAACACATGAGTTATTCCCCAACTGCCTATACACCAGTAGCCCTCCTTGAAGAAACAGACCGAGTCGCGTTTATGGTAAAGGTTTACCAACACCTTGGACTCGCACTTGCATCCTTCATGGCTTTTGAATATCTATATTTTGTAAGCGGATTTGCAGAATGGACCTACGACACCGTAGCTGGAAGCGGTGGAGCATGGCTCCTGTTCCTTGGTATCTTCATGCTCGGAACATGGATAGCAACTCAGGCAGTTTATGATCTTGATAATGTAGGCAGACAATACGGAGGGTTATTTGGTTTCGCAGCTGTAGAGGCAGTCATTTTCGCACCTTTCCTTTTCTATGTATTTAATGTGCAAGAATCCACAGGGGATGTGTGGGGTGCAGCTGTAGTAACTGCTATGGGATTTGCCGGTCTCTCACTAGTCGCATGGACGACCAGAAAAGATTTATCATTCCTTCGTCCAATCGTGACGTGGGGAGTTATGGGCGCAATCATTCTCATTGTTGCTGCACTTCTATTTGGCGCCAATCTCGGAACATGGTTCTCAGTTGCGATGGTTGCTTTAATGGGGGCATCAATCCTCTACAACACCCAGAGAATAATGCAGTCATATCCAGCACACGCTTACGTCGGAGCATCAGTTACACTGTTTGCCTCGCTCATGACCATGTTCTGGTACATACTTCAAATATTCACTGATCGATAGAAGAACTTACAACTCAGGGTTATCTCGCCAGCCAACAATGAT
>WTHU01000163.1:21438-22616 GCA_011523005.1 Acidimicrobiales bacterium
CGAAGTCGAAGAATAATCTCTTCTGGTCCTGTCGCACCGACTGCGTCTAACCCAACATCTGTGTAGTGCGCACTATCAGAAAAGAAAGTTGCCATCTTTACCCAGTCACGACCAAAATGCGCCGCCCAATAGTTCTCTACAAGCTCTTTATTCCCCATACGAAAAACTCCTATCCCATAGAGCATTAGAGCGCGCCGACTCATTTGGCGCAAATAAATAGACTGACATATGGTTCTAGAATGGAAAATCAATATGCCCAAATGGTTGACTTAGGATTTGGCGAATACATTACACAGGTTCCATCAACTAGGTATCCGGTTTATACAAGAGGCAACGCAGGTGAGGTATGGCCAGAAGTTGCCTATCCATTGACAATTACATTAACCCGAAAAGCCGGCGAAATAGCCTCTGCACAAGCTGCAATAAATGCTGGCGTTATCACTCCAAAAGATATTAAAGATGGCCCCACTTGCTTTGGAGGCGTCTTCGCAGGCTACATGTACCTGAATTTATCTTTTGGAAGAATGATAGCTATCCGAACTCCCGGAACGACAATAGAGAAGAGTGATGCCACTTACTACGGATCAGAACATGAGGCTCCAGAATATGTTCCAAACAAACAGGACAAAAGCCTGATAGCGAGCCTCAGAATCTTAAGGTACGGCTGGAAAATGTTGCATACCAGTGAGCTCACAGTACTAGATCAAGACCGAAACTTAGTTTCACAATGGCAAAGCCGACTACCAGAAATACTTGATTCCCCAGACGAGGTTCTCGTAGAAGCTATGCGTGAAATTATGGAACCGGCGAATCTTTTATTTACGCACCATTTGGACATAACAGGTCAAGCCGGTGGAGCAGTGCAGCTCTTATCTACTATCTGTGAGGAACGACTTGGTGACAGGTCTATCGCTTTAACGCTTCTTGGCGGTCTTGGCGATGTAGACAGCGCTGAACCTTCCTTTGTTCTATGGGAGTTGGGAAGAATGGTTGCCCAAAACAGTGAATTATCTTCACTGTTTAATGCCGGGTTACCAGATCTAGAATCTCGACTACGCCACTCAGACGCCGCAAAAGAATTCATGGATAAATTTGACCACTTTCTTGAAACATTTGGCAGTAGAGGACCAAATGAATGGGAGACAGCTTGTGAAACATGGGGAACAAACCCACCTTCC
>WTHU01000089.1 GCA_011523005.1 Acidimicrobiales bacterium
CCTTAACCGAACAACTTATAGATAATTTCGAGGAAAATATGTCGGGAGACATAATCAAAGAATATGCAGCTCCAATTCCTCTAACCGTCATGTGTTGGTTACTTGGCACTCCAACAACTGATATTAGGCTTTTCAGAAGCTGGGTCCTCCCAATGGCAGAAGCAGTCGCTTATTCAGGAGGAAGAGAGGCCACATCTGAAGTGAAATCGGCGTATCAGGATTTCTTTGAATATTTCTCAAATCACATCGAGCAAAGAAAAGATCACTTGAGCAGCGGAGCAGACGTCCCTGAAGACTTATTAACACGATTACTTACCGTCACCAATGATGGCAAAGAACTATCAACG
This sequence comes from Acidimicrobiales bacterium, assembly GCA_011523005.1. Taxonomy (GTDB): domain Bacteria; phylum Actinomycetota; class Acidimicrobiia; order Acidimicrobiales; family UBA8592; genus UBA8592. The sequence goes on from WTHU01000089.1 coordinate 348, forward strand.
AAGAAAATACTTGGATTCTGCCAATTCCTTCTAGTAGCCGGATCAGAAACGACAACGCTAATGATCGGGAATGTTCTTCATCGACTCATGGAAAATCCAACGCAATTCAAACTCCTCAAATCAAACCTCAACCTAATTCCAAATGCAATCGAAGAAAGTCTCCGGTTTGATGCACCAGTGCATGGCTTATTCCGAACAAACACAGAAGAGACCACCATTCACGGAGTAACAGTACCTGCCGATTCAAAAGTCTGTATGATGTTCGGTTCTGCAAATAGAGACGCAAACCTTTGGAGGGATCCGGATGTATTCGACATCAATAGAGATCCTAGGTCTCTTCGCAACCACACTTCATTTGGGGTCGGATCGCACTACTGCCTTGGAGCCCCATTAAGTCGCCTTGAAGGAAAAGTTGCTCTAACCACGATAATCAGAAGATTACCGAAAATGCGTGCTGATGGACCTCCCACACAAACAAGAGCAGGCGTTCTGAAAGGATTCTCAACTCTGCCTGTTAAGTGGGACTAGTAGCTGTTTCCAACAATTTCCTTAATAGATGAGAGCAAATCAGCGTACTCATCAAAGCAGGCAAGGTCGGACCTTTCAGTGCGGACATGGTCCGGTGCTCTAAATAAAAACCCTGCGTTAGCCTCATCAATCATCGCTAAATCGTTGTAGGAATCGCCTGCGGCAATCACTTGATAATTTAAATTTTGAAAAGCACGAACAGCTTCAAACTTCTGGTTCGGAGTTCGCTCCACAAAGCTTGAGATATGCCCGTCTTCATCGACAAAAAGCCTGTGGCACAAAACTAGAGGGTTCTCTAATTGAAGCATCAAGGGACGAATAAATTCCTCAAAAGTATCAGAAAGTAGCACTACTGAAACAACTGAACGTAACTCATTTAAAAAAGCCAAAGCACCATCAAGAGGAGATAAGGATGAAATAACAGATTGGATATCTACCAAACTAATATTGTGCTCATTTATCAACCTAATACGTTCTTTCATGAGCAACTGATAATCAGGTTCGTCTTTTGTGGTCCTCTTGAGTGCATCAATGCCAAAATGGTTCGCGACAGCTATCCATATCTCTGGTGTCAAAACACCTTCAACATCCAGAGCGACAAGAAATTGAGATGGGGGAGAAGTATCCATAAGTACGAACGATAGCTTTAGAACACTCTTAACGTACACCGATTAAAGTAATTAGAATGAAAAAAATGGTCTCAGATAGTTCATATAAAAGAATTACTCACCTGAAAGTACTGTGGGAAAACACGCAACCATTTATCCAAATTTACGACCACGACTCAGAGAAGATCACGACGCAGAGTTTGATTGGATACAGTCTCTCCTATCAGGTGCCAACACCATCTGAAAGGGTATGTGTCAATTACGGAGATTTACTTCAGGCTGAAAAACAAAATAGGTGTGAGAAATCAGTTAAAAGTGGAAAGAAATGCGACAACTGCATCCGAGAAGACAATATCTACGCATCACAATTTCATAGCGTTCATAAAAAAGACCGCAGCTCAATTTCACAAAAGATACTTAAGCGCATGCAAAAGGAAAATATTCTTTACATTGCCGGTTTCTTTGATGGATCAACGAAAGTAGGCACCAGCGCTTCAACCCGAATCCAAACTCGCCTTCTTGAGCAAGGCGCCATTCACGCAGTCTTGGTGGTAGAAACACCTGATGGAATTACAGTGCGATTATTAGAAGACTTAATCACCGAGGAATTGGGTATCGGGCAAGCAGTTTCAATAGGAAAGAAGATAGACGGGTTGCTGAAGCCTTTAATGCGGGACGCTCTACAAAAGGAACTCAAAATAATTTCGAGAAAAGTAAAAGACTGTATCTCAACTTCAGGAATAACCGATATCAAAGAAATAACTTCAACATGGGACAATGAATATAGTGCAGAAACATGTTGGGATACGATCCAGAAATACCCGATCAGTCTCTCAAGTGGCAATCATGACCTGAAAGTGAAAAGTGTCGTTGGGAGGGTAGCTGCACTTAGCCACAATTCGGGAATGACACTCGCTGCAGATTTAAATGAACTCTTAGGAATTACGGTTGAATCCGGCAAAATAGCAGGAGATGAAATAAGTGTTCAAGCACAATTGTTCTAGGAATTAAATCCGATTTCCATCAATATCGTCTTCAGGTCGAAGAATGTTATAGGGGTCATCGTCATTAATCGTATTAATAGGGTCCACCTCTTGGTCAACGCCTTCGGGAAGCGGCTTATCAAGTCCTCCTGCAGCAGCGAGCGCAAATGCTAGCCCTGCTGAACGGTCATAGATCTCCCCTAAATATTCCAAAGAAGGAACTTCCTGCCCTGGGATTGGTGGCTTACCCAAAGAGTCTAAAACAGCTCGTGTCGCCGATGGAACGTTCACATCATGAACAGGTAACGGAAGAGCCTCTTTGTTGCCCCAAAACTTTTTAGGATCTGCTCTATTTCTATTTCTACGTCGCTTCTTTCTGCCCGTCGTATTCATAGGTTGAGCAGCAGATGAACCCCTAGTCGCATTTCTTCTCGTCATGATCCATCTCCGTTCCCGTGCGCCGATTCAAATGCAAGCAAAGACTCAGTATCAATTCCCAAGGCCTCTTGTAGCTGTGAAGCATTAAGGTCACTAATTGAACTGGACTTAGGAAGAACTAAGTTGGCTATTTGTCGTTTGCCCGCAACAACTTCCTCAACGCGTTCATCAACGGTACCAGGGCAGATTAACCGGTGAGCGATAACAGTATTTTTCTGTCCAATACGCCAGACCCGATCCCTTGCTTGATCTTCAACAGCAGGATTCCACCATCGGTCGTATAAGACGACATGATTTGCTGCAGTCAAATTTAAACCTGTTCCACCAGCTTTAAGGGACAGAACCATAGCACCTCGCCCCTTTCCCTTTTGGAAACTATCAACCATTTGATCACGAGCTGATCTTCCTAAACCACCGTGGTAGCAATGGATTGGTAATTCGTAGCGCTCAGCAAGATGAGTAGCTAGGCGTTCACCCCACGTCGCAAAATGCGTAAATACTAGTACGCGTTCGTCAGCCGCAAATACAGTTTCCATTATTTCGTACAGTCGTTCTAACTTTCCAGATCGGCCCTCAATTCCAAGCCCATCATCTTGGTAATTCAATGGATGATTACATATTTGCTTCAAAGCAGTAATGGCAGCAAGAACAGCACCCTTTCTCTGAGGGGACCCAGCTTTGGTCTTTTCTGTTTCTTCTATCAAACTATCGACAACAGCTTTGTAGAGTCCTATCTGTTCGGCAGTCATGGCGCAGTGATCAAGTTCATCAATTCTGTCCGGGAGTTCAGCTGCGATTAAAGGCTCAGATTTCGTTCGCCGGTAGACCATAATCCCATTGAGTGCCTTTAATGCATTCTCATTTCCTGACTCAATTCGTTTCTCAGGTGTAAGTTGGGCAATGAACTGATTTCGGGGACCAAGAAGATCCGGATTTGCCCAGTCAAGAATCGACCATAGGTCACCCAAACCATTTTCTATAGGCGTTCCAGTTAGAGCAATTCGTGAATGAGCATTTAACTTTCGTAATTGTTGGGAAGTCTCAGCAGCAGGATTTTTGATTGCTTGCGCCTCATCAAGAACCACTTTCGACCATTGAATATCTTTAAGCTGATCAATATCTCTAACAGCAGTTCCATATGTGGTTATAACAATATCGTGTTCGGCTACTGTGTTCTTTAGCTTATCTCCCTTGGCTCTATTAGGACCGTGATGAACCATCACTGAAGCGTCGGGGACAAATCTAGTTGCCTCAACTCTCCAATTCCCGACTACAGCCGGTGGTGCAATCACTAAGCCAGGTTCAGGGCGGGGGGTGTTAGCTAGATTGGCTAATGTTGTGGGAGTCTTTCCTAAGCCCATATCAAGCGCAAGACACCCTCCTAAACCAGCGTTATCAAGAAAATTAATCCACGCAAGTGCATCGGCCTGGTACGAGCGAAGTTCTCCCACAAATCCCTCTGGCTTGGTAACGGGATTCTCTGGTAACTCTTTTACGCTACGCAACAAATCTGCTGCCCACCCATCACCATCAAGCGTTATACCGCCAAGAGCGCGCCCCTCAAGACCCAAAGCGTGACGAAGCATTTCCGCTCCGCTCATTTGGGTTTTCTTTGAGTATTCAGCAAGCGCTGCGGCCGCTTCCGAAAGGTCAGCTTTATCTAACTCAATCCATTGTCCTTTGGATTCAACAAGGGGTCGCGCCTCGCTCGCAAGGCGTTCTATCTCCTCAGCATTAAGTTCGACATCATCGAATACTGCACTCCAACTGATATCGGCAAGCTGCTGCGCACTCACCATAGTTTCTTGCGACTCTGCTGTGATACGCAATATCGGTGTCGCTTTTCGCTTAGACATAGGTGGAACTTCTACGTTAAAACCTGCTGCTTTAAGTCTCTCACCAGTATGGGTCATTAAGTCCCACGCCTCTGATTGCGATAGAAGAACTTCCCCTCGCCTTCGGCCTCCAGGTCTCAGTAACTCTGGAAAAAGACGCTCTAACCGTGAAATTTGCTTGTTGACAAGTTTGCGGCGCGTTTCACTTCCTGTATTTATAGTTATTTCAATAGGTTCAAGACCGCCAGACTCGATTGGAACAAGTACTTCACTTAACCAAGCCCCCGATTCATCAGGAGGGCTGAGCCGAACTAAGAGGCGAAGCTTCTCGATGCCTGTTACCGGAACAGCCCACTGATTTAACCTCCTGGAAATATCTGACCCGTAATCTGAATTACCTCGAAAGGCCATTCCATCAAGGCCCGACACAACCATCTCACCGAAATCCTCTCTCGATTTAATATCAGCAGGAGCATATGGAAGTTTGACTTGACCTGCTGCCATGCGAACAATTGAATCAGTTAAGTCAGATAAAACTTTCCCAACAAAACGATGACGGTCTGTCTCATCGCATGCAAGCATCACAGCACTTGGAGTGGAGGCAACAAGCGCTGCATGGGCATCCAAATCAATCAGAGCAGGTGACCACCGCACGTGGAATAGGGCATCACCTGAATCAGAGTTTTGAGTACCGTTTACTTCGTGTAAGGCTGGAAAAATCTTCCCTTCTACAACCAGCTTTACAGCCAAACCTGCGGCTAGGCCCATCCAAATTGATGTCGCTCCAGCCAAATCCGGTCGATCACTGCCAAGAGATACAAGCCACCCCAGCGTTGAGGAAATGGGTGCGGAAACACAGGGAGCTAATTGCTCGTTAGGAAGTTGTAAATCCTCAGAGGTACTCCACTCAATAGAGTTCGCTTCAAGACGTTCAAGGCTATCTAGGATCGTTTCATGTCCGAATGATTGCGATTTATGCGCGCCTAGCCACGCAATGAGTCTTCCATCTCTCCACGCAAGTTGAATTTCAGCTTTGGAGGTGTCTTCTTCCACATCTTGGTTAGTAACTTCATGGCTAGGAGCTGGACCGAGGATATCTGTTAAAACCTTGTCTATCCGATCAGCTTCAGAATTTAAGTCATCCAAAACAGTTCTGCGTTCAATCCCTCTGTGCTCTCGACGCACACGTGCAATGCTTCTATCAGTTTGTTCAAGGAACCTAAAGAGCGTTTCTACCCATTGCGACTTATTGTTCTGAAGTTTGTGCAGGATGGTATCATCCGTCAGTCCATCAAGATGTCTCTGCACCATGATTTCAAACTCAAGCGCAGTCATACCAGAACTACCTTTATTAATAACGTATTCTCCTTGTTTGTTCGAACCCCTAGGGTCCGGCCGTTACGTAAATCACGGACATCACTCTCGGGTAAAGTCACATGACAACGCCACAACAATTATTATTCTACTGACAAATATGAAAAATGTCTTTTATTCGCAGAATTTGAAAAATTCATATTTACTTGAAATAACGTGAAAATGTATTTCTGGTGAAGGACATTCCTAGAGAAAGAAGAGATTTATGGATATTGAAG
>WTHU01000087.1 GCA_011523005.1 Acidimicrobiales bacterium
AAATTGAGCTAAAGGCAAAGGGACGTCATGATCCTTGCGTGCTTCCCCGTGCGGTACCCATGGTCGAAGCCATGGGTTGCCTAATTTTGGCAGATGCCCTTCTTCGGCAGTCTACTGTAGATTACCTTTAAGAATTTTATTGCGCAATATAGAACGGCAGCTTGACTATTGTTGCCTCTTCTTCATTTCTTCGACCTTGAATGGTGACCTTCTCCCCGAGAGATACTTTCGGGTCCAGCAGCGCTATTGCAATTCCGCATTCGAGTGTCGGAGAGTAATTTCCGCTCGTGACTTCACCCAACAACTTTCCGTCTTTGACTATTAGCTGGCCGGTGCGTGGTGGACGCCTTCCTTCGGTCTGTAATCCGAAGAGTTTCCTTGAGACCCCATTCTTGATCTCTTCCATTACTGCCTGTTTCCCCAAGAAATTTTCTTTAGTCGTAGCAACTACCCACTTCATGTTGGCTTGTGCACTAGTGATCGTTGGCGAAAGTTCATTTCCATGAAGAGGTAAACCTGCTTCGAGGCGAAGGGTATCACGTGCTCCTAGTCCGGCGGGCTTTGCGCCATACCCAATTAGCTCCTCCCATAAAGTTTCAGCTACAGCTAACGGAACACTAATCTCTAGCCCATCTTCACCTGTGTATCCGGTTCCAGCTGCCGTCAAGATAGAGGATTTGTATTCAATTTGCTTAACATGGAACCGCGGGATGGCGGCAAGATCTACCGAAGTCTTTGCTAAGATTTCTCGTGTTTTTGGTCCTTGTATAGCTATGACAGATCTTTCTCTAGTTATGTCTGAATATTTTAAATCACCCGATGAGCAATCAAGTGCTTCGCTAACTCGTCTCGTATTAGAAGCGTTAGGCATTATGTGAAATAAAGAGTCCTCAAGCCACCAGATAATCACATCATCTATCACGCCACCTGAATCATTCAATAGATGACTGTATTGCGCTCGTCCGGGAGCAATTCGACTCAGATCATTTGTAAAGGTTGATTGAATTGCCATCAAAGCACCACTCCCCGAAACCTTTAAGGTTCCTAGGTGTGACACGTCAAAGATAGAACATGCTGTCCTACATGTTCTATGCTCCTCAAGTGTCCCTTCAGAATAGACTAATGGCATATTCCAACCACCAAATTCCGCAAATTTTGCGCCATTTGATAGGTGTATGCTGTTGAGTGGAGATTGAAGAAGCGGCTCAGTCACAGAGCTCGTTAGCTTCCTGTTCGAGTATTGAGCTGGGAGTTTGGAGTGCTTCCTTCAGCAATTGGCCTCAATTCCACGATCGCAGAATCAATTTCCTCTTTTACTGTTGCAAGAGGCAGTATATTCAATACGCCTTGCCCCTTTTGCAGAATGTCTATCAGTTCATCTCCGCTTTTGACTAGCACAGTCTTATTTCCAGAAATTACGAGATTCACTTTAGTCACATCTTGTGAAAGTTGGTCTTTGAGGTATTCAAATATTTCTCTTATCTTTTCAACTTTAATGCCACCATCAATTAGATTTTTGATCACCCTGAGCTCGAGAAGATCTTTGTAGGAATATCTACGACGACTTCCACTTCCTTCTCCCTTTTCAATCGAGGGTGATATCAATTCTGTCCGAGTCCAATAATCCAACTGACGGTAAGATATACCGACTATTTCAGTAACTTTTTTACCCGAAAATGCCATTTCGACGTTTGTTTGCTTCATGGTTGCCTTCCTTAATCACATTGCAGAAATTACGCCGTTGTAAGTACTAAGAGTGTAAGGAAGAATTAGCATTAATCCAACTTCACTCCTTCAAAGTGGAATTTAAGCTGAAAAGTCTTCTGGACTCACATCATCTAAGAAATCTCTGAATTCCGCTAGGACATCTTCTTCGGTATCTTCGTTATCCTCACGAATTTTGTGCCCCGCGGTAGCGAGGACTTCTTCCTCAGCGTATATCGGAGATGACATGCGAACAGCTAAGGCGATAGCATCGCTCGGCCTACTACTTATAGTTTTGACCCCATCAGCTGTTTCAAAATGTATCTCTGCAAAGAATGTTTTATTATCAATTTCCGTTACGACAACTTTTGTCAACGACGCATTCATTTCTTTTAATGCGGTAGCAAAAAGATCATGTGTCATGGGTCGCGGAGGGCTATCGTTTCGCAGATGAATATCAATGGCATTGGCTTCAGCGTTACCTATAAAAATTGGTAGCACTAACCCACGCTCATTAGTTTCTTTAAGTAGCACGATTGGTGCCGGTCCGGGAAACTCAACTCTCACTCCGACCAGTTCCATTTCGATCATACTAAAAACATAACTGGGTTTTCCGAAAAATACTCACCGCCTTATCAGCTAATATCGCCGTTCCCGTGTAGTGCTCTCCTGAGAAGTAAAGTTTTTAATTCGCTGCTTAGCTTTGCAAGCTCGACTACTGCTTTGATCGCCCGCTTTCCTTGCAAGCCCGTAAGTCTTTGGTCAATCAGCAATGCTTCAGCATCAGCACCTCGCTTGATATGCCTGAGATGTCGCGGTTCTATTCCATATGAATAGAACCGTGAAACTATTTGGGTGACAAATAGATCATCAGCATTGTATGTCTCCCCTCGCGACTGGTTACTCTTGGGCAAAATTCCATACGATTCCAACTCCTTAAACTTCTCCTCCGATAACCCTGTTCGTTTAAGAAGCTCAGCTTTCGTGAATTCAAGGGACTCATCAGGAGGAGATGACGGGTCGAGTTGAGGTAGTTGAAAAGTTTCTGACTGTTCATCATTACCATCGCCAACAAGGCGCTCTTTGATGACTTTTAAGGGCAGAAAATGGTCTCGCTGCAGGCTTAGAATCCACCTAAGCTGATTTAGGTCCTTTTCGCTGTAACGCCTGTAACCGGAAGTTGACCTCTCCGGATTCACTAAACCTTTTGATTCCAGGTAGCGCACTTTTGATACTGAAATGCCTGGAAAGTCTACTTCAAGTAATTTCACAAGCTTACCGATTGAAAAGTACGAAGGAGTCGCCCCCACTAGTTACTTTCTTGAAAATAGACGAGTTTAAATTTGCCTATCTGGAGAACATCGCCCGGTGCTAATTGTTCACTCGAATTAATTTGTCTTTGATTCAAGTAAGTTCCATTTAGCGACCCCACGTCTGTAACCTTAGCTTCATTCGCTAACAATGTGACCTCGGCATGCCGTCTAGAGACAGTAATGTCATCAAAGAAAATAGTGCTCTCTGGATGACGTCCTAAGGTTGATGTTCCAGTATCGAGTAAATATTTAGACCCAGCGATGGGGCCATCGGTAACTACAAATCCTGCAGCAGTAACTTTATCTTTGGCATTTGCGATGTCGTCAATTGACAATGTTTCTGTTGGGTCCTCGTTCACAGAATCTTCTCGCATTTATCCATCAACCAACTCTCGGTATTCGTTAGCCGATAACAAATTTTCGGTAGAGGCTGCTTCGTCAAGTTGAAGTATAAATATCCAGCCTTCGCCGTAAGGGTCTCCGTTGAGCAGTTCTGGGCTTTCGTCGAGATCGTGATTTATTTCAATTATCTCCCCTTCTAATGGAGCATAAATATCTGAAACAGATTTTGTTGATTCCACCTCAGTTACGGTTTCACCAACGGTAACTCGCTTTCCAACCTCAGGGATATCAACGAAAACGACATCTCCAAGTGCATCTTGGGCGTAATCGGTGATTCCGACTTTGGCCTTATCGCTCTCAACCATTACCCACTCATGATCCGATGTGTATTTGAGATTCTCAGGAATATGCATACTTTGACCTTACATCAAGTAAACGAAGTTTTGAATTCAAAAATAGAGAACGACCGCGAACATATCTCCCCCCATAGGTAAGGGAAACATATCAAAGCATCTCCTCTCTTTCCTCTTTCAATGCGGCTAGAGCCAATGGGATGTAGCCAAAGGCGGCTACGTAGTGTAGAGCTAGAGATGGAACACCAATCACGTAAGCGATAACCTCGTACGTTGTTGATTGCGCCCCCTCCACCGCAGTTGAGAGCAAAAATAAAGGAAATGCAAACATCAACCCAAAACTGCTTGTTTTGCCTACCCACGTTACCTTTAAAGCACGGGCACCTAATGCACCTAAAACTAGCGCAGCTATAGCTACAACCCCTTCTCGGACAAGAGTAAGAATACCAAACCAGATTGGTACTGAACCATCAATCATCATCGTGAATACAGCTACCAGAAACATTATTCGATCCGCAGTCGGATCAAGCACTTTCCCAAGTTCCGAAACTTGATCAAATCTTCTGGCGACCCAGCCATCAACCCAATCTGTTGCTCCTAGAATTCCTAGCAGTGCAGCAGCAGCTAATGGCCTATTCTCCCCTATTAATAGCCAGACAAAGACCGGTACAGCAGCTAAGCGTAGAATTGATATAAGGTTAGGAATCGTGAGCGCATTATCACGCCATCTTTCATGAGTCTGATTGGGTTCTTCCATTTACTTAGCATACGCTTATGTTCACGAAGTGGAAAGGACTACAGGTGGCGAGTGTCTTCACAGAAATTATCAATGGCAACCTTCCAGCTCACGCTATTTGGCGTGATACGGAATGCGTTAGCTTTCTCTCAATAAACCCAATAAGCGATGGGCATTGTTTAGTTGTTCCTATAGCTGAAGTTGATCATTGGGTTGACCTGCCAGCAGAGAAAGTGGGACACCTGCTTGAAGTAGCGTCAATAATTGGTCAATCACAGATGAGAGTTTTCAAACCGAGCCGAATAGGGCAAATGATTGCTGGTTTCGAGGTTCCTCATACTCATTTACATGTATTGCCTATAAATGACATGACTGACTTAGATTTCCGTAACGCTATTAGCAACGCTAACCATGATCAACTTGCTGGGTATGCAAAACTGATAAGAGAGAATATTCACGTATCAAGGCAGAATAACGTCGTTAAATCCTTCGCTATTCAATAGGCTCTAGTCCGGCAACCTTTGCGGCTTGGGGCGTAACATACGCTTCAATTCCTGCTTCATTAAATACTCGAACAAAACGTTTGCTTACTTTTAAATCAGACTGGAAATCAAGAACATCCACTCCAGTCCAAGCTATAGGTACTTCTGTTCTATCGAATACAAACCAATCAACGTTACGAACTGCATCGTCAGCAAGTTGATCATCATATGTTTCTGGGATCTCAAATTCCCATAACGCTATTCTTTCAGTTAAGAGGGGAAGAAGTTTTGGGGAAGCTCGAACTACTGCCTCTTCGGGAATCAATTCAGCTACCTCAAGGCGTGCCTGGTCAACTGGTTGTCGCCGGCCCCATTCCCAGGGATCATCATAAGGGGATGCTACGGAATTTGAAACAAAGAACACTGACGCTGTTATGAGTAGTGCCCCTATTACTGTCCTGTCTACATTCACTCGTTGGACTATTACTCTCCCGGTTTTTCGAAGTGCGAATATTAGTGCGATGAACATGCAGACTATGACAGGTACTCGTTGGCCTGCTTCAGTCAATTCATTCGTCGGCACATCGGCCGTTAGATATAGAGCGAACAGAGGCAACGCCGGCAATACATATCTAGGAGCAACCATTGGAAGAAAGAGTAAGGGTGCAAGTATGGCTACAACTACTTGAAAGTTTGCTTCGGAGAAAAGTTCGTTGATGAAGGTTAATGGATTGATAACGATACCCCACAAGACAGCAAAGGGGTTACCAGCACCATACTGTACGAAGGCTTCCAAATGCGGGTATACCCCGCCGTTGTATAGAGGCTGTATGCCGAGTATGAATATTGTTGACCATGCCAAACCTAGAGCTATTGTTTGGTATCCCAGCTTTTTCTTTCCTTCAAGTATCCAAAGAACCCCGAAACCAGCTACTAAAAGTCCAAGATCAGCCCTTGATAATAGGGCTAATGTTGCCATGAACCAGTATTTATATTTCTTATTGCTGTATGCAGAGAGTGCGAATGAAAGCATCGCTGGTACAGCAAAAGTTTCAAGCCTGAAACCTGATAGGTTGAGCGAGTGTATGGCGCTATAGGAGCCGTATATCGCGATGATAATTGTGCTTGTTCCCGCCCGTAAATCTGCCACATTCCTTGATAGCCGCCAAATAGGAACTATCGCAAAGGATAACGCAGCAGACTGAATAACTATCAAAGTAATCGCCGTTGGGAATATTGCAGCCAGCAAAGCGACGGGATAGATCAGAAAACCGCCTTGACTCGCAAGAAAATTTTGTCCCAGAAGAGAGGATTCAGGAGTATATCCTTCACCTATTAACCAGACAGATTGCATAACTGCAGCAAAATCAGATGC
>WTHU01000128.1 GCA_011523005.1 Acidimicrobiales bacterium
GCAAAAGCTGTGGCTATGCCCCTTTGTCCTCCGTCATGACCTTCTTGCGCTACAGTTGCAAATAGAATTCTTGGCCGCCGGCAGTGTTTTTTTGCGAATTCTTTCGTCTCTGATCGTACTAACTCTATTTGCTCGTTATTTTCTCCCACTTCGTTACGATACACTCCTGAAATTATTTGTATTTGTGATTTATGCCGATCAAATACCTTTTCTAAAGCATCACTGATTTCTCCAACGGTAGCAAACTCTCGGGCTGCATCTATGGACAGGGCAAGCAGGTTTCCGTCTTGTTCAGCTCCATTGGTTAGACGCTCAAGTGCGGCTTGGCATGCCTGTTCATCTCTTGCTTCTCTAAGCTCGATAAGTTGTTGAATTTGTTGTTGCCTGACCTCGCGGTTATCAACTTGGAGAATTTCCACATCATCTTCTTTATCAAGTCTGAATTTATTTACTCCAATGACTGGTTGAACTCCAGAATCAATTCTTGCCTGAGTTCTCGCAGCTGCTTCCTCAATTCTCAATTTAGGGATTCCAAGATCGATTGCCTTTGCCATCCCACCAGCATCTTCTATTTCCGAGATGTGCTTCCATGCACGATTAGCTAAGTCATGGGTGAGGCGTTCAATGTAATATGAGCCTCCCCAAGGGTCAACAACTCGAGTAGTACCTGATTCATGCTGAAGGAAAAGCTGTGTATTCCTTGCAATTCTGGCTGAGAACTCTGATGGTAATGCTAGTGCTTCATCAAATGAGTTTGTATGGAGGGATTGCGTGTGCCCTTGTGTAGCGGCCATAGCTTCAATACAGGTCCTAATAATATTCGTGTAGACGTCTTGAGCAGTGAGACTCCAACCGGAAGTCTGGCTATGAGTGCGTAAAGATAGTGACTTAGGATTCTTAGGTTGAAATTGGCTAACAAGCTTTGTCCAAAGTAACCGAGCTGCTCTTAATTTAGCGACTTCCATATAAAAGTTCATTCCAATACACCAGAAGAAACTTAATCGAGGAGCAAAAGCATCTATGTCCAAACCTGCACCAAGCCCAGAGCGGATATATTCAACTCCATCTGCAAGGGTGTATGCCATTTCTAAGTCAAGAGTCGCTCCTGCCTCTTGCATGTGGTAGCCCGATATAGAAATCGAATTGAACTTTGGCATCTCTGTTGACGTGAACGCAATGATGTCAGAGATAATTCGCATTGAAGGTTTCGGAGGATAGATAAAAGTATTCCTGACCATGAATTCTTTTAGAATGTCATTTTGAATTGTCCCAGCGAGTTGTTTTGTAGACACTCCCTGTTCTTCTGCTGCGAGGACGTAAAGAGCAAGAACTGGAAGAACAGCCCCGTTCATAGTCATTGAGACGCTCATTTTATCCAATGGGATCCCATCAAATAATTGCCTCATATCAATGATGGAGTCAATGGCAACTCCCGCCATACCCACATCTCCCGATACTCTCGGGTTGTCAGAGTCGTATCCGCGGTGAGTTGGTAGGTCAAAAGCTACAGAAAGCCCTCTTTGTCCAGCCGCCAAGTTACGACGGTAAAAGGCATTAGATTCAGCAGCTGTAGAAAATCCAGCATATTGGCGAATTGTCCATGGCTGATTTACATACATGGTTGGGTAAGGGCCTCGTAAGAAAGGGGGGAAACCCGGCAAAGTATGAACGAAATCAAGGGATTGGAGATCATCTTTTGTATAAAGCGGCTTTATGGGAATTCCTTCAGGGGCATGCCAGACATATTCTTCTGGACTTGTCTTTAAATACTTAGAAAGCAAATCATTCCAGTCACTGGCTTTATGGCCATCTGTTGCAGGAAGAGGGGAAAAGGGAATGGAGCCAAAATCAGGAACCGGCATTACGTCTCCTCAGCATTTCGGAATATGTCTGAAATTCTAAAATCCAGATGCTCACTATTGCCATTATTAACTGACCTAGGATAGGGATCCCTTTGGAGCTCAGTTGCTAATTCCTCCCGAAATGAATTCACTCCAATTAGAACCTTCTCTTCGGACAAGACTTGAGATGTATAATCATCTCTTGAGAGATGTGCCTGTTCGGCATAAGAACCCGAAATAACTTGATGTTTGAATCCCCCACTTGATTCATAATCTTGAAATCTTTCCCATGATTTCTCTGCTATGTCAGCCGAGAGTGACTCAACATACCATGACCCACCAGCAGGGTCTACGACCCGATGGATATTTGATTCCTCCATAAGCACTAGATGAGTATTCCTGGCTAGCCTCAACCCAAATTCATTTGGTATTCCGAAAGCACTATCAAATGCAGGAATGGAAATGATATCAGCTCCGCCAGTAGCCGCAGAAAAGCAACTAACTGTTGTTCGTAACAGATTCACCCACGGGTCATCTCGAGATATTAAATAATCTGGAGTTTGAGCTTGTATTTTTATTTGAAAGCTCTCTACCCCGCAGGCCTTTCCAATATTCAGTAAAAGAAGTCTCAATGCGCGCAGTTTAGCAATGTCAAGAAATTGATCAGTTCCCACTGAAACAATAATCAAACACTGTTTCAAAGCTACTTCAATCCCGATACCGGCTCTTTCCATAGCTCGTAAATAAACAACAACCGTTGAGAGAACCCCAGCAATTTCCGTAACTGTATCAGCACCGAGTTGCGCGTATTTCAAACCATTAATTCGGAATGTAGTTGCTTTCGTAAAGTTGTTAGAAACTTCGCCCGCTAGTTCAGCGCCACCAGCGAGATACGATTCAAAATCACTAATTTCAAGTGAATTACTCAAAAGTTCCCCGAGAGGATCAACCCCAAGATCAAATATATTTCCAGATGATTCCGGCAACTTATTCGATAGATAATCAACTAGTTGAGAAGCAGCTGAAAGACTTTCACGGCTACACGAGAGACCGATTCCTGCCATGTCAAGCATAATCCCGTCTAGAACTTTCTGAAATGGAATCATCTCAGTTTCCTCAATTGCCAGCTCGATGCTCCTGGCTCCTCGAGAGAGATCTTCCAGAATTAGTGAATTCGCTGAGCTAGCATCCGTAATCCAATGACGTTGGCGAATATCCCAACCTTTAATATTCCCTGCCGGATTTGAGGAACGTAAACCAACACCTTCTGACACCTCATCTAATGAGCTATCAGTAATTTCATCCGTATAGATGGGGTTTATGTGTAAGCCACCTGCTAAATCAGAGTGCAAGACCTCCTGTATGTTACCTTCGCCTACAACAGCTTCGGCCGCCTTCAACCAAGCTTCGAATTCAGGATTTTCAGCACGATCCCAAAACACAATTTCATCTTCTGACATAGTTCCACAATAGGCGTTTATTGAAGTACTTTCGCACTTTTCTTTGACAGCATTGAGCAACTGTCACCTACATTAAAATGTGACATCCTGCATAGTGACAAAAGACACCGCCTCTTCACGAGCATTAACTGCTCAAATGAGGCAGAATACATATGGCCTTAAATATGGCCACCCCCCGAACAAAGGATAAATAATGGCAAAGAAATCAACCCACCATTTACAATACGCTGATTTTGCCTTTGCGGCCTCAGCAACTCCTCAAGAACTTGAAACCCTCTGCAGACTAACGACTCGCATAGACGTGAAAAAGGGAAGCATCCTTATGCATCAAGGTGCATTCGGAAATGAAGTTCTCTTACTGGTCCATGGTCAGTTAGTTATTGAGAAAGACGGAAAGCTGATAGCATCTATCGCTCCTGGCGCCGTTGTTGGCGAGAGAGCCGTCATTCTAAATGAACCAAGAGATGCGACCGTCCGAGCCGCTTTCGATTCAACCATATTAGCTATGTCACGAAGTGAATTTAATACCCTTTTGGCTGAATGCCCAAGTATCGCTAGAAATATACTTGAAGAGGCACTAACTCGAGCATAATCAGTATCAATTGAGATACAAAGAGATCCCCGCTTCACAAGTGGCGATACCGGTTTAAGCAAGGGAACATTAAGAAAGCTACCAAATGACAACGACTCATGGAAACCCCACTACTTCCGCTAACGTAGTCGATGTCAGTGCGCCAGGTGCTATTCCGTACGTCGAACTGTCGGCCACAAACTTTGGCGAAATATTATCTCTCACAGAGTCAATCACAAGTCAAGGTTGGGTCGTTACTACGCCTGCTGGACCGATGGTACTCGGCTACAAACAGATCAAATCTATTCTTAGAAATCCTGAATGGATATCACTACTTTCAAGCTTCTCTGCATTAGATCAAATGGAAAATGGCATTTCCGATTTGAACGTGATGCTTGAACAAGCTCAGCGAATTGTTCCCGAAATTCCTTCAACCGTCAGAATGCGCCCCAACGTCTTGTCCGTAGAAGGTGAAGACCATAAACGACTTCGGCGACTTGTTAATTCTTCGTTCACCTCTGGCAATACAAACAAACATCGTGCATTCATGAAAAGTCATGCAGACAACTTGGTTTCAAAGATAGTTGAGAATGGAGGAGGGGAACTTGTATCGGAATTTTGTCGCCCGTTTCCTGTTCCAGTGATTTGCCGTATCCTCGGGGTTGATGACAATGACTGGAAACTCTTTGACGAATGGGCTGACATCATATTTTCAGCCCTCGATGCCGATATAGAGTCTGTCATAGGGCGTTTAGGAGAGATATCGAAGGCTCAAAGGGATCTTGACGCATACGTCCAAAACCTAATCATCGAGCGGAGCAATGCACCAGAAGACGATTTACTTACTGAGCTGGTTCAAAGTCACTATGACGAAGACCGCCTATCGCATGATGAATTGAGCGCAATGGTTGAAGCTATATTACTTGCGGGGACCGACACCACCCGAAACCAATTGGGAGCAACAATTGCGGTGTTGGCTGACCACCCAGACCAATACCAAGCATTAAGAAATGACCCTTCACTTATTCCCGCAGCTGTAGAAGAGTCGCTTCGATACATTAGCGCTGTTCGCACAACTGGTCGCTTAGCCACGACTGATCAAGTAATAGATGGAATTCTGTTTCCTGCTGGATCAACTGTACTTCTGGGGCTTCACGCAGGAGGCCTTTCTGAAGCAGAAGAACAGGGCTTCGAGTTCAATATCTTTAGGGAAAGTGGCTGCCCTCATTTAGCTTTTGGGTCCGGAGCCCATCACTGCCTTGGCGCCTCACTTGCCCGCGCTGAGTTACAAGAAGCCTTAGGCTCTTTTGTTGAAAAGGTTTCTTCATATGAACTTGTGTCACCAGTTGAGTGGAAACCTCTTTCAATGGGAATCTGGGGTCCGGCAAAACTTGAGATCAAAATTTTAGCTGAAGGTAAAAGTGATAAATCACAAAATCAAACAGACTTCAAAACAACAGTAAAAGTAGAATCAAAACTTGAAAATAACGAATCTTCAGATGTCGTCAATCAGTGGATCAGGGAAGCAGATGAGACGCGGCGGGCTCTGCGCCTATCAATACCAGGCTTGATAAGGAAGCCAAAATTTCCGCCCTTAACCCGCTTGCTAACGACAGTTTTCCGTTTCGGGAAAGCTTTTATCATGTGGAAAATCCGAGACCGCAAAGCAGAAGGACCAGAAAAACAAGCGCTCCTTTATGAAAGGCTACGTCATGTTGCCGAACTTCAAGGTCCCACCTACGTCAAACTCGCGCAACTAATCTCAGCAGCGGAAGGGGTCTTCCCTGAAGCTCTGGTTGCTGAATGCAAAAAATGCAGAGACCAAGTGTCCCCTGAGCCATGGGCAGAAGTTTCTAAAGTCCTCAACGACGAATTAGGACACAGAAGATCAGATATCGTTTCAGTGAATCAGATTCCTATCGCTGCTGCCTCAATCGCTCAAGTGCATGAGGCAGTTCTGAGTAACGGTTCAGATGTTGTAATAAAGATACAACGACCAGGGATACGAAAAAAAGTTATCGACGATCTAAAAGTGATGGCCTGGGTCGCTCCAAAACTTGTAGGAAAAATACCGGTCGCTGCACTTGCGAATCCCCCTGCACTCGTTGAACTCTTCGCTGAAACAATCTGCGAGGAATTAGATTTCAAACTCGAAGTGGCTAACCTATTTGAGATCAAAAGAGTTCTGTACTCAAATTTGAAGCAGGAGTGGGAAATTCCCGACCCTGAGCTCGAACTTGTTACCGAACGCGTGATAGTTATGACTAAGATTTCTGGAGTATCATTAGGTGATTCAATAGTCATGGGAATCGACAGTGAAAGCAGTTCCGTTGTCTTTCGCCAGATGGTTGAAGGCCTCTTAGAGGGCGCTGTTATCCACGGTATTTTCCATGGGGACTTTCATGCAGGGAATGTCTTC
>WTHU01000124.1 GCA_011523005.1 Acidimicrobiales bacterium
GCAGTAGGGACTGACCATTCAAACTGTGATTCCCGATCAGCAACGAATTGACGTTCGCATCGCATAATCTGATTCAGATGGAATTTCGAAACAAATAATGTTTCATTCTCAGGAATAAAATCTTGAAACTTTGAAAGACGAGTCGATAGTTCTTCTTTCAGTTCACTCTGAAGTTGCTCGCTAAAGAATGGCCTATCAGCTAGCTTTGCCCCCAAATGCTCTAAGACGTTCCTCTGAGACGGATTGAGAGCTTCATTATCATCCACATACTTAATCTAGTCCTATAGAAATCCACAAGTGACGATCTAGGAACTCAGAAATGTCATATCGATGTTGCATACTAAAAATATGGCGGAATCAGTTTCAATTCAATTCTCAAGAACTATCAGGACTCTTGGGCGAATAGCGAATCAATTGGGGTATGTCACTCCTCAATTCCGTTGCCCACCACCATCTGCTCAGTACCAGCGATCTATTCGGCGTAATAAAGATGATCTCAGTATCTCAATCGTTATAAGAGGTCGCCCATGGTTAGCTGTCCTAGCTGACATAGTCGAAGGGTTCGTGATAGCTAATGCAAAGTCAGGTCAAGATTCAGAGATAAGAAACATCCTATGGGACACGATCGGTTCTAACGGTCTACAAAAAAATGATTTTGACCTTCAAAGTTCCCCAGCGATATCATCTGCGGCCTAACTAGAGGATAAAGCCTCCGTCAACAGTGATTTCTGCACCTGTTAGATAGCTTGCTGCGTCGCTCAAAAGAAACATCACTGCCTCCGCTACTTCTTCGGGTTCCCCAATTCTTCCCATGGGTGTTTTATTCGTGAGTAACTCCACGTCACTTGGACCTAAACCTAAGGCCATATCTGTTGAAATCGCTCCTGGATGAACGCTATTGCATCGGACATTGAATTTAGCGAGTTGAAGAGCAATAGCTTTCGTCATGCCAGTTACTGCAAATTTACTGGCTACGTAACCTATATTCCTTTGGCCACGTAAGCCCGCTACGGAAGAAATATTAACTATGCTCCCAGACTCTTGATCTCTCATGATAGGTGCAATGCATTCGATACCGAGATAAGTACCGAGTTGATTTACTTTTGCCATCGCCTCAAAAGCTTCTTGAGCATCATCAAACAATGTTTTCTGAATAAAAATTCCAGCGTTATTGACAAGACCATCTATGCGTCCGTGATCATCAAGTATTTGGGAGATGGTCTTTTCCCAGTCATCTTTTGAGGTCACATCCAAACGGGAGAAGGCAGAGTCTAGAGAGTCAGCTGTAGCCTCAAGTTGGTCCTCGATAATATCGCTGAGGATTACAGTCGCCCCTCTCTCTACAGCCATTTTTGCCTCAGTCGCACCCATACCTTTTGCTGCTCCAGTGATGAGAATTATCTTTCCGTCTAAATTACTCATAACGCCTTCCTTTCACTCCTAGAGTATATGACCTTGCCGGATAAATCTTTCTTATTGAAATTGGCTCACATGCGCTTCAGATGAAATATTACTTCTATAGTGATTTAAGGCCCGAGTGGCGGAATAGGCAGACGCAGGGGGCTTAAACCCCCCGGCTCCGAACAGGGGCATGTGGGTTCGAGTCCCACCTCGGGCACTTAGGAAGATACCTGACTAAGATAGAAGCACAAGGGGAGTAAATGTTTGATTGCATCGTAAAAGGCGGAACTTTAGTCAATGGGTTAGGAACGAAACCCGAAACTGGTGACTTAGCTATCAAAGATGGCATTATTGCTGAAGTAGGTGGGAAGATCACTGGCCATGCAGCGAGAACAATAGATGCAGATGGTGCTGTCGTGACACCAGGCTGGGTTGATCTGCACACTCACTACGATGGACAAGTTAGTTGGGACACTGAGATGGCTCCATCTTCTCACAATGGAGTAACAACCATCGTTATGGGAAACTGTGGCGTAGGTTTTGCGCCAGTTCATGACGGCCATGAGAAAGAACTCATCGAACTTATGGAAGGCGTTGAAGATATCCCCGGAGCGGCACTTCATGAAGGAATGGAATGGGGGCAATGGGAAACTTTCCCCGAATATCTAAACTATTTATCGAAACGGGAATTCGCACTAAACATCAGCGCTCAAATTGCACATGGAGCACTCCGATACTACGCAATGGGCGAGCGAGGAAGACTAAATGAAGATGCAACCGAAACTGATATTAGTCAAATGGCGAGTCTTGTATCAGAAGCCTTGGAAGCAGGCGCAGTTGGGTTCAGCACGTCAAGAATTGTAGGTCATCGTTCTCTTTGGGGTGAGCCTGTCCCCGGCACCTTTGCCCCCGATCATGAAGTTCTTGCGATAGCTGAAGCCATGAAAAAATCTGGTAAAGGCGTCTTCCAAATGATTCCTGCAGGAACAATCGGAAAGATGGAAAGTCTTGGAGGGGAAAAGTTCACTCAGCAAGAAGAGCATGCGCTTATGGTGCGTGTCTCAGAGGTTAGCGGTAGACCAGTTACATTTACGCTGGTGCAATCACCGGACTATGACCCAGACACTTGGAGAGAGATTCTCTCTTTGACCGAAGAAGCGAACAGTAACGGAGCACAAATTTACCCGCAAGTTTCGTCACGACCCATTGGTTTCCTGACAGGACTTGGTGGTTATCACGCCTTCATGAGGAGGCCAACATACCTACGAGAGATAGCAGACCTTCCTCTTGACCAGAAGGTAGCCATGATGAGTAAGCCTGAAGTGCGAGCGGCAATAATGAGCGAAAAAGATATAGCCCCTGACGAACCAGGGTCCATGGAAAATGTGTATGGACTTTTCAAGATGGCTGCGCCCGCTCTTTATCCACTTGACAACCCAGTGGATTACGAGCCAGACATTAGTCAATGCCTAGGGGCCAAGGCAGGAGCAGCGGGAGTTGACCCCATTGACTATTTATATGATTTCCTTCTTGAAGATGGAGGAACCCGCTTCGCTTCCCTCAGTGCTGTTGACCTCCCAGCCAGAATGGGAGTTTTGCAGGAAATGCTCCTTCACCCAGACACGGTAACAGGACTAAGCGATGCGGGTGCCCATGTGACACTTATTTGTGATGGAAGTATGCCTACTACTCAACTTGCGTACTGGACTCGCGACAGAGAAAAGGGTGAAAAGATTCCAATAGAGTTCATCGTTCGAAAGCAAACAGCGTTAAATGCTCAACTCTACGGTTTCGATGACAGGGGAACGCTTGAGCAGGGAAAGAAGGCGGATATCAACGTGATTGATATGGATAATCTAAGGGTTTCACCACCTGTACCACACCATGATTTGCCAACTGGTGGAACTCGTTTAATGCAGCCAGTTACCGGTTACATCAATACTTTATGCAACGGCACTTCAGCAAGAGAATTTGATCAAGATACAGGGGAACGTCCAGGAAGATTAGTCCGAAGCTGACTATGCCATCCCGGCCGTGAATTGCCCCATGTCAAAGTAGTCTCGCCATTCAATAATTTTGCCATCAAGTACTTTGAAGACTCCAGCTACTGGAAGCCGCGTGGTTGCATCGCCAATCACCAAAGTATCTATTCGTTCATTCATGACAATATTGCCAGCCGCCACTTGGTGCAGTATCTCAAAGTCAATGGACTCAGCTGAGGAAAAGAATCCTTCAATAAATGATCGTATTTCATCTACCCCATTAACTGGAGCCATAGGGATGTTATGGTAGATTGCGTTTTCGTCAAAAAAATTTACAATTTCTTTCACGTTCCCATCAGCCCATTTAGCACAAAATGACCTAATGATTTCATCAGGAGTATTAGCCATAAATGTAGAATAATGGACAAAGGACCGCAGTATGCATTGCAAACAGAAAATAGTTTTGAGAACATTCAGGACGCAGCCAAAGGATGTTGCAGGTGAGCAATAAAGACCATGCATATAAAAATTTCGGAGGAAAAGTGGGAAAGGTCTTTTCTACTTCTGAACCTGAATGGCCTATGCCTCCCACAGCACCTCCAGATGCGCCGAATGTGTTAGTGATGCTTGTGGACGACCTAGGCTTTTCTGACCTTGGATGTTTTGGTTCTGAGATTGAAACACCAGCTCTTGACAGACTTGCCTCTGATGGCATTCAGTATACGAATTTTCATGTCAATCCTATGTGTTCACCGACTCGAGCATCGTTACTGACCGGCCTAAATTCCCATATGGCTGGAATGGGTCACGTAGCTCACTTTGATCCCGGATTTCCAGGGTATGCAATGGAGATAAGAGAAGATGCCCTCACCATGGGTGACCTTTTCCAAGAACATGGTTGGGCGAGCCTCATGATCGGGAAATGGCATTTATGCAAGGACTCTAATTTATCTGAGGCAGGACCCAAGCATAGCTGGCCGTTGCAAAAGGGTTTTGAACGGTTTTATGGAATACTTGGAGGCTTCACCAATTTTCATCAACCTCATCGGCTCCATGAAGATAATCATGCTTTAGACATAGATGATTACCCAGATGATTACTACTTCACTGACGACCTAACTGACCAAGCGATAAAAATGATAAAGGAATTGAGAACTTCCGACCGTACAAAGCCGTGGTTCATGTATTTTGCCCACGGGGCAGTCCACGCACCCTTACAGGCTAAGAGTGAAGACATAGAAAAGTACAAAGGAAAGTACGATGCTGGATGGGATGAATTGCGCAAACAACGTTTTGAAAGGCAACAAGAGTTAGGTGTCGTGTCCGATCAAGCGTTATTGCCGGATCGAAATTTTGAGCAAAACCATGCGGTCAAACCATGGGATGAATTGACCTCTCTTGAAAAAGAACTCTTTGCCCGATATCAGGAAATATTTGCAGGGATGGTGGACAACGTTGACCAGAATTTTAAGAGATTGAGAGACGAATTAGAACGAATGGATGAGTGGGATAATACGATTATTGTTTTCACATCAGATAATGGGGGATCAAGGGAAGGTCAGGAATTAGGGACTTCAGCGTATTTTCGCACATTATTAGCCTTTACCGGTCATACTGATCTTGAAAGTACAGAATTGGATCATTCTAGGATCGATCTTTTGGGTGGGCCTCGATCCCTAGCGCATTACCCGATGGGGTGGGCTATGACCTCTAACACACCTTTTAGGTTGTATAAAACTAATACTCATCAGGGTGGTCAACAAGTGCCACTCATAGTGCATTGGAAAAAGGGATTGCCATCTGATAATCAATTACGGCATCAGTACCAGCATGTGACGGACCTACTTCCAACAATTTGTGAACTGGTGGGAATAGAAATCCCTACATCAAAGGGAGAAGAACAGGTGCCTCCAGCTGCTGGTAAAAGTTTCGCAAGCTCGCTTACAAACCCGTCGGCAGATTCTACGCATTCGAAACAATATTACGAGATGATAGGGCATCGAGGAATGTATAAAGATGGATGGTCAGCCTCAACGATACGACAACCTGAAACTGTATTCTCGGAAGAGCATTGGGAATTGCATGATTTACGTAATGACCCGACTGAAAGTGTAGACCTCTCCGAAAAGTACCCTGAGAAAGTGGAGTCAATGAAAAGTCTCTGGGAAGAAACGGCTTGGGAAAACCAGGTTTTTCCTTTGGATGAAGGAAACAATGTCAAAAATATTCTACGCCCCCCATGGAATGAAAAACTTGTTCAGGAAATGGTCCTTTACCCTGGGACTCCAACTGTTGAGCGATGGAAATCGCAACAATTAATTAGCTTCCGAAACTGGAGTGTTGAAGTAGAGCTTGACTATAAATCTACTGATCAAGGGACTCTCTTTGCTCACGGTGATCAAGGCGGAGGGTACGCTCTTTACGTTATGGATGGAACTCTTTTATTTTCGCATAATGGTTATGGGGAAATGACGAATATTCAGTGTGGCGAAATGTCAGAGGGTCATAACACAATTGTTGTCACTGTGACGCCTCCTGATTTTTTGCACTGGGATGTAGAGATATCGCTCAACGGAACAACTATGGCGACTCATACGGGTTTACTAGCGTTACTTGCTATGGCCCCTTTTCAGGGTATTGATATCGGAATTGATAGTAAGTCCCCTGTTAATTGGGAGATATACGAAAAGTACAGAAACTTCTCATACACAGGGTTACTAGAAAGGGTACGGTACCTGCCTGGTGACCTGACTGACTTCGCAGGATCAAAGTGGATTGATTTCCTTAAAGAAGAGGGAAAGCGCTTTGAGTAAACTTTTAACCGAGTCTTAGCGTCTCTAAGGGCTCAAGCCGAGCAGCTTTGAGGGCTGGATAAAGGCCTGCAATTATTGACACAATCAGTGCCATGGCTCCTGCAACTAAAAATAGTGGGAGATTCAGGGTGGCCACCCACCCGAGAACAGCAGATACTAGATAGATAACTCCTACACCTGCGAGAACCCCTGCTAAACCTCCGAGAACACCCACAAATAAAGCTTCAAGAACAAACTGCATGGCGATCGTTACTTTTGTATGGCCAAGAGCACGTCTAATGCCAATTTCGCCTGATCGTTGAATAACTGATATTGACATAACATTCGCAATTCCGACACCTCCAACAAGGAGTGCAAGGCCTCCCATTAAGAAGAGAATATTTCGCAGTGTGGTATCTACAGCTCCTTGAGCTTCAAGTAGGTCAGAAGGGATGGCTACTACAACGCCCTCAGGTCCACCGAGGTTTATTGCTACAGGTAAAGCTTGGGAGGTGGAATCAACGGTTCCTTCTGTTGCTCGTACATACAGCGTTGTTGGCTTTTGCTCTACATCAAAATCTTCCTCAGCAGAGGATTTAGGGATGATCACTGCGGTATCTAATTTTGGAACTAACGCAACTTTTTCGAGAACTCCTACCACTCCGTAAGTTTCGCCGTTGACATCAATTGTCCGTGCCTCACCCGGAAGATATTGATAATCCCTTGCAAGATCCTGGCCAATGACTGCACTACGGAAGATATTGTCTTCGTCTGCTCCGTTAATAAAACGACCGTATAGCATCTTGGCATCGAGTACATTAAGGAGATTTTGGTCACTAGTAAGCACAGGAACAGGTATGGTTCTGAAGAAATCCCTCCCGCCTTGTGAAGGGAGTACGGTAAGGCTTCCTATTTCAGTAATACCTGCAGCGCGATCAACAGTTGAAACATTCATAGCGCGTTCCACAGCTTCTTCAGGAAGCGTTGGGGCCTCACCTCCGGAGAAGGTTCCGTCAGCCGAGGCAACTATTAAATTAGTTCCCAATTTCTCTAGAGTCTGTCTCACATCACCTTTTGCTGATTCGTTTAACCCCACTGCTGCAACAATGCCGGCTGCCCCCAGCACCGGCCCGAGCATAATTAATAAGGTACGAACTTTTCTCGCTGTTAGGCCACCGAGAGCGACACTGAGTATTTCGCGAAACCAATTCATAGCTACTCTAACTTGCCGTCTTTACCAGCTTCCCAAAATCTATCTTCGAGAGCATCGGTTCGTTCGCTACGAAGGTCATCAGCTACGATTTTTCCATCTCGCATAGAAACCACACGATCCATTTGTTCAGCTATTTCTAAATCATGGGTAACGAGTACGATTGCACGATTTTCGCTTTGAAGATTTTTAAAGATTTCCATAACAATTGTTGCAGTTTTTGTATCCAGCGCACCTGTCGGTTCGTCAGCAAGGATCATAAGAGGGTCAGTGACCAAGGCTCTTGCAATAGCAACACGTTGTTGCTCGCCGCCTGACATCTCAATAGGGCGGTGATCATACCTCTCGCCTAGTCCTACCATCTCCAAAGCGGCTAGTGAGCGCTGTCTGATTTCAGGTTTCGTTAGCTCGCGATACAAAAGGGCCGTTGAAACGTTCCCCAAAGCAGTAAGGTGTGGAATTAAGTGGAATTGCTGGAAGACAAACCCTATCGAATTGCCTCGTAGCTTTGAACGTTCGCTGTCTTCTAAGTCTGTTATCTCTGTTTGGTCGACTTTGATTGACCCTTTTGTCGGTAAATCTAAACACCCCAATAATCCAAGGAGCGTAGACTTACCAGACCCAGAAGGTCCAATAATTGCCATGAAATCCCCTGCATGGATATCGAGAGATACGCCGTCAAGAGCATGAACAGCAACGGGTTCTTGTCCATAGATTCTGTACACATCGCGCAGCCGGAACAAATTTCTTCTACTTGCAATGTTCAGATTTGACTGGGATATATCTGTGGTGCTCATCAGGTTTCTACCAGTACAAGTTCTTCGCCTGAGAGCCCCTCTGTGATCTCAACGTAAGCACCTTCAGAAAGGCCAACCTTAACTTGTACTTGCCGAGTTGTTCCATCCGTTAGAACTACTCGTACGACATCGTTGCCTTGTCCGTCCTGCAAGACAGCGGCGACTGGAACGGTGATGACGTCTATCTTTTCTTCTCGCGTTACATCAACGTTGACGTTTGCACCATCCACTGCGTCTAGGTCCTCAAATGTTTGGATGACTCCTTCGTATCTCTCTGAACCATCTGCTGTAACTGTTGCAGTTTCATCAAGTTCGAGAATTACGCCTGGCACGGCATCCTGGTCGCTTGCTTGAAGCTCAACTTCCACTTCCATTCCCACCTCTAAGTTTCCTCTGTCAGTAGGATTGAGTGTCAATGTGATTGTGAAGTCAGGCTCTGTAAGTGTAAGTACTTGTTGCCCTAGGAGAATGAACTCTCCATCGTCAACAGATACTGTTCCAATTCTTGCTGGCCAGGAAGCCACAACCATATCTCCAGGTAGAAAAAGGACATCGTCATCAATAGTTTCGATCTGAACAGTTACTTGGCTTTGACCTGCTGGCATAATTACTGTCCCTGGTAACTCTTTGTAGTCTTTGCCTGGTGTAGCGCTACCACGTAACGTGTAGTTGATTGATGTGTCTTCGGTGACAGGCTGATCGGCATTGATTACGAACTCGGCATTTCCACCCTCTCCGATGCCTCCTCCTCCTGAGATCGTTAGCTCAGGTAGGTCGTTAGATTCTATTATTCCTAAAGCTGATTTTGGCGAGCCGATAGCGTACGTCTCGTCGGGGTTGCTTAAAATAGTGACCCAGAGTTCTTCATCAGGTTCAACCTGTGAATCATTTCTCGTTTGGAAGGTGAGGCTGACAGTTTCTTGGTTAGCGGGTAGTTCAACTTCCAAGTCTTCAGCTATAAAATCTGATCCACTCGTAGCAGTTCCCCACACAGATATTTTTATTATCGTGTCTTCATTGCTTATTTTGTCGGTTTGGAATTCGAATGTTAAGTTGCCGCCCTCAGATACCGAAGGAGTTATAGATCGTATTTCTATTGTTTGTACATCTCCAGCAGGGCTAGTTATTTCTAATTTCGCTTCCCGCAGGGCCCCAAGTCGGTAGGGGAGGTTGTCGCCTACGCTGAAACCCTCACCAACCTCGATTATGAGTTCTTCAGCACTCTCAATTTCGTTATCAGTCAAGGTTTCTATTTGTAAATCAAATGATTGAGCACCGGCGGGGAAAATAAATGAGCCGTCCAATGGGTCGTCTTCGTAGTCATCATCAGCAGTAGCAGAGCCTGTGACTACGTAATCGATCACAGTGTCCGAAGCCATTGGTATATCTGACGTAAATGTAAAGGTTGCAGTTTCTCCCTCAACAACAGAACTTGGATTCACGCTGACCTCAATAACGGGTCTGTCATCCTGTAACACATTATTTTGGGAAGCAAAATTAGCAGGAACAAATGCCTCGGCGTTCATTGTGTTCTGAGAGTAAAGTGCGGTTTGGGTCTCCCAACTAGATTTCGCTGAAGTTAGACTCTGGTCAGGGACACTCGGTTGAAGCTCTATGGCTATTGTATTCTGTGCCCCTATTGAGTATCCGGCAGTGTTGGAACTTAAAGAGATAATAATATTCTCGTTGGGTTCTGGGCTTGCCCCTCCGTACCCACGGGCTATCTGCCAACTACGCAAACCAGATCTCGTTTCTTCGGTAAAAAGTTGGTCCACTGTTCCTACGTCGTAGCCGCTCTCTGAAAGAATTGTTTCCAACTGCAGGACGTCTGGGCCGTCAGAGCCGACATCTAATCTTCTAAAGAAGGAAAACTCGCCGTCAACGGCAACAGCAGCACGTCCGTCAATAGCGTACAGAACATCTCCGGCGTTAATGGTGTCTCCGTCATCCACAAGGACTGAACTCACCTGTCCGTCGACATTGGCTGTTATCCGTTGCAGCTGATCTCGGCGAATCTCTCCTCGGACAGTGATCTCATCAGATAGAGTTCTTCTCTCAACAGGAGCAACAACGTACGTAGGGCCATCGTTTCTTTGGGTATTATTGCTGTTTCCCCCCGTCCCTGGCCAGACAAACACGCCAACTAACAGAATGAGGACAAGCCCTATTCCTATTCCTGCAAAAATCTTCTTTTGGTTATTCAACTTTTGAACTACTCCTCACTCGCCTCATAATTCTCCAAAACGTATGTTTCTGCTTCTTGCCTGCAGGTGTTTATATCACCGGCAGGGAAAATGCCTTCTGAATCGTCAGGGGGGGTTAGGCCTGATCCGTTTGCGCCAAATCCGAGCTGGCCGCGCTCATCGGGCGTTATTTCACCGACTTCCCATCCAAGTCGCTCAAGGCACTCTCCAAAAACTGGAATTCCGAAGTTATTTTGGGCGATCTCCTCTGAGGTTAAGTTCTCCTGAGCTTCACTAAAAGCCGTGAAGGCATCAAGGATGTTCGTGGCTGTAGCGCACTTCTGAAGTGCGGCAATGTAATCGGGTGTGAAAGAACTAGGGTCAGCGGTTTCTCCGTCGGGACCAGGTTGACCAGGCGCCCCAATAAACTCAAATCCGTCGTCTTCAAGGCAACCCTGAAATTGTGCAACAGTATTAAGTAAGTTATCCAGTGGATCTTCGTCTGCAGTAGCGACGTCAATGCCGTCTTCCTCTTCGACCACTTCTGTCTCCGTATTGAGTTCCTCCACGTCAACGTCTTCAACAGAAAGGGTTTCTGTTCCACTACTTGCATCAGCTTGTTTATCTTCTGCCGCCTTTACTGCGTCAGTGTCGATTACTACTTGGCCACCTTGGCCAATGATGACGTTCGTGGATTCAGAGCTCTCACCACCACCGCAAGATATCGCTATGAGCGATATCAGCAACGTCAATCCGATTGTTTGGAATACTTTGATCTTATGCATCGTTTCCTACCTTTATAAGTATGTGCGCGTATCCGAGATGACCGTAAAGGTAATCTCAGAGGGAGGTGTCTTGTAGTCAAGCATATGATATATATGACGCCTATTGGTGAAACCCGCCGAGACTAGCTTTGGGTAAAGGAATTTAACTTTCTTGAAAGTGGCAATGAGGGGTGTCATGAGGTATTCCTTTTGAGAATTCACTTATTAATAATAATGGTTATTATTAATAAGTCAAGCAATGCGCCATATTCTGAACTGAATCTACTGCTGAGAAGTTCTAACTATGAACGGCGCGTTACCTGAGAAGTTTCTTGGGACGCGAGTGTCCGAATAGTAAAAATCGAATCTCCGGAAAGGACACCACCCCTACCAAACAGTCTTCCGTACTGCCAGTTAGATAACCCTAGTTCAGGCCGATTTAAGGCATACTGCCCGTCAACCCACCTCGTAAACCCATTACCAACAAAAGGGGCATTAATGCCATCAAAAAATGCTTCGAATTCAGCGTCGTCTTCGGTCACCATGCTCGCAACAAATTGTGGAGAGTAACTATTACAAAGCGTTATGGCTTCTGCAACGGATTCGACTACGACTAAAGTGACCTCCGGCGAATTTTCCCATTCCCATTCAACGCCAATTTCCTCAATCTTTATTTCTACGGTTTGAGTCTCAACGACTTCGCCTTCTGCTCGTTCAATAGAAACATTTCCCCTCCATGCATTGGGGATAAAGGGATCTGCCGACTCGGTGATGTGTAATTTAGCATTTGCACCTCTCACTTCGGCAGCTTCTGATAGTGCAGCCAGAAATTCTGGAACTAAAACCGATGCAGCTTCTTTAGTGATGCAACACGTGTTAAGTGTGTTACAAACTTTTCGATCTAACGAATGATAGACAACTGCTTTGAACATTTCAGGGTCACTGTTACTGCTACCAACCAGCCAGGCGCCACCTGTCCCATGTAAGCTAACTGGAATACCTGTTTGTTTCGCAACTGAACCTAGTTGAGCAACGGCTGGTCCAGACCCTCGGGCCACAGCCAAGGCGAGTCGTTGATCTGAGAACATAGCGTACCCGGCAGATCGCTCGGCGCTATTGATGAGACTCACTGAGCCACTTGGCAACCCTGATTCTTCCAAAGCAGGATTCAAAGCATGCTCCACGATAGCGTTCGCAGTCAACAAGGCATCAGAACCTATTCTGAAGACAACTGTATTACCTGATCGAAGAACTCCAGTAGCGTCCGCAAAGACGTTAGGCCTCCCCTCAAAAATAAAACCGACAGCACCAAGCCCAGCAGTTATTAATTTAACATTCCACCCATCATGATTAATTTCCTCAATGGCTGAGCCTCTTTGAGACGGTGTATTCTCCCATAAGCGTAAACCAGCGACCATGTCTGTTCTCATCTTCTCAGAGAGAATCAACCTCGTCGTTGACCGTCCTTTAGACCTAGCTATCCTTACATCCTCGTCATTTGAATCTTTGATAGCAGAGAACCTTTCGTCATCTGATAAGTAATCTGCAAACAATTTGAAGAACTTTGTAATCGAATCATCGTCAACAGAACCCATTTCAAGAAAAGCGTTATGGGCCTGCCCAACTGTTTTAAAAGAAATGTCCCATACATCTGCAGGAATATGAAGTAGATCCCCAGTTGTTTGGATGACAATTAATCTATCGCCACTCTTAAATTCAGAAGCTAGTTTCTCAGACACGATCGCAACATTGTTCCCGCCATAAGGAATCCTCATGCCAGCAGTTAAAGATTCAAGTTTTTTGTCCACTTGGGCATGCTATCTAGAACATCGCTTTACGCACAAGTGCAGGCGACACCTAGTACTTCTGGTAACCCTCAACTAGGTGTCAAGAGAATTCAGCTAGCTTGCTTAGTATGCAGACTGATTGGAACCCCATTCTTCGGCAAGAATTCAACAAGCCATACTGGGTAGAGCTTCAAAATTATATTCTTGATCAACGTGCGTCTCATATGGTCTTTCCAGCACATCCGGATGTGTTCCGTGCCTTTCATTTGACTCCCTTCGCAACTTTAAAAGTCGTGATACTAGGGCAAGACCCATATCACGGTGTCGGTCAAGCAAATGGCTTGTGTTTTTCTGTATCGCCTGGGGTTTCGTTCCCTCCATCGCTTCAAAATATTTTCAAAGAGCTAGAAGATGATCTTGGAGTTTCGAAGCCACAAAGTGGGGATCTCGCTGCATGGGCAGAGCAAGGTATATTGCTTTTGAATACGACATTGACAGTACGGCAGGGAGCACCTGCATCTCACCAAGGCAAAGGCTGGGAAACTTTCACAGATGAAGTCATTCGTTGCATAAGTCAGAAGAAGGAAAAGATCGTCTTTGTGTTGTGGGGGGCATCCGCACGACGGAAGAAGAGCCTCATTGACGTCACAAAGCATACCTGCATTGAGTCGGTGCACCCCTCACCCCTGAGCGCGTACAGGGGATTCTTTGGCAGCAAGCCATTTTCTAGAATCAACCAACTGTTAAGACAGCAAGGCATAACTGAAATCGATTGGTCTCTTTAGTTCTTTTACTTGTCGTATACCCCAACTTATGTGGGACACTCAAAGCAAGAAAGAAAGGCCAATTATGGGCGACTTTTTCCAAAATGGCGTTATTACAACCCTCCACAACCTTGCTGACCGTCCCGTGGAGGAATTAGAAAAAGATCTTCAAGGGTGGTCCAATGAGCGACCAATGTCATTGATTATTCCTGCTCTTTACAGTGAATTTGAGGGGCCGGCTATGCCCGAGATAATAACTCAACTTGAGACGAATAGTTACCTCACCGAAATAATAATTGGCTTAGACCGAGCAGATAGTCGACAGTTCAAAATGGTTAAGGAACAGGTTAAGGATATACCAGTTGATGTGAAGGTCATCTGGAATGATGGGCCTGTGATGCTCGATCTGCAAAGCGAATTAGCATCTGAAGGTCTAGCCCCATTAGAGCGTGGGAAAGGAAGCAACGTCTGGTATGCCATGGGATATTTCCTTGCATCCGGCAAGGGAAAAATATTAGCTTTGCATGATGCTGATATCTTAAACTACCGAAGTGAAATGTTAGCGAGGTTGCTTTACCCGTTAGCTAATCCGACATTCGGCTACGCCTTTTGTAAAGGGTATTATTTCCGGACTGACAGCGACGGCTTCAATGGAAGAGTTGCACGATTATTGGTTACGCCTCTTCTACGAGCCATGAAGCAGATATTGGGTGAAGACGATTTCCTTACTTACCTTGATAGTTTTCGCTACCCGTTGGCAGGTGAGTTCTCAATGGATGCAGACCTTGTCAGAGGCCTTCGAATTCCGTTTGATTGGGGTCTCGAAATAGGGGTTCTCTCCGAAGTTTACCGAAACTACACAACAAGTCGTATCTGCCAAGTAGATATAGCTGACTCCTATTCGCATAAGCATCAAATTGCCTCTGAAGATAACCCGTCTCAAGGACTCCACAGAATGGCAATTGATATTTCCAAATCAATCTTCCGTAAACTAGCAATTAATGGAGAAGTATTTTCGCAGGGATTTTTCCGCACCTTAAAAGCTACTTATTACCGAACTGCACTTGATTTATCAGACCGTTATCAGCATGATGCAGAAATGAATGGGTATCCGATAGATAGGCATTCCGAAGAGAATCTCATTGAACTGTTTTCGCGAGCAATCACCAAAGCTGGTGAAGATTATTTAATGCATCCCATGGAGCAACCTTTTATCCCGTCCTGGTCAGTGGCCATGTCAGCGATGCCGGACATTCTTCACCGGATACAAACAGCAGTCGATAGTGAAAACCTTTGAAATGAACTCTTAGGCCTCAAGCTTTGGGATCAATCGCTTAGGAATTTGTCCTTCTTGAACGAGCCAACGAAGAGTATCGGTAAAGCTTTCTGATAGGGGCTTCCACTCAATTCCTAAATCTGATCTTGTTCGCTCATCAATACCAGGTGTCAAACTTGTCATGAACTTTGAAGTAGCGAGATCTAGCGGAAAATCTATTCCAAGATTTCCTATAAGGTCGCCGAATCTCCCAAAAGTGTGGAAAACAGAATTCGGAAGAGTAATTGTGCGAAGCCGCTTGCCAGTCACCGATTCAAGGAAGATCTCTGTTTCAGGCCAATCTAGATAATGCCCGAACACTCCGTATCTTCGGGGCCCCTGCTTAGCTGTCAAACAACGACTTAGAACCCTTGCTAGATCTCTCACATCGTGCATTAAAATACCGCCCGTTTGGGGTAAGGGAATTATGGGTGCCTTCAACAATCTTGCGATTCCCTTGGCAGCCACACTCACTCCAACATCATCTGGTCCGATTATCCCTGATGGCCAGATAATAACCACTGGGTGCCCTTCGCCTTGCAGTTTGCGTGCAACGATCTCACCTTCAGCTTTAGATTTCGCATATTCATCAATAGGGGATGGGCTTATCGGACACTCGTCTGTATAGAACCCTCCTGGCGGCGGATGTAAGACACTCTGGGAGGATACGTAAATTATCGGATCAAGTTTGGCTTCGCTAGATAACTCCAGAACATTCCTGCTTCCAGCTGCATTCACTTTCTTAATCAACGGTACGGCTTTCTTACCCGTTGCTGCTACAGCAGCTGTATGAATAACAGCATCACAACCCTTTAATAGCGGGCGCAAAGATTCACGAGAGGTGATGTCTCCCTCAACATATTCAATATCGGGAAGTTTATGGAGTTTAATGACAGCATTTAATTTAGAGCGGCTCCGAACAAATGCGACGGGTTCATGGCCCGAGGCTATTAGTTCTTTAAGGGTGTGTCCGCCAGTGAAACCCGTGGCTCCCGTTATTGCTACCCGCATGTTCCTAAATTACTGTAAAGCAACCTCACAATGTAATTTGGGATCAAATCTCAGAGGTCTTATAAACCTATGCGTTGTGCAAGTAACTCTCGATGGTAGGTGGGGTCACCGAAAAGCAACTCTGAGCTTTTCGCTCTCTTGAAGTAAAGATGAGCGGGGTGTTCCCACGTGAATCCTATTCCACCATGAATTTGGATATTCTCTGCAGCTGCATGGAAATATGCTTCGGAGCAGTATGCCTTTGCAAGGCTGGCCGTTGAAGGAAGTTCATCGTTCATCTCGGCCGCACACCACCCTGCGTAGTAGGCGGCTGATTTTGCAGACTCAACTTCAAGGAGCATGTCTGCACATTTGTGCTTGATTGCTTGGAAGGATCCAATTGGGCGGCCGAATTGAACTCGTACCTTTGCATATTCAACTGACATGTCTAAGCACATTTGCGCTCCACCGACTTGCTCGGCAGCTAGAGCTACAGCAGCAAGATCAAGCACGGTAGAAAGAGTTTCCCAACCAGACCCCTCATTACCTATTAGTTTGGCGGGAGTGCCTTCGAAATCAATGCGAGATTGTTTGCGTGTCTGGTCCATTGTGGCCAAGGATGTTCTTGTGAGGCCTTCAGCATTGGCATCAACTTGGAATAAACTAACCCCGTTATCAGTTCGAGCAGCCACTATAAGAATTTCAGCACTGTTGCCGTCAATGACGTACATTTTAGTTCCGTCTAAAGTGAAATCTTTACCCGATCCGCTTGCTTGCATTGTGATTCCGGATTCATCCCATTTTCCGTTCTCTTCGGTTAGAGCTAGGGTGGCGATGGTTCCTGATGCAATTTGTGGGAGCAATTCAGCTTTGGCCTCTTCATCTCCTGCATGGATAAGTGTGTTGGCAGCAAGGACCACGCTTGAGAAGTAGGGAGCACATAGTAGTGACCGACCCATTTCCTCGAGGACAACAATTAGTTCAACATAGCCGTAACCCTGGCCTCCAAACTCTTCAGGGATAATGAGGGCTGGAAGTGCTAGCTGGTCACACATTTGTTGCCATACGTCTGCGTCAAAACCCTGTTCGGTTTCCATTTGTTCGCGTACGGCGGCTTCATCAGACTTTTCTTCAAGGAAGCTTCTGACGAATTCTCTTAATTGTTCTTGTTCATCTGAAAATGCAAAGTTCATAATATTCTCCTTAGGTTCTCAAATCTACACGTATCCTGAAAGACTTGCACATCAGAATATGTACAGAGGTGTACATATATTCTATAATGAGGACATGGACGGAAAACACAGAACTTCTATGACGGAACTTCGAAAGGATCTTGCTAGTTATTTGAGAATTGCGAATTCAGGTGAGCAAGTAGTCGTTACCGTTGACGGCAAACCATTTGCTGCTTTGGGTCCGTTGGAGGCTCAAAATGAGATCACAATAGATCACCTTGTAGCTGGTGGTTTGGTGAATAAGCCTTTGCGTGATCAGTCGTTAGGGGATCCTGAAGGGGCGATATTTCCAGTTGATAGCAATGTTTCAGCAATCATTCGGGAGGTGAGAGGATGACGAACTGTATTGCCATAGATACATCTGCGCTTCTATACCGTTACCTTCCAGGGAAAAACAGGGAATTTCTTATAGAAGAGATGGATACTGAAGAAAAGTGGATTGCCAGCGAGTTGGTAAAGACCGAAATGTTATTAGCGCTTCGTCATGGAGCCGTTTCGCCTCACCATTATGATGCTATCGCAAGGTCTTTCCGCTCTGATTGGGAGTCATTTTATGTAATTCCATTAGATAGCAAGTGCCTTAATCGGGCCGCCCAATTTGGGGCCCAGTTTGGCTTGAAGATGGTCGATGCTCTGCATTTAGCTGCTATTGATAGAATTCCTCGACCTTTTAAATATGTAACGTTTGATCACGCACACATGTCTGCAGCAGTAGAGTTAGGGATTGAAGTTGTTGCGCCTGCCTCAATCACTTAAATCTCGTTTTCAGGCCTGCCTGTTCCACCACTTGGATGTCCACCCATATTCGCGTTAAGTCTTGCTTTGGACATCAGCTCTGTCATGAGCGGACCAAGGTCCTGCGGGTCTTCTGGTTGAGTCCCAGTAGGACCTAATACCCAACCCTCTGAAATTCCGATCTGATCACCGCGCACGTCGAAACATCGACCAGTGACTTTCGCAGCCTCTTCGCTGCATAGCCATGCGGCGGTTACAGCTTGCCATCGCGGCGACATCGCTTCTTTCTGCTCATCTGATAGGTTATCCATTCCTACGAGACCGGCTGTCATTCTTGATAATGCAGCAGGAACCAATGCGTTAACAGTTACATTGTATTTGGCTAGCTCCATGGCCGTTATGACCGTGAATGCAGCTATTCCTGCTTTGGCAGCGCCATAGTTGCTTTGCCCGATGTTCCCATATATTCCTGATGGTGAAGAGGTGTTGATTACTCGCCCATATGTTTCTTCCCCAGCTTTAGCTTTGTTTCTCCAGTAAACGGCAGCGTGATGGGTGGGACCAAATGTTCCTTTTAGATGGACTGCCATGATTGAGTCCCAGTCGTCTTCTGACATGGAGAAGAGCATTCTGTCTCTAAGGATGCCAGCATTGTTAATGAGGATATTGAGATCTCCATAGGTGTCTATTGCTTGATCAATCATTGCTTTGGCATCTGTAAAGCTGGCAACATTGCCACCATTGACCACGGCTTCGCCCCCCATAGCCTGAATTTCCTCCACGACCTTCTGGGCTTGAGTTAGATCCTCTCCTTGTCCAGACATATCCCCACCTAGGTCGTTTACAACAATTTTCGCTCCATGTGAAGCGAGCATCAATGCGTGTTCACGGCCAATACCACCTGCTGCTCCGGTAATTAGTGCAACTTTTCCTTCAACAAGTTTTGCCATTTCGAATCTCCTGAATTTCTTTGCTCTCATGAGGTTAGCTCAGGCAATAATAAACTGCGACTCAAGATAACTCCAAATGAGGATATATCTCTTTGATTTCTTGAAGCAATTAAAAAAATTTCCTACTATTCCCATCATTAGTTAATGGAGGTTATGACTTGGGAGCATTAAGTGGAATACGCGTAATTGACGTGGGGCTTCTGGTGCAAGGTCCCCAAGCTGGTCAAACACTAGTTGATCTTGGCGCAGAAGTAATTAAAGTAGAACTTCCTTTAATGGGGGACATGGCGAGGTGGATCCCAATATCGATGGAGGATTTGCGGACACCGTATTTTGAAGCGTGTAACCGAGGTAAACGAAGCATAACAGTTGACTTGAGGGTTCCTAAGGGGGCAGAAATTTTTCGTAAACTCGTCGATAGCGCAGATGTTCTTCTCGCCAATTTTAAACCAGGGACATTAGAGGCTTGGGGTTTAGGATATGAAGAACTCAGCCAGTCCAATCCGGGGTTAGTTTATGCAATGGGATCAACATTTGGTCCTGAGGGTGAAGGTTCGCAGAGAGAAGGCGCTGATTTGGCAGGTCAAGCTGCCGGAGGTCTCATTAGTACAACAGGTAATGATGGTGAACCTCCGACTCCAGTTGGGGCGACTATCGCTGATCACATCGGAAGCATGAACATGACAGTCGGGATTCTAGCCGCTCTCTTTGCTAGGCAAAGTAGTGGCAAAGGTCAGCGAATAGATGTTTCATTGCTCGGCGGGCAGATATACGCTCAGGCTTCAGAGTACACATCCTTTCTGATGACAGGGAAAGTGCCAGGTCGCAGTAATGCTGGGCACCCCTTACTTCCAATGGCATATGGAATTCTTGAAACAGCCAATGGTCACATAGCTTTAGTTGGTGTTCTGCCAGATAAGCGAAAAACGTTTTATGACGCAGTTGGTGTGCCTGAGTTGATAGACGATGAGCGATTCGCACCCATTATCTACACGACAGAGGTACGGAAATCGTTATTCGAGTTGTTAGCACCAGGTTTCAAGAAAAAAACAACTGAGGAGTGGGGTCAAATACTCGATGCAATGGAAGT
Organism: Acidimicrobiales bacterium; assembly: GCA_011523005.1. GTDB lineage: Bacteria > Actinomycetota > Acidimicrobiia > Acidimicrobiales > UBA8592 > UBA8592. The sequence continues at coordinate 19,993 of WTHU01000124.1, forward strand.
GCGATACGCACCCGTGAATGACTATGAACAGGCAGCGAATGACAATTTGGTTCTAGAGAATAATTACCTCGTTGACCTTGAGGATTCAAGCGGGAACATAAGACGCGTAGTTGGCTCTCCCATCAAGATGTCAGGTACACCTCCTGAGATATCTGCGGAGGCACCACAGTTGGGTCAACATACAGAAGAGATATTGCTTGAATTAGGTTATGACTGGGAAGAGATATCCGAGTTTCGTGAAACCTCTGCGATTTGAGGCTCCGCTACCATTCCCGGACCTGAGTCAGATAGTATTTGCGTGTGAAATATCTGGCTACATTTGTACTGGGCGTATCGTTAATATCTCTGACTGCAGCGTGTGCGACTACGGAGGATGATCAAGAGACCCAAAGCGTTGGGGTAGCTAGCGATGTTGACGAACCTAAAACTGTTTTCCAAGACACAACAGAAATAGTCGTTGAGAGAATTATTGAAGAGGACGCGATCGTTGTCGGCGTAATCATTGACGAAGAGAACCTCATGTCTCCTCATGATCGTCAACCCGGAGTTGCATTTGTAGGTGAGATAGAGAAATTAAATGCAAGTGGGGGACTGCTGGGGAAACAGGTCAGAATCATAAGAGTTAACAGTGAATCCCGTCTTTCTGTCATTGATAATGCCGCTAAGAAACTGATTGAGGCTGGGGCACAACTGTTAGTACTCACATGCGAATTAGACTACGCAGGGCCTGCACTGATCAGAGCTAAAGAAGCAGAAGTTCTTGTAATATCTCCATGCGCAACTGAAACACAGTGGGGGACAGGGGCAGTTGACAAGTTAGCCTTCTCAATGGTTACACAATCACAAAAATATGGTGTGGAACTAGCAAACATGTTATGGGATGAAGGGAAAAGAACAGTCGGGGTTCTTTGGGATAATTCTGCGCCGGAACCAATTCAAGAATGTAGTGCATTCAAAAACAGGTGGCGTCAACTAGGAGGCCGAACGACCATTGATTCAGCTATCAATATGATTACTGGAACCGATATCATCAACGCCGGTGACCGCGCAAGAACATTAGACGCTGACTCAATAGTGCTATGTGCATTTAATAGGGTAGGGACGCTTGCGCTTCAACGAATTCGAGGCGCTGGCTGGCTAACTCCCATCATCGCCGGAGTTACGATGGATAGCGCTGCATTTCGGCCCTTAGACGTCTCAGGTATTGGCGATTTTCGAATGCTCAGCTTTGCTTCTACTGCTAATGATGACCCATACTCCGAGGTTAGAGACGCATCGGTAAATTTTGTGTCCATTGACGGTGTCCCCCCCGCAAGTGGACGATTCGTGCTTGGGGCAGATCTAGCAAAACTTTGGATTTATGCAGTGAATGAAGCCGGAACATCAAACAGCCTAGCAGTCGCTGATCAGATCAAATCAATTGAGACCTTTGACGCTGTCTCAGGGCCGATTAGTTTCGGTGGAACACAAGCCGTCTTGAGAAGGGTACTACGAGTTCTAGAGCAAATTGACGGAGAAATGGTTTACCAAAGGATATGGGAGTACTAGTTAGTACCCTAAATCAATATCGATGCATCCAATAAGGCCAAGGCCCTGACGATATCTAGAAACATTTTCAGTTACACGCGACGCGAGAAGCTTTATGCCCATTTCTGGTGTGTTTGCCGTATGCGGTGTAATCAAACAGTTCGGCAGATTCCACAAAGGGTGGTCAACTGGAAGTGGTTCAGGGTAGGTGACGTCAAGGGCTGCACCCGCAATCTCGTTATTTCTCAAAGCTTCTACTAGGTCTTCAGTGACAATATGTTTACCTCTAGCAACGTTCACAATGATTGCGCTTTCTGGAAGTAATTTAAGTTCATTCGCCCCGATAAGATTTTCCGTCTCATTCGTTAGCGCTAACGCTATAAGAAGAACATCGGTAGCAGGGAGAACAGTCCTTAACTCCTCAAGTTGGATGGTTCTATCAGCACCGGCGAGAGGTACTGGCCTTTTCCGAATAACTGTAATTTCGCATTTAAAGGGCTCAAGCAGGGGAATAATGTCTTCAGCTATTCCACCTCCCCCTAGAATTGTCACTTTCGCCCCAAAAAGGTTGCTACCGACTCCTTCACCCCACTGCGTTGACCGAGCGTAGGCAGTCAAGTTTCTCTTCATTGCAAGCACCATCGCAAGAGCATGCTCAGCAACAGCAGGAGAGTACACACCTTTCCCGCAAGTCCATAATCG
>WTHU01000018.1 GCA_011523005.1 Acidimicrobiales bacterium
CTCCATCAGATCCTGATGCGCCTGTAGCACCGGTCGCACCTGTTGCTCCTGCTGGTCCGGGAGGTCCTTGCTTACCGGCTGGGCCTTGCTCACCAGCTGGGCCTGCTGGGCCTGCTGGTCCTGCTGGTCCTGCTGGTCCTGCTGGTCCTTGGGGTCCTGTGGGCAGGCTTGCAAGTTCAGCCTCGAGAGCTTCGATACGCTCTTCTAGGTCAGAAATGTCTGACTGCTGAGTAAGTTCCACAGTGTCAGTCTCAGATTCTTGACTTTGTTGATCTGCTTGTAACTCGGTTCCGTTGTCACTGCTACATGCAATGAACGCAAACAGACTGAGGACAATCACAGAGATCGCTAACTTTTTCACTTTTACCTTTCACGGTTCCCCTGACTCAAGTATGAGGTGCTTTTCATAATCTAACAAGTTGCAGAAATAGAAGGTATTGACAATTAATCATTGTTAACGGAATGTAAATATGTCCAAACAAGTGGGCAGTCCCACAATCAGTTAGTTAGGTTCGTAGGAACAAAGGTTAAGGAGTTAATATGCCTCATTACATGATCAAAGGCTCATACAACGCTGAAGGAGCGAAAGCTCTTATGGCCGAAGGTGGCACCGCTCGCCTCGAACAGGCAAAAGGGTTGATTGAGTCTCTAGGGGGAACCCTTGAATCAATGTACTTTGTTTGGGGGACTGACGATATCGTCGGCTTCTGCGAAATGCCTGATGATGCAACTGCAGCAGCAGCTACCATGGCTGTATCTTCATCCGGAACCGTATCAGTTAGCATCACGCCTCTACTCACACCAGGGGATATTGATGCTGCAGCGGAGAAGGTAAAAGGCGCAGCGTACCGGGCACCAGGAAGCTAATCCGCACAAAGTATAAAAATAAAAATTGAGGGAAGGCGTTACGCAGCTTCCCTCAATTTTTTTTCACCCCCTATTCAGCCGAGCTTTTCTTTAATCACATTCCTTGCTCCCTCATCGTCCAATACTGGAGTAACGGTCGCTGAAATCATGGGCGCCCAATTCACAACCCATGAGTAGACAGGATCCACGCTTGCGCTTTCAACAACAGCTGTTCCAGTTCCGGACGCTAAATCATGCCATCGACCGATCATTTTCACATCCAACCCGAGATCAGCAGCATCATCCTCTTCAGACATTTGACTAAATGCGGCAAATGCATCCATTTTTGTTTCGGGATAAAGCTCCCATGACACCATAACTAACATTCAAACTCCTTCTTTGTTTCTGGTTTCAAAGTACAGGATGTTTGTTTCTGGTTTTTTTCAGGAAAGTTAATTGATTCAAAACCCTGAATCTATACTAAGGAACGCTATTGTTTCCCTTATAGGAGGCTTCTATGATTTTCCATGTTTACCATTCCCACAATGAACTCACATGCCCTATTAACGACACAGATTTATTTCTGAGTTCTTTTGGATCCGTCGTTGACTCTCTTGAGGCGAATAATGTTGAAGTCATCGGTGCGTGGATTGATGGACCTGGACACAAGTCGTTCTATATTATTGATGCTGACTCAGCAGATGATATCCACAATGGACTCCACCCGATCATTGCGAGAGGCACTGCAGTCATAACCCCTGTTGCGGACCTTCAGGAACGCTCTCGAGAGGTAGCAGAAGGCCAATAACGACATGGCAACAGCCCATAATCACCTCCCAGTTGTGCGACCATAATGAACATAGGAATACTTACTGGTGGAGGTGACTGCCCGGGACTCAACGCAGTCATCCGCGCTGTTGTTCGAAAAGCCGAAAAACATTACGGGTCCACTGTGTTTGGGTTCCACGATGGGTGGAAAGGCATCCTTGACGAACGCTACGAGAAGTTAACGATTGAGCGTATGCGTGGCACTCTCCCTCGCGGTGGAACGATTCTCGGCACCACCCGAGACCACCCGTACATGTTCGAAGGAGGAACTGACACCGTTACACGAGTACTCGCAGACCTAGATATTGATTCGGTAATCGTTGTCGGCGGTGAGGGAACATTATCTTGTGCGTTGCAATTACAAAACGATGGTGTCGCCAATGTGATCGGTGTGCCGAAAACCATTGATAACGACATCGGCGCCACCGAAATGACATTCGGTTTCTCAACAGCTGTTGATATCGCCACTGAAGCAATTGACCGGCTTCACACAACAGCCGAATCTCATGACAGGATCATGATCGCTGAAGTCATGGGACGCCATGTGGGACATATCGCTGCTTGGGCAGGTATGGCTGGAGGTGCGACCATGGTTTTAATTCCGGAGGAGAAATTCAACATAAAGAACGTCGCCGAATCACTTATTCGCCGACATGACGCGGGACGGTATGCATCTGTTGTCGTGATCGCAGAAGGCGCCCTGCCAGAAGAAGGGACAATGGAATTGCGAGAACCCACTGTTGATCAGTATGGCCATCAACGGCTCGGCGGAATCTCGAACATTATCGCTGAAGAGATCGAGAAACGAACCGGTTTTGAAACACGAGTTACGGTATTAGGTCACGTCCAACGAGGCGGATCCCCTAACCCCTTTGACCGTGTTCTAGGTACCCGATTAGGTGTCGCAGCCATCGATGCGGCCCATAACCGCAAATACGGGGAAATGGTTGCCTTACAGAACGGCGACATCGTGACCGTCTCTCTTGAAAAAGCGGTGGGATCGCTAAAAACAGTGAGTTCCGAATTCTGGGACACAGCTAAAAATTTCTTTGCTTAGCTTCATACCTGTTCAAAATCACCAAACTGTTTCACTAATTCAACAAGGTTCAATGGTTGATCACCTGATTGCAATTCCAACGTGAACAGCACCTGAGCCGGTTGAACGCTGTTATCAATTTGGACAAGCAATATTGATTCGCTTCGCTTACCAGCATCAATAAGGACCTGAATTAGTCCTTCATCCTCGCTGACATAGATAACATCCCCAACATCGTGACTTGCGTCAAGGATTACGTCGAACGGATCAGTGACTTCAGCGAATCGCACGACACTTGTTGACTCAATTTCGCCGTCCTGGACCGGCTCCGGTATCGGCAGAGGCTCTTTCCCATTACTAGTTGCTGCTACCAGCGCCGCATATGCAGCATTCAAAGAAATAGTCACATCGTTGGTTGTTTCGCCACCACCAACATCTGGATGCGCTAATCGTATACGTTCTCTGTACGTGGACCGTATTTCATCCCAGGATGCATCGCGATCGACGTCTAGAACACGCAACGCGTCATCAATAGCCACCTTCTTCACAAGTTCAGCCTAACGTCTCTCACATTTCATGTGTAGTTGTCAGCAAGTTCTGTTGAAGGGTCTCCTGCGATGCGTGTATGCCACATACGCCGTGGCTTGCTCATATCATATGGTGTCACCCGATGCATGAGCCGACGGTTATCCCACACGACAGCATCACCCTCTTGCCAATCATGAAAGTAGGTTCTCTCCTCAGCACATGCGAATTCGTTAAGGGCATCTAAGAACTCTTCAGATTCATCAGACCCCATTCCGATGATGTTATGTGCATGCCGTCCAATGATCAGGTTGGGTTTGTGCGTAGCTGGATGGATTTTGACAAGGGGACGAAGGCACGCTTCGCCATCGTGGAACCCGTACGCATTGTAGGTTCCGTCGGCATTCTGTTCAGAAGGTAGGTAACCGTCTCGCCCCTGACTGTAATAATAGGAATGATAGGCTGACAGTGAACTGACTTTGTCCTGTGTCTCTTTATCCAATGATTCAAAGGCGGCTCGCATATCGGCCCAACCAGTAAGTCCGCCTTCATCTGGAACAATCTCAGCACTAAAAACAGCCCCCAATGCCTGTACTGGCATATAGGTGCTGTCGTGATGCCAGCCTTCGTTGCCGCGAATAACTTTGACGACATCATCTTCTGGTTCCTGATGAATTTCACCATTCTTTCCGATATTGCTGATAGCCGTCCGAGGAAATTCTAGGTTGCCGAAGCGTCGGGCAAAAGCGTCTTGAACATCTTTATCCAAGAAAACCGCTGGAAAAATAAGGAGCGCACGCTCATTCCACAACCGGTAAATCTGCTCCCATTCTTCGTCACGGAGTTCAGCTAAATCGACATCTGTAATCACAGTTCCGAATCCACTATCAGTTAGGTCTTGAATATGCATGAACAACCTCTCCTCTACTATCCCATATTCTTCCTTTATCACTCAATCTCGTGGGCTGTTTGGCAAAGAATCACTGAAGGTGCTTACATTAAGTAGGTAATACCCCTAATGACATGGTTGATCACGAACGCATAGAACGAGCAGTTACGGAGATCCTTTACGCTATTGGAGAAGATCCTGAGCGTGACGGGCTCCTCGAAACCCCGAAACGTGTTGCCAGAATGTACGCAGAAGTATGTAGTGGGCTATCTGAGGATCCGTCTCACCATCTTGAAAAGACTTTTGATGTGGGACATGACCATGATGAACTAATTCTTGTGAAGAATATTCCTGTCTATTCGCTGTGCGAACATCACTTACTTCCCTTTCTTGGTGAAGCACACGTCGGGTATATACCAAGTGCCAATGGGCGCATAACGGGGTTATCGAAGCTGGCCCGAATCGTTGACGGCTATGCGAAACGCCCACAGGTACAGGAACGGTTAACAACTGAGGTCGCTGACTCGCTACAACGCATTCTTGAGCCGCGCGGAGTGATCGTCGTCGTCGAGGCAGAACATCTGTGCATGTCCATGCGCGGCGTTCAAAAGCCAGGATCAGTAACAGTAACGAGTGCTGTACATGGCGTATTCCGTGATGATATGTCATCTCGCATGGAAGCCCTCCGCATGATTGGGAAATCCTAAATACCTAATTGATGATCAAGCTATTAAGGTAGATACATGACAGGCAGCGAAGTCATAGCCGTGACAGGTTCTACCGGGTATGTGGGGGGTAGGCTAGTTCCGCGATTACTAGAATCCGGTTACCGAGTTCGTTGTGTTACACGGTCCAAAGAATCGTTGGCGAATCGGTCATGGTCCGATGATGTAGAAATTGTTGAAGCTGATCTTCAAAGCCAAGATCAGACATTGATGGCTTTGGCGGGAGCTGACCGAGCGTTTTACCTCGTTCATTCAATGACTGCAGAACGAAATTTTGCTGAGGCAGAAGAAAACATGGCCGGTGTCTTCGCTGATGCTGCGAGACAAAGCAATCTAAAACAAATCGTATACCTTGGGGGCCTAGGGGAAGATAATTTAGAAAAGTCTTTGCATCTTCAAAGCAGGCATAATGTGGGAAAAATTCTCGCCAACGGGGCTACCCCTGTAACTGAATTGCGAGCTGCCATTATCATCGGCTCAGGTAGCGCCTCGTTTGAAATGCTCAGGTCCTTGGTTGAGGTCCTTCCTGTCATGGTTGTCCCTCGGTGGGTAACAAAAACTAAGTGCCAACCAATATCAATAGGTGACGTCCTCAACAATTTGCTTCATGTCTTGCAAGATAACTCAAATGAAAATCAAGTACGAGAGATAGGTGGACCTGAAGTTGTTTCATATCGAGAGATGATGCACGCCTACACTAAGGTTGCTGGACTTCGTAGAAGAGTTATACTCCCAGTCCCTGTTCTTACTCCACGACTGTCATCCCATTGGGTTAACTTGGTCAGCCCACTTCCTTTTACATTGGCGAGAGCACTCATTGACTCCTTAACAACAGATGTTGTCGTGCAACACGAAGACCGCAACGGGCAGGCTCTCAAAAATGAGGACACATTAGATAGCGCCATAGGGAAAGCATTAGCAAGAATACAGGAATTAGAGATTCCCACTCGATGGTCGGATACGAGCAGTTTCAAGGATCCTGCGCGACCAGAACCAACAGACCCTGTTTGGTCTGGGGGCAAAATACTCGTCGATAAACGAGAAGCGTTCTCTCATGCTTCCGAGAAGTCTGTTATGAAGACAATCTGTTCAGTAGGAGGAGACAATGGATGGTTTGCGTTCAATTGGCTTTGGGCGATCCGAGGATTTGTTGACAAACTTCTTGGCGGTGTTGGACTTCGTAGGGGTCGCCGACACCCAAGCGATCTTCGCGTTGGAGATACCGTGGATTTCTTTAAGGTCACGTCCGTTACATCTAACGGGTTACGTTTGCTTGCCGAAATGAAAGTCCCTGGTCATGCATGGCTGGAATGGAATATTGAAAAACAGGACAACGAGAAAATACTAGTTACCCAACAAGCTCTCTTCGTACCGAAAGGAGTCTTGGGTAGAGCTTATTGGTACGCTCTATTGCCGG
>WTHU01000017.1 GCA_011523005.1 Acidimicrobiales bacterium
TGAGGAATTCCATTCGTTATGGGGTGTGTGGGGTCTACCACTTCAACGATATGTTTAACATCATGTCTGTAACCTGAGTCTGGGTAATTTATTCCGCCTAACGTTGCGGGCTGATAATGGAATCGACCTCCGATAATATTTGCCCACTCCTCCCATAATGGCCAGCCCGCAATGGCATGATGCAAAAAGATAAGGCCTTTCCCATTCTGAAGCATTGAGTAAACACCTTGCTTGAAGGTATCGCTGGGAGCATCGAAATTTACTGGATTATTTTCTCGCTCCGTTTCTGATCGATTGAATTTAATTCCTGGCATGTCGTACATGACAAACACATCCCATTGCTGCGAATTTTCTGGGTGGAAGAAATGTTGAGCTGCTGGTTGCTCAACGTGGGTGTAGTCGCTCACACAACTATTTGTATCTTTCACAAGCTCATCAAAGATCGCAAAAAAGTCATCTTTGGCAAATGGGTGGCCTTTTGTAATCAGCAAAACTCTTGTCATCAGAGAAACATAGCGCTCGGTGGACGGTACGTGCAAGATTCTACTAGCGTCAGAGGTATGCAAGATCCCAGCGTTATGCCAGAAAAAATTACAGCCCTCCTTGATTCAGAAGGAGCGACAGATATTGATATCTCTGGGTACGCTCCGATGACCGGTGGATACTCAAGGCTTATGGCCCGTTTTGAGGCCAAATTCACTATTGATGGGGAACAGGAAGAGGGAACATTCGTTCTTCGAGGTGACCCTCCTGAAGGTCAAGCAATAATTGAGACTGACCGATCACAAGAGTACGCCGTACTTAAATCCGTGGCTCCACATTTGAACACTCCACCTGCACGCTTTCTTGATTCAAAGGGCATCCATATAGGAACACCTGCTCTAATTCTTGAATTTACGGAAGCCGAATCAACGTTGCCTTGGATTGAGAAGAACGGAATCTCAGATCTACCATTGAAACTCGCTGAACTCGCAGGTGCTATGCACACTATTCCTGTTGATCAGCTTCCTAGTTCGCTTGCGCGACCAACTTCAGGTGATCCCTTAACCGATCAAATTCAGATGTGGAAAAAGACTGCCATAGACCATGTTGAGCATCTACCTATTTTTCGATATGTTGCTGCATGGCTTGATAAAAATCGCCCCCCACCTGTCCCAGTTTCATTAGTGCATCATGACTTTTCAACTGCGAATATGTTGGTTGACGGTGAGGGTGATCTAGTTGTCATTGATTTTGAATTAGCTACCATTGGCGATCCTCGAGAGGATTTAGGGTATTTCAAGGCATATGCGCAAGCAGCGCCACCCGATCTTATTGATGAGAATCCTGATGACTTTCTCAGTCGATATCGGGAGATTACTGGATTTTCCGAGGAACAGGTGAATCCTCTTGTGATGACCTACTTTCTTGTTCTTGGGGTCATAGGAGTAGTGAGCCAAATCGCTAATGTAGGCTCAGCTATGGCTAAGGGTGAAACCTCATCAACAAATATAGCTTTCAATTTAGATAATCTGCTGTTTGGCCAAGCTGCATGGATGGCAGCTACCGATGCGCTTGAAGCAGCCTTAGATGGAGAGGTGAACTAATGTTAACTCAACCTACAACCGATAAAATTTTGCTTGCGATTGCCGATGATTTGAACTCTGTTGTTCTTCCATCAGTTACTGATGAACCGGCAAAGGTTCTTCTAGGACAAATTGATCAACTCCTCAGAAGACTAAGCAGGAGAACAGCTTCTGAAATTGATTGGATGATCTTAGAGATTAAACAAATAAATGATGCTATTGGTAGAGAGACTTCAGATATGAGTAGCTATCTACTGACAGATGTCGCCTCTGCTTATTCAGAAGCATCTGGGGCACTTGGTGAAGCGATTGATAGGGCCTTTTCTGAAGACGACACTCAGCAAATAGCGTTATTACGGCAAGTACTCGTTGATCGTATTGCAAAAGAGCAAGAAATTTTAGGTCAGCTTGATCTCGTTGGGAGAGGTTGATTTACAGGAATGCGGAAGATACGGCTATATTCATAAAGGCAAATAGGAGGGAACATGTTTGATTTTAAAGGGAAATCAGTTTTGATCACAGGAGCCAGTTATGGGCTCGGAGAACAATTTGCGTACGCATTTGCTGATGCTGGTGCTGATTTGGTGCTGACTGCACGGTCTGAAGAGCTTCTAGAAGGTGTTGGGGAGGCTTGTCGTGAGAAAGGTAGCAAGGTTACCGTCGCCACGGGTGATGTATCTGTTGAAGACGATGTTAAACGAGTTGTTGAGCAAGGTATTGCTGACCATGGCAAAATTGATGTCCTCATAAACAATGCTGGCATTGCTGATATGCGAGGCCTAGCACCTGAACATTTTGATAGTGAGACGTTTAACAGAATTATTTCCGTTGACTTAGTGGGTGCGTTTTTCTATGCACGAGAATGCGGAAGGCATATGCTTGAGAACGGATCAGGCTCAATTGTCAATATTGGATCAATCCTCGGGAACGGGGGAAGCGAAAATGGTGTCATTGCTTACAGTGCTGCTAAGGGTGGGCTAAGAAATATGACTATGCAACTTGGAACCGAGTGGGCTGACAGAGGTGTCCGCGTCAACGCTGTTTCACCTGGTTTTATTGTAACTGAAATGACTCGACCAGCTCTAGAGGCCTTGGGTATGGATAAGTGGATTGCGACGAGAACCCCTATGCGCAGAGTCGGTGAGTCTGGTGAAGTTACAAATGCTGTTATGTTCCTCGCATCTGATCTTGCCAGTTATATCACAGGGGTTGATCTTCTTGTCGACGGTGGAACTAACGCTAGCAATGGTACTTTCCAAATTCCGCCCATCCATCACGAGTGGAATAAGGATCAACCGATGATTCCTTCAAGCTACGAGCCAGTACAGCCAAGGCCTGACTGGTATCAAGCTTTAGAAGCAGGTGTTCCTGGGGTTCACTACCCTCTTCCTGAGGAGTGAAAATCTTCAGAAAATCAAATAACAATTCTGAAGCACCACTAGAGCCAATTCCGCCGCGGGCATGGTTAATCCTTTTCGTCTGTTCAGCATCAATGTTTTTGTTATTGATGGATAGCGCTGCGATGTTTGTTGGATTTCCTTTCATTGAGGAGCGGTTCAGTGACTCTGCGTCAAGAATAACGCTTTCGTGGGTCGTAACTGCGCTCTTTATTTTTATGGTCTCATCTCTACTTGTTGCAGGACGTGTGGCAGATAGGTTCGGACGTCGGAAAATATTTCTCCTGGGCCTCCTTCTCTATGGGGCTGCTGGAATCATGGCTGGGAGCTTACCTGTGATTTGGGTTTTGATTCTCGCACGCTCTCTCCAAGGGGTAGCGATCGCTATGCTATCCCCCAGCGGACTTGCCATGAGCCTCAATGAATTCCCGCCGAGCCGAAGAGCGTATGCGCTAGGAGTCTGGGGTACGATCGGAGCTCTCACAGGTCTGTGTGGAAGTCCGATCGCTGCAGGCATGATTGAACTATTTAATTGGCAGGCAATATTCATACTGACCGGAGGGTTCTCCCTTCTTATACTTATTGCGGGTCTTATTGTCCTTTCCGACGAACAGGAAGGCAATAACCTACTACCAATAGATTGGGTTTCAGCAATTATTGCTGTCATGGCTGTAGGAGGCTTAACCCTTTTCCTTGTTCAAGGCCAAGAATGGGGATTCAGTTCGCCAGTGACACTCCTTTGTTTATGCATATCAATTATTTCAACGCCACTCTTAGCCAAACGCAATAGGATCCAAAGACATCCACTGTTTCCACCAGCTATTTTTTCACAACGCTCATTTACTATCGGAGCAGCAGGGTCAGCATTGTGTCAAGTAGGATTCTTTTCAATTTATTTCGGACTTCCGCTCTATATGCGAGAAGTGTGGAGTTGGTCACCGCTTAAGATAGGTTTCGCCCTAATCCCACTAAATGTTGTTCCGTTACTAACTGCTGCCGTTGCAGGGAAAATAGTTGATAGGCAGGGCCCAAGGCCAATGGTCATCTTTGGAGGCGTATGGAGTGGAGTTTCTTTTCTAATTATTGGTTTTTTCCTTATGGAAGCTGGATACATACTTTTTGCACTTGGTCTTCTCGTGTCGGGATTAGGAGCTATGGCAATTGGAAACAACACGACCATCGCAACGCTACTAGATATCGAAGACGGCCTTTTAGCTAGCGCTAGCTCCGCGTCATACACAGCGCGACGCCTTGGATCAGCCCTTGGAGCAGTTTTGACAGCGTCTATTGTAGGGAACCGATTGGGTTCAGATTTCAAAGATATTTACATTTGGGTCTGGATTTTAGGAGCGAGTGCCTACCTTCTCGGATCTTTAATTACTTACCTCTACTACCCTCGACGTAATGAGCATGAGTCGAGCAACGTTTAAGTCTTGAATTATTTACAGAATGGAATATGAGGTACGGTTGAGCATGGATAATAAAAAAATTGTAATCACAGGAGCTAGCAGAGGTATCGGTCTTGAAATGGCCAGAATCCTAATAGAAAAGGGACATACTGTTTTCGGGGCAGTACGAAATCCCGATGGAGCAAGTGACCTTCGAGATGCTGGTCCTGCTGGGATACTTCAACTAGATATAAGCGATCAAAATTCAATCGATAGCTTTTCGAAAGAACTGTCCGGAGTTACAGATTCGCTTGACATCCTCGTGAATAATGCTGGTATTACCAGTAACGATCTCGGTGCAGACCGACGTCAATGCAACCCGTGGCAAATAGACCCTAAAATCGTTCTTGCTGAGACAGAGATCAATGCTCTAGGGCCAATGATGGTGACGCGTGGACTTGTAGAACTTCTTGAAGCTGGGAACAATCCAGTTGTCATGAACACTTCATCTCAGCTGGGATCTATGGTTATTGGCGCAATGATGCCTTTTGATGTTGCGTACAACGTTTCAAAAGCAGCGGTCAATATGATCACTGTCATGTCTGCATCTACGAACAAAAATATTGCATTCGTAGCCTTACATCCTGGATGGGTCAAGACTGATATGGGTACTGAAGCAGCTGAATTGGAGGTCCCAGATGCAGCCAATGCAATTGTTGAATCCTTGCTTGGTTTGACCATTGAAGATACCGGCCGTTTCATTCGTTGGGACGGAACTGACCATCCTTGGTAAAAATGTCCGTACAACAGATATGGCGATACCCAGTTAAATCCTTACAGGGTGAAAGCCTTGATTCCACTGAAGTTACGGATGTTATTCCCGGTGATCGCGGCTGGGGCATCATTGACAACCAAACAGGGCATCTTCTATCAGCGAAGCGAGTCCCGAGACTCTTGGAAGGACAAGCAAGGATAATTAGGGATCATTGCGTGCTAACGATTGATAGGAATGAATTTAGTAGCGAAGAGGACAAAATAAACGAAAAGCTCTCTGATTGGCTCGAAAGACCGGTAACTCTAGCTAAACCAAACACTGGCGAAACAAGAAATATAGAGATCGAATGGGATGACGGCACGGCGGAAATACTTCAAGATCCAGATGTCTTTGAATTTTCTACAGCGCCAGGGTGGTTCTTTGACTCCAGTTCAAGTCTAAATTTAATGGGCAGTGCAACTTTGGATTACTTAGAAAAGCGGGTAGGGCCTGGGTCCGGGGACGTCCGAAGGTTCCGTCCAAATCTTCTAGTTGAGACTGAGAAGCCATTCGAGGAAAATGATTGGGTGGGAAAGAGTTTGAGGATCGGAACAGTTGAGGCGTTCGTTAAAAAAAGAACCGACAGATGCATCGTTATCACTAGGGAAATTGGCGAATTCTCGGCTTCAAGGTCGACTCTTCGTTTTCTTAGCGAACATCATGACAGAGAAGCAGGGATAAATATGGACCCCACGCAACCTGGGGTAATCCGAACCGGTGATGCCGTTGAAGTTCTAGAAGCTAGTTGAACTGCTCGCGTATTTTCGGGTTAGTCACGAATTCTGGAAGGTTATCTCCGGCAGAACCCAAAGTTGCGCCGCCATCAACTGTTAAAGTTTGCCCTGTAATGTAACTGGCCTTATCAGACAATAGGAAAAGAGTTGCATCAGCGATGTCTTCAGGTTCTGCTCTACGCTGTAGAGGGATCTTCGATGCTGCATCATTTAAGTCGTCCTGACCGGCACGTGGTGTTTTCACTGTTCCGGGTGCAACAGCGTTCACTCGAATTTTATATTGCCCCCATTCGGCTGCCATGGTTCGAGACATAGCTTCGAGACCTGCTTTCGCAGCTCCGTATCCTGTAAGT
>WTHU01000162.1 GCA_011523005.1 Acidimicrobiales bacterium
ACAAGTACAATCGTACTTCACCGAAACGACATACGAATATCCCATAGCAGCTGGAATTCAACCGAATTCGGCCCTTTCCGAACTGCAAGCATTTGAAATCGGTTCAATTGATTTCGATTCACTCGGCGATGGATTTGAAAATGCAAATAGGTTGGTTGAATCAGGTGGGATTCTGAATCAGTAGTGCTGAGAAATGGATCAGGGTTACGGACATATTAAATCTCCGGCACTCCTTAAGGCAGGGGTGCTGGGGATTGGTTTCTTGTTCAGTTTTCCCGCTGGTTACCTGATCTGGCGTAACTTCACTGGGGACAGATCATCTCTTACGTTATTGAATGAAAGCCAAGTTTTATCTCCGCTTCAGCGTTCCCTGGTTCTAGCAGTTTCGGTGTCATTAACAACAGCAGTTTTGGGAATGCTATTTGCTTGGTTAACGTCACGATGTGATCTTCCTGGTAGGCGATTTTGGAAAGTTGTTCTTCCGATCCCACTCGTCTTCCCTAGTTTTATTGGTGCGGCGGCCTTTATCCGAACCATGAATCCAGGTGGTTTTCTAAATGATCTTTTACAGGGCATAGGAATTAATAATGTTGTTGAAATTCGCGGTTTTTTTGGTGCCTGGTTCGTGTTAACACTTTTTTGTTACCCGTATGTATATCTTCCCGTTGCCGCAAAACTCCGGCATTTACCGTCTTCGTTAGAAGAGACATCAAGAGTGTTGGGTCGATCACCTTTGAAAACATTCCAGCATGTTGTCTATCCACAAATATCTTCCGTTCTGTATGCAGGAACACTTCTGGTTTTCCTCTATACCATCAGTGACTTTGGGGCTGTTCAACTTCTCCGCTACGACACACTCACACGGAGCATCGCAACGGCGCAACTCGCAAATAAATCCCTTGCGTTAGCATTAGGACTCTTTTTACTGGTCATAGCAGGGGTTGTCGTCTTTGCCGAACGAATGGTTTCAAGAAAAACCATCTCAGCAGGGCAAAGTGAAATCGGCCCGCCATTAGAATATTCTCTCGGCGGATGGCGGATTCCTGCTGTAGCCCTAGTGAGCTTTATCACGCTTCTATCATTGGGCGCTCCGCTCTTTACCCTGGGTAAATGGGCATTTGATGGGATACGAAGAGGGTCAGGGAATAGTCAGCCTTTGACGTTAGACGGAGGACAGATTTGGGAATCGACGTGGAATACCCTTTCCATAAGTGTGATAGCGGGGCTAGCGGCAATCATTGCAGTTCTGCCTATCGCCATTCTTATCTCACGATTTAGAAGCAAAGTCGGAACACTCGCTCACTTCCTTGTGATTGCCACGTTTGCCGTACCGGGCATTCTTATTGCATTGTCAATGCGCTTTTGGTCTCTGCAAACAGATTGGGCATACAACCTGTTTAATAACACAAAGGCGTTGTTGGTATTTTCCTATGTTGTTCGTTTTGGGTCTTTGGCGATGGGTGTTGTTTTATTATCAGTAGCAGCTATTCCACGAAACCTTGAAGATGCCGGACAGACACTTGGTGTAACTCGCTTCTCACGTTTTGTTCGAATAAATCTCCCACTTATGGCCCCTGGTTTAGGGGCTGCCGCTGGGTTGGTTATTTTGTCAACAATGAAAGAATTACCCATAACGCTACTGATCTCCCCTTTAGGATTCTCAACATTAGCGACTCGTATGTTCTCCTCATTTGAAGAAGCTTTTATTGCTGAAGCCGGAATCCTTGCAGTGATTCTCGTTGGTTTGTCCTCATTGTTGACGTGGACGTTAGTTATCCGAAAGTCGGATCATCTGTAAGGTCACCCAACAGTGACAAGAATACGCTGGGAAGCGAACGCTCCTATACCGATCTGTCTACCTTTTACGTCAACCGTAGTTGTCCCATCTGGCGAAACAGCAGTAACAGTACCGTTTTCACCAGGAATGAGATTTGATTCCTCTAGAAATTCAAGTAGTCCCGCTTGGAACTCCAATTCCTCAGGTATACGTTCAATAACGAATCCGTTCCCGATACTAATTTCAGCAAGAGCAGAAGTTCCTTCAGGCGTTTGGTAATCAGAGCCAGGGATGGGATTTCCATGAGGGCATGTTGTTGGATCCTCAAGAAGCTTCAAGAACGCGGCTTCAACCCTAGGAGAGACCACATGTTCCCATTTTCCAGCTTCGTGATGAGCTTCAGCCCAACTGAGCCCAAGAATATCTGTGAGGAACCGTTCAGCAAGTCTATGCCTCCTCACAACCTGATTAGCGAGACGAGACCCCTTTTCGCTTAGAGAAATTTCCGTTCCATCAATCAAAACGAGGCCAGCATCTTTCATTTTTTTGATCATCTCAGAAACCGCTGGCCGAGACACCTGTAATCTCTCAACAATTCTGGCTTGTATTACCTTCACACCATCTTCTTTAAGTTCAAAGATCGTTTCGCAATACTCTTCAAATGCCGGATGATAATCGTTGGTTTGATAAGGCATGTTTCTATTTTAACCCATGAATGCATTATCTGGTAGTGGAAAATGGCACAACAGTAATTTCCTCAGTCAATGATATGTTCTAGATTCAACAGAATGGATAACGCAATAGGCCTCATCGTTAACCCCAGATCTGGTGGGGATGTAAGACGAGCCGTCGCTGCCGCCGCGCGGTCAACATTAGAAGACAAGGTAAGTATTGTTCGAAGAATTGTTCTGGGTGCTATGGCTGCGGGAGTGACAACATTCCACGCAAACTATGAACCCATGCAAATTGTTCGCAGAGCAACCGAAACGATACGAGATATCAATGTTGTATATGTCAACGACTCAATGAGCTTTACAGAAGAAGACTCAACAATAGCGGCACGACTGATGAAAGAGAAAGAAGTTCCATGCGTAGCCGTATTAGGCGGCGATGGAACCAACAGAGCCGTCACGAAAGGGTGGATGAACATACCTGTTATTCCCATTTCAACTGGAACAAATAACGCATTTCCCGTGTTTATCGAACCAACCGTTGCTGGGACCGCACTAGGTCTTGTTTCTACAGGAGCTGTAGATCTTGAAGACGTATCAAATCAGTCAAAGTTGATTCACGTAGCAGATCATGAAGGAGACATTGACCTTGCACTCATTGACGCTGTCGCCGTCGATGACCCTTATGTTGGATCATTAGAGCTTTTTGATCCCCAAACAATGGTTATTGCAATACTCACACAAGCTGACCCTATCGCCATAGGATTTTCATCAGTCGGAGGGCTTTTACATCCGGTGTCAGGTGAAGATGATCATGCTTTGCTTGTACGGTTCGCTCCCATCGGCAGCGGAAGAGATGAAATGGTTATCAAGGCACCAACAGCGCCCGGCCATTACGACAATATCGGCATACATGAAGTCTCAACGCTTCCTTTTGGCGAAACAGTAGCAGTCCACGGAGAAGTTTTGCTGGCCTTTGATGGTGAACGTAAATTACGTGTTCAAAAAGATCAAACAGTGCATCTGTCTGTTCGTCGAGATGGACCTCAAGTAATTGACCCTGCTAGAGCGGTTACGTTAGGGCGCTCTGTAATGATCAGTTCTTAAAGGTCGGGGATTCCCATGTCAAAGTTTGATGATCGTATTCCTCCATCAACGCCAAGGACCTGACCGGTCACATAAGATGCTGCGGGAGAAGCCAAATATAGTGCCGCCGCGGTAATGTCAGCGACTTCTCCTAACCGCCTCATCGGTGTACCCGAAACCATTGCATCATGAATTTCCTCATTCGTAAGCACAATGTCAAGCGCCGACGTCTTAATCGCACCAGGCGCTATCGCATTGACACGAACGCGAGGAGCCAGATCAAGAGACGCATGAATTGTGAGTTGAATCATCGCAGCTTTCGCAGTTCCATACGCAACAAAGCCCCTGCTAGGAAACCGGCCTGCAGCTGACGCAATATTGATGACACTACCGTTGCCCGATTCAGCTAACAGGGGAGCGCTGATCTGAATCAGATCAAACGCTGTTTTCACATTCCACTCCAACGCATCACTAAACGCACGCTCAGTTGTATCCATAAAAGCTGAAGGCATTGACCCGCCAACATTATTCACAACCGTTGATACCCCACCGAATTCGCTCACAGCAGTATCAACCAACTGTTGCATACCTGTCCGCTCTGAAAGGCTTCCCGCCACATACACCGCCTCGCCACCAAAAGCCTCAATTTCATCAACAACCATTGCAAGGTCTTCTTCACTGCGTGACCCAATCACCACTTTCGCACCCGCTTGCGCGAAACCAATAGCGATACCTTTACCAATGCCTCTACTCGCTCCAGTCACCACAGCAACATGGTCTTGTAGGTGAAATAAATCAGTAACCATGACTTTATGTTGTCTCAGAAAACAGCGAGTTGCACATCAATTCACGAAATGCGTTGCGAACACAGCAATGCCAGACATACTAAAACCATGACAAATGACAGCACAGCCCCCTCATTACTCCCACCAGACGACGACTTGGACATCATTCATACCCGCAGATACGAAACCCGTGTCTACAGATTGAATGAATCAGAAATGCTGGTGCGAGGAGCGATATCGGATACCAAACCGCCAGGACTCTATGTCCTCGATGACCCAGAGGAACTTGAAATACACCAAATGCAGATCGAAATGAAAGTAAAGCTACCCGAACTTGAAATCACGTCTGTACAGGCTGGTTTTGAAACACATCCACATACGTCATGTCCCCGAATATTGGACCATTACAGCAATTTAGTTGGGTTAAGTATTGCGAGAGGTTTCACCCACAAAGTTCGTGAACTTTTCGGTGGACCCAGAGGCTGCACACACATCACAGCATTACTACAAGCAATGGCTCCCGCAGTGGTGCAGGCAACATGGTCCATGGCTGTACGAAAAAGACGAGATGACGGTGTCGCACCCGGAGCAGTAGACAAAAATCGTGAAAAAATGCTCGCTGGAAATATCAACACATGTCATGTATGGGCTGAAGACGGGGAACATTTGCGCGATGTTCGTGAAGGCAAACCGCCCGAACCCCCATTGCAAGTCACCGAACGTCTTATCCAACTTGGGCGTAAACCTGAAGAGTGGAGAGTGTTTTAGCTAAACGACCATTTTCCATTTTCATCAAAATGGAGTTCGCTTAATTCGCCTTCACGTATTTCGCGATCCGTTCCCAACGCAACGGAAACTTTCTGATAATTCCACTTCATCACATCCAACGTCAACTCAATTAACTGATCATCACTAAAGAACGACCTGAGTTCCACTAGTAATTCTTCGGCGATTGCGTTTGGTTGTGTCATTAATTGCGTAGCGAATGCCACAGCTGCCTTATGGTGGGGGTCCATGCCTTCTTCGTTATGTAACGCTTTTTGGGCAGTGTCCTCATCTAAACCATGTTCTCTAGCAACTGCTAGACGCAGAGAACGTCAGGTATGGCAATCATGATGTTCAGCGCAACGCAAACGAACCATTTCAGTCGTAACCGGATCAACCAAATCCAACTGGACTACTTCCTCCTGCCATCTAGACAGCGCCTCACGAAACAACGCATTAAAAGATGAAGATTCTACTCGTTGTGTTCGCATCATGTTCCAGTGCTTCCAACGAGTTTGCTCCACACAAGCAATAACCGGATCCGTTGCTCCACAACCAACAACGCATTCACAAACGTTACAAACCCCTCCTCACCAAGATGCTCACGGACAGCACTAGCAGAAGTATCCGGAATGGAAGAAACATCAATAATGAACTCCTCAGAAAAACGCAAACAAGACTTTTCCCTATCTGAAAAGATATTTGATGAAGACCACTGCGTAATCGCGTCAACTTTGCTGGGGTCAAGGTATTGTTTCGCAGACGATGCTTCCTCATCACAACCTAAAATCATCGCAACACGTAACTTGCAAAGACTCAACAACTCTTTATCAACTACATCCCATGCAAGGTCATGAATATTCGCTAACTCTTTTTTCACAGCAGCGCGCTCACCTAAAACCTCATCAAAGAATTGTGACGTTGAACGTGCCATACCTCCACAATAGGCGCATACGCAAAGAAACTTCATATCTCTTTTGGAAGATCATCCAAGCTGATGCCAACATACACACAGGAGGAAGCATGGAACCACTAATCAGATACCCGATCGTGCAGCATGCATGGTTTGTCAACGACATTGAAGAAGCGTGCAAAAAATGGAACAGAGTCACCGGAGCAGGACCATTCTTCGTAA
>WTHU01000074.1:0-2098 GCA_011523005.1 Acidimicrobiales bacterium
GGTTTGGTTTGTCCATCCCATGCACCAGAGGTCACAAGAGAGGCTATCGGGATTCTCCATCCCGTATCTGTTTTGATTGCGCCTTCTATTTTTCCTTCAGTTATCCATCTACGGATAGTTCCTCGTGATTTACTTGATTCGTTGACGGCTTCTGCAAGACTCACCATTGGCACTGATTGATCAAGTTGAGGCTGTTTCTGCTTTGCTAAAGTACTAGTCTCAATTTCAGGATCGTCGGATTCCTCTTTAGGAGGCCAGAGAATTTCTTCACCCATATTTCCGGCTTCTTATTGATTTTCTTCTCTTGCAATCCTGGCAGCTTTAAAAGATTGTATTGCTGTAACCATAAATAGGAGACAGATTATTATTGTCATGAGTTGGGAGAATAAAGCCCACCCAGTGCTTCCTCTTCCAATTAAGGAACCTAGACTTCCTAAGATTGCAATTAAGGACAGGGCTGCTGCCCCATGCATGAAATGATGGTTAAGGTCTGGCTTTATGTTTCCTCCAACACCTAACCCCATAAATATGACGCCGATAAAGGCAGGTATTAGTGAGGTAGCGCTATTGGAATCTGAGACGATGGTTACCACCACCCCCAAAACGGATAGAAGGATTCCAACTGTTATTGATTTTTTGCTCATTATGCCTCTATTTCTCCGACCATTTTTTCTGGCCGAACAATCTCATCGAATTCTTCCTCTGTTAGGTACTTTAATCTAAGTGTTTCTTCGCGTAGAGTTGTCCCATTTTTATGTGCTTCTTGGGCTATTTCAGCTGCTTTGTAATACCCGATATGTGTATTGAGTGCTGTCACGAGCATGAGGCTTTGAGAAAGGAGACCATTTATTCTCTCAAAATTTGGCTCTATGCCTACAGCACAATTGTCGTTGAAACTCTTTGCGGCGTCAGCGAGAAGGTCAGCACTGGTTAGCACGTTGTATGCCATCACTGGTTTAAAGACATTTAATTGGAATTGTCCGTGCGTTCCCGAAACCGTGACGGCGGCATCGTTCCCGATTACCTGAGCACAAACCATTGTTAACGCCTCGCATTGAGTTGGATTGACCTTACCAGGCATAATTGAACTACCTGGCTCGTTTGCGGGTAGAGTAATTTCACCAATCCCGCAACGTGGACCACTTGCAAGTAGCCGTATATTGTTTGCGATATGCATGAGGCTTACCGCTAAACGTTTGAGGCTTCCACTTATTTCGACCATAGCATCATGTGCGCTTAGGGCTTCAAATTTATTTTCAGCACTTATAAATGGATGCCCTGTGAGTTCTGATATCTTCTCAGCGACAGCGACATCGTAGCCTTTGGGGGTATTTAATCCCGTACCGACAGCAGTTCCCCCAAGAGCTAATTCTCTGATTCGATGCAAACTATCTGAGACTGCTTCCATTCCTCTCTGCAGTTGCATTGCATAGCCACTGAACTCCTGACCCAGCGTTAACGGAGTAGCATCCATTAGATGTGTTCTGCCAGTTTTTGTAACAGACATGAACTCAGATGACTTTTGCGTGAGGGTCTCGTGCAATTGCTTAATGTTTGGCAGTGTTTTCTCAATGATTGTCTCGTAAGTTGCCATGTGCATGGCGGTCGGGAAGGTGTCATTGGAGCTTTGACTTTTATTTACATCATCATTAGCACTTACAAGCTTCTCTTCCCTGAAGTCTCCCCCAAGTATTTCAGTAGCGCGATTGGCTATAACTTCGTTCAAGTTCATGTTGCTCTGTGTACCTGAACCCGTCTGCCAAACCACAAGCGGGAATTCATCTTTCAGGTCTCCGGCTATGATTTCATCGCAAGCTTGACTTATTGCGTTCGCTTTCTCTTCGGAGAAATCAGTCAGTTCTGCATTGACTATTGCGGAGGCTTTTTTTAGATATGCAAAAGCCGCAATGATTGCCACAGGCATTGTCTGGCCCCCGATATCAAAATTCTGAATGCTGCGTTGTGTTTGAGCACCCCAATACTTGTCTTTAGGTACTTCTATTTCGCCTAAGGTGTCTTTTTCTAACCTGTATCCAACCATTTTCCTACTTTAGCCTGATCAGCTTAGGCGGATGCAACTACTGCGCGACCAAAGCAA
>WTHU01000074.1:2198-21599 GCA_011523005.1 Acidimicrobiales bacterium
TCCTACTTTAGCCTGATCAGCTTAGGCGGATGCAACTACTGCGCGACCAAAGCAACTAGTCATATCAAAATACATTTTCCTAAGTTGATTGATTAATCAGCTAAATTACGGAAAAGTTGTCTTTGGATTAACTGAAATCCCATTTCAGCCATTCGCCCCATGATGTCAGGGTCTGTAAACATCTCATTACTTGATTCCATAAGTTGGTCCAAAGAATCAGCTGTAGTCACTGTTGCATACATACCCGTAAGCGGACCAGCAGCGAGACCTTGCGTCCATCGAATACCATTGGCATTCTTACCCATGTGACCCCAAATTGCGTCAGCATTTGATTCAATAGTGGCCTGATCCTGCTGGGCACCTGCGCTAATGATCAGCGATCCATACTTCCCGGTCAGTTCACCTCGCTGTGTATGGATTTGCATCAGACTTCTACGCAAAGTCTGAATCCCAGCATTTTGCATGGCATCAATAAATTCAGGCCGTGCACGAAGTTCATCTGGAGCAGAAACAGCTGCATCAATGGAATCCCAATCTGATGAGATAAATATTTCACCGTAGCCATCGCCGGCCATCACTGATTGCGTTATCCACATATCAGTAGCCCCCGCATCCATAAATGCTTGACGACCAAATGATTCCATATCCTCTAAAAGTTTTTCAACATTTGAAGCTCTTACTACTAATCCCGCCATATATGACATAAATAATTCCTTTCTATTTCAATTAATTACGTTGACCGTTTTGAATTGGCTCTGTGTCTGGCATCATCTTGTTCAGCACAAAATAAACTGGACAAAATTTCGTTACCGGGCTAATTATCTGAAGCCCTGCTACAACTCCGGCAACCCACAACCACTGAATTGACGTTGCTGCGGCGAGAATCACACTCAACATATATGTGGCTCCCACAATTCCATCGTGTGTTCTAATTTTACTTTGCATAAATTCCTCCAGAATCCGAAACTTCACTTTCTTGAACGAGAAACTAGACGGGTTTCGCAACAGAGACAAACCAGACGTTTTATTTAATATTCCTGAAACCTTCGTGTCGGAGGGGGGACTTGAACCCCCACGCCCGTAACGGGCACTAGCCCCTCAAGCTAGCGCGTCTGCCGATTCCGCCACTCCGACATGGTTGAACAATTAGTGTACCGTGCACGAACCAAATCTAGACTTGTGAATAGTTTTTGGTAGTCCCTACTCGTCCATCATTAGCGCAAGCGCCAAGGTAACGAAAGTAAACACTAAAGCGAGAATAATTGTAATCCGGTCAAGGTTTCTTTCGATCACAGTTGACCCCGCTGCTTGGGAACCTAACCCACCACCGAACATGTCCGATAGCCCTCCCCCGCGACCGCTATGAAGCAGAACCAACCCAATCAGAGCGAGGGCAACGAGAACATCAATTACTACTAGTAAAGCGGTCATATCGTGATGTTATCAAGATGAGTCTACGAATAGTGTTTTCTAAGATACAAAGAATATAAATACCGGACCTTATTGGAGTCTGTATTGCGCAATTCGAGCAAAACTTTCAGCTTCTAGCGCTGCTCCCCCGACCAGAGCCCCATCAATATCGTCCTGCGACATTAACTCTGCGATATTAACCGGTTTGACTGAGCCCCCGTACTGGACCCGCACCATTTCTGCTGTTGCTTTCCCGCTAATTTGACGAATGCAGTCTCGAACGTGAGCGCACATCTCTTGTGCGTCCTCGGGCGTGGCGGTTGCTCCTGTACCAATAGCCCATATCGGTTCATAAGCAATTACCATGCTTCCTACACGGTCTTTTCCGATACCTTGGAGTCCTTCATCTAACTGAATTTTCACCTTATCTTTGGCAATCCCGGCATCTCTCTCATCCAAAGTTTCGCCGACACACAGAATTGGTGTCATATGGTGCTTAAAGATTGCTTTCGCTTTTGCATTGATCTGTGAGTTTGTTTCGTTGAAAATTTCGCGTCGTTCTGAGTGCCCAACAATTACTAGTTTGACATTAAGCTTCTCTAGCATTCCAGTTGAGACCTCACCTGTATAAGCACCCTTTTCTTGTTCGTGGCAATGCTGAGCGCCTAATAGGATCGGTATGTTGTCGGATTCTAGGACGGTCTGTATTGAGCGTAGATCAGTGAATGGCGGATGCACGGATATGTCACAATGAGAATAGTCGTCAGCGTTCAATTGGTATGAAAGACTTTGGACCATCTGTATGGCCTCAAAATGGTTATGATGCATTTTCCAATTTCCACTTATCAAAGGTTTTCTATCTGCCATATCTTTCCTTTACAGTTAATGATTCATCAGTAGGGCGTCTATGCCAGGAAGAGTACCTTTCTCTATCAGTTCTAGACTGGCACCCCCTCCTGTTGAAACATGGTCAATTTCAGTATCGAATTTAAATTCTTTCGCTGCTGCAGCACTATCGCCGCCACCTATGACAGTAAAGCTAGCTTTGTTTTCTGCCATAGATTGAGCCACATGTTTTGTGCCAGCGCTAAACCTAGTGTCTTCAAATACTCCCATAGGCCCATTCCAAAGAACAGTTTTGGACTCTTGAATTATGTCTCCGAATAGAGCTGCTGATCCAGGGCCGATATCCAATCCGCTCCATCCGTCCGGGATATTATTTCCCATCTGCCGAACAGTACCCCCAACTGCTGGATCGCCAATTTTTCCATCACTGTCCATAGCAGTGAAATCGTGTGGCAATATGATGGGAGCCCCAGATGCCAAGAGTTCTTTACAGTAATCTATTTGCCCTTCTTCAAGTAAGGAGGAGCCGACCTGTTGGCCTTGCGCTTTTAGGAACGTAAAACACATTCCTCCTCCAATTAATAGTTTGTCTACAACCTGTACTAGCGCGTCGATAACGCCGAGCTTGTCACTGACTTTCGATCCTCCGAGTATGGCAACAAATGGTCTCTTTGGTTTATTTCGGACTCTAAGCAAAATTTCCACTTCATTTTGAAGTAGCCGGCCAGCGGCACTGGGGAGCAGTTGAGGTGGTCCTGTAATTGATGCATGACTTCGATGTGACGCACCGAATGCATCGTTGACATAGATATCTTGCCCAGCAAC
Source organism: Acidimicrobiales bacterium (assembly GCA_011523005.1). Lineage (GTDB taxonomy): Bacteria > Actinomycetota > Acidimicrobiia > Acidimicrobiales > UBA8592 > UBA8592. The sequence continues at coordinate 5,280 of WTHU01000074.1, forward strand.
TAGTTGTTCTATGAATTGAGGATCATTTGCTTCTTCGCCTGAATTAAATCGCAAGTTATCGAGCAATTTAATTCCGGGTAAAATTTCATTTAGCCTTACCCTGATGGGTTCAAGGGAGTACTTTTCCTCAAATTTTCCTTTTGGTCGTCCAAGGTGTGTGCATGCAGTCACTTCGGCGCCGTTGTCGACAAGATATTTTAGAGTTGGAATGGCTTCTCGTATCCTGAGATCATCTCTGATGATCCCATTATCAAGTGGCACATTGAAATCGGTTCGAACTAGAACTCGTTTCCCTGAGATATCTCCCAAGTCCTCTAGTTTTGGTAACTCACTCACGATTGTCTAGCGGCGGGCTTTCTTTGTTTTTCTCGTGCCAACAATTTGGGTTAGGTCTATCAAACGATTCGAGTATCCCCATTCGTTGTCATACCATCCACAGATTTTTACAAGTTTTCCTTGAGTCATTGTTAGCCCGGCATCAAATGTACAACTGGCAGGAGATCCAACAATGTCTGCGCTTACTAAAGGCTCTTCGCTGTACTCCAAAACATTTTTAAGAGGGCCCCGTCGCGCAGCCTCTTTGAACGCCGCATTTACTGCTTCTACAGATGGTGTCTTTTTCATTATTCCTGTGAAGTCTGTAACTGATCCATCTGGTATGGGCACTCGCATAGCTATTCCGTCTAATTTTCCTTGCATTTTTTTAAGTACTAATCCTGTTGCCCTAGCTGCGCCAGTGCTCGTGGGGATAATATTTACCGCAGCTGCGCGAGCTCTCCTCAAGTCGCTATGGGGCCCATCTACTATTGCCTGATCGCCGGTGTACGCATGTGTTGTCGTCATTAGACCCTCTTGGACGCCAAATGCGTCATCAAGTACTTTGATCATAGGGACGAAGCAGTTAGTGGTGCATGATGCATTTGAAATTATATGATGCTTCTTGGGGTCGTAATCATCATCATTTACTCCGACAACAAATGTCGCGTCACATGATGCAGGTGCCGAAATGATGACTTTTTTTGCTCCGGCTTCTATATGCGGTTGGGCTTTTTCTTTGTCGGCAAAGATTCCTGTTGACTCTATTACTACATCAACCCCAAGGTCTCCCCATGGAAGATCACCGGGGTTGCGTTCAGAGAGGACAGCAAGTTTCTGACCGTCAACGCTGATTCCCCCCCGTACTGCTTTGACTGATCCTCCGAACTTACCGTGGACAGAATCATTTTTTAGTAGATGCGCAAGCGTTTCTAAAGAGCCGAGGTCGTTCACGGCTACGAATTCTATTTTTGCACCTGAGAGCTTGGCTGCTCGAAAGAAGTTTCGCCCTATCCTTCCGAACCCATTAATACCTACTCGAATGGCCATGTTTCCCTCCTATTGGGGCTATATCGTCTAAGCGTGATGCTAGCGATTCTTAAGCAGAAAGACAGTGACCGGTGTGGCTTTTTATTTTTCTATGTCCCGATGACTAACTGATGCTCCAAAGCCAAAAGAATTGAGAACCCCTTTAAGTTCATTGGCGATTACAACTGACCTGTGTTTGCCGCCTGTACAGCCTATTGCGAGACTGAGGTAGCTTTTCCCTTCATCTTGATATGCAGGCATTATGAGTCGTAGCATTGATTCCAAATGAGCCAGGAACTGGGTGGAAATTTCTCTTTGTAATAAGAATTCTCTTACCTGACCATCCTCTCCGGTCATCTCTCGAAGGTTTTCTTCCCAATGTGGATTGGGCAAGAACCGGCAATCTAGCAATAAATCAACGTCTTTGGGAACTCCGTGTTTAAAGCCGAAGGAAACAATTCTTGTCTGCAGTGTTGAGGCTGTTGATTCGATAGTGAACAGTTCAGCGAGGCGTGATGAAAGGTCATGCACATTCAGGTCGGTAGTGTCTAACTCAATATCAGCGAAACCTCGAAGTTCTTTTAACTCATCAATTTCGGACTTTATTTTTTCGGCCAGTCCGTCTCCTTCCTTGAAGGGGTGCCTACGCCGAGTCTCTTCGTATCGCTTAATTAACGTTTCAATACTCGCAGTCAAGAAAAGGGTTCTCACGTTAAGCGTTTCGCTGTCTCCTAGATGGCTAATTTCCTTTATCGTCTCTTCGGGTGACTCTGCACCCACGACCAATGCGATATTGCTGGTGGCGGAACCTTTTACTAAAGCTAGTTCAGCAACCTTGGAAACTAATTCGGTTGGTAGATTATCAATGACGAACCACCCTAAATCTTCAAGGCATTTAGCAGCTTCAGATCGACCGGCCCCTGAATAGCCTCCGATGATAAGAAATTCTGCCATATTTAATTCTAGCTCTATCCACAATGCAGTTTTCTTACATTTACTGTACTTTTCTGCATAAGATCATTAGGAGTTCAGGAATTCCTGAAAGCCCTGAGGAAAGGGACTTCTCTATAACATTCTCAATCATGAAATTTTCTTCGGAAAGCGCATTGAAGTAAGTGCTGAGGGTCCGGTGCGCATATAGTACCTCTATTTCAGAGGATATCTTTTCTATTTCGCTTGTTTCAGTAAGGTAATTACCTATCCCCCAAATGGGTTCACTGTCGTGACTGTGTGAGATGGCAGCTCCGCTATTAGGAGATTGAAATACCGGATGATTCATAATTATTAGAAGCGTTCCGTTCCTTTCCAAAATTCTTGCAATTTCAGATACTGCTTCCAGAAGACTTTCTAGGTGCTCAAGAACCATTGAGCATATTACTGCATCAAATTGTTCATTCTTAAAGGGCATTTGTTCAATGCTGTGCTGCACAAATTGGATACCGCTTGTTACTTCTTTGGCATGGCGTAATTGCCTTATGGAAATATCGCCTCCGACTATTGTTGCATGCTCCGTGACTCTTCCAGCCTCTTGAGCCATTCGACCGGTCCCGGTACCGACGTCAAGGATAGTTTTTTTCTGGGTAAGAATTCCCTCTAGGAGTGGAACAATAATTTCGACATATTCTGATGATTCGTCATCCTCGATGCCCCTAATCCACCATTCGCTGAGCTTATCCCAAATGCTTTTGGCATTCTGCTGAGAATTATTCACGTGGCTCTATTGGGGTTTGAACATTTTTGATAAACAGATTTAGCGACTTCCTCTGGAAGCCACGTCAATTTCAGTAGATCTTCAAGCGTCGCTTGCCGAATTTTGTTGATGCTTCCGAATTCCTTTATTAATCGTGCTCTTCTGGAGGGACCGAGGCCGGAAACTCCGTCAAGGACCGAATTTTTCATGTCTTTTTTTCTAAGCTGACGATGGTAAGTAATTGCGAACCTATGGCTTTCATCACGAATTCTTTGTAACAAGTATAAAGATTCTGAATTACGTGGAAGGATTACAGGTTCTGATTTACCTGGAAGAAATATTTCTTCGTTTCGTTTTGCAAGTGAGGCTACTGGTATCCGTCCAAAGAGATTAAGCTCCTTTAGTACTGCAACAGTGGCTGAAAGCTGCCCTTTACCTCCATCAACGAGAAGAAGTTGAGGAGGGTAAGAGAAACTTGATGCATCGTTGCTTTGATCACTTTCTTCTTTGAGTAGATTCATTAACCTTCTTCGAACTACTTCAGCCATCGCAGCATAGTCATCATTTCCATCAATGCTTTTAATCTTGAATTTCCTGTAGTCTTTCTTTTTTAAAATTGCATCTTCCATAACGACCATTGAGCCTACGTAATTACTGCCCTGCAGGTGGCTCATGTCGTAGCATTCAATCCGCAGAGGAGAGTTTGGCAGATTGAGGAACTTCTGTAAGTCATTTAGCGCCTTTGATCTGCTGTTGTGATCACCTAATCGTTTTAATCGGTGACGTTTAAACGCGTCTTCGGCATTTAGGCGCACGGTTTCCATTAAGGTCTTTTTGGTTCCCTTTTGTGGAATACGAATTTGAACTTTTGAACCACGCTCCCCACTAAGCCATGCTTCATAGAACTCTTTATTGTGAGGTTCAGTTTCGACAAATATTGCCTTAGGGTTACCCAACGGATTTGCTTCTATGTAAAGTTTCTCCAATATTCGCGATTGGAGAACTCCGGTAGGTAAGTTTTCAGCTTTATCCAAAATAAATGACCGTTGACCCAGCACACGTCCGTTACGCACAAAAAAGGCGTGTGCAGCAGCTTCAAATTCGTCGTCAACGTAGGTGACAACATCAAAATCTTCTGATCTTGTTCCTACCATTACTTGCTTTTCTGCAGCCTTTTGGACATTAAACAGTCTGTCCCTATAGCGTGCTGCTCTTTCATAATCCTGTTCTTTGGAGGCAATCTTCATGTGCGAAAGTAAATCTTCGACTACATCATCCGTATGCCCTTCAAGGAAACGCAATAAGTCCCTCACTAATTGCTGGTATTCCTCTGGAGTGACTTTATCAACGCATGGACCACAACATTTTTTTATGTGGAACTCAAGGCATGGTTTCTGTAATTTTTCGTGCCGACGGTATTTGTTCTCCGTGCATGTTCGTAAGGGGAAAGTTCTCTGCAGAAGATCGAGGGTGTCCCTAATTGCCTTGACTTCTACATAGGGGCCGAAATATCTGTTACCTTTTTTTAGTTTTCCTCGTGTTAGCATTGCCCGTGGCCATTCGTCAGCAGTGGTGACTGCTAGGAATGGGTAGCTTTTATCGTCGCGGAGTCGAACGTTAAACCGGGGCTGGTGCTCTTGTATCAAACTGTGTTCAAGGATTAACGCTTCAACTTCATTTTGGACTTGGATCCATTCAACGCTTTCTGCCTCTTGAATCATTTGTTGCGTTCTCGTGTGGAGTTTATCGATTGGTTGAAAGTATGAATTTATTCTGGATCTCAATACTTTAGCTTTTCCTACATAAATCACTCTGCCGAATGCATCTTTGAACTGATAAGAACCTGGAGTATTTGGAATTAGCTGCGAATCTGGTTTGGTTATCATCCTTTTCCTAGGTGATCTTTGCTGTTTTTCAACTGATTAGAGAGTTCCTGCTTTATTAAGAATAGGTCTTAGGAATTCTCCTGTGAAGCTTGCTTGTGTTTTTGCTACCTTTTCTGGAGTTCCCTCAGCGATAACTGTTCCTCCCCCATCTCCTCCGTTAGGCCCTAGGTCGATTACCCAGTCAGAGGATTTGATGACGTCAAGATTATGTTCGATAACCACAATTGTGTTCCCTTGGTCGACGAGCCGACTGAGGACAGTCAATAACTTATTTACATCTTCAAAATGCAAACCAGTTGTTGGTTCATCAAGAATGTACATTGTATGCCCGGTTGATCGTTTAGCGAGCTCGCTTGCGAGTTTCACGCGTTGAGCTTCACCACCTGAAAGAGTAGGGGCAGGTTGCCCTAAGCGGACATACCCCAAGCCGACGTCAACTAAGGTTTGCATATGGCGAACGATGGCTGGTTGGTTCTCAAAGAAACCTAAGGCTTCCTCACAGGGCATGTTCAAGATATCGGCGATGCTCTTACCTTTAAAGTGGACATCCAGGGTGTCTCTGTTGTATCTCGCCCCATTGCAAACTTCACAAGGAACATAGACATCTGGCAGGAAATGCATCTCAATTTTAATTGTGCCATCTCCGGAACATGCTTCGCACCTTCCTCCCTTCACGTTAAATGAGAATCTCCCTGGCAAATAACCCCTTACTTTTGATTCTGTGGTTTGGGCAAAGAGCTTTCGGACGTTATCGAATACGCCGGTGTAGGTTGCAGGGTTTGACCTAGGTGTTCTTCCTATGGGTTGCTGGTCAATATTTATTACTTTGTCAAGTGACTCTAATCCCTCAATACCAGTGTGTAGCCCTGGTGCTACCTTCGATTTATATATCTGTTGCATGAGTGCCTTGTAGAGAATGTCATTCACTAACGTGGATTTACCAGAGCCGGATACTCCTGTGACAGAGACAAAGCAGCCTAGCGGAATTTCAACATCGATATTTTTCAAATTATGTTCTCTTGCTCCCTTGATGGTGACCCAATCTCCGCTGGGAGCTCTTCGTTCCTGCGGAGTAGAGATTAATCGCTTTCCGGAGATGTATTGGCCGGTAATGGATTCTTTATTTTTTCTCAATTGCGAAACTGAGCCGGAGTGGACAATCACTCCCCCATGTTCGCCTGCGCCGGGCCCTATATCGACAATGTGGTCAGCGACACAGATTGTTTCTTCATCGTGCTCAACAACTAAGACGCTATTGCCAATATCTCTAAGCCTTTCAAGAGTTTCAATCAATCTTTTATTGTCTCGCTGGTGTAATCCAATTGATGGTTCATCCAAGACATAAAGTACTCCTACGAGGCCTGAACCTATTTGTGATGCTAAACGTATCCGTTGTGCTTCTCCTCCTGACAAAGTACTCGCAGCCCTATGCAAAGAAAGGTATTCCAGCCCTACGTCAAGTAGGAAACCCATGCGTGAATTTATTTCTTTCAGAATAGGTTCGGCTATCAATTTGTCTCGTTTGTTTAACTTAATTTTGCTGATTCTGGTCGCTGCTTCCTTTATGCTCATATTGCAAAGGTCAGCTATGCTTAGCTTGTCGATAGTTACTGCAAGTGACAATGGCTTCAGTCGATCACCATTGCAATCAGGGCATGGTATTTGCCGCATGTAACCCTCAATTTGCTCTCGTTGCTTATCGGTGTCTGCTTCTCGATGGCGGCGGCGGAGGTTGGGTATCACTCCTTCAAAAGTCGCTTGAAAGTTTCTTGTTCTCCCAAACCGGTTTGTATAAGTAACGGTGATTCTTTTCTTTCCGACTCCTTGGAGGATTATCTTTTTTGATTTGGCAGGAAGTTTTCTCCAAGGGGTATCTACTGGGATTTTATTTTGCTCTGCGACTGAGGTAAGGAGCAGTTGAAAATATTTGCTTCTCCCAGTGGACCAGGGTGCGATGGCGCCCTCTGATAATGCCAAATCAACGTTAGGGACAACTAATTGCGAATCCACCTCAAAGCGCGTTCCCAATCCATCACATGAAACACAGGCACCGTATGGGGAGTTAAAACTGAAATTGCGAGGCTCCAGCTCTTCAAAAGATTTGCCATCGCTGGGCCGACTGAAATGGATTGAGAAGGTAAGAAGTTCCGGTTGCCCTTTTTCTTTAAGAATTTCGACTTGCATGACGCCATCCGCAAGCTTCAATGCTGTTTCTATTGAGTCTGTCAGCCTTCTATTGATGCCATCACGCATCACAAGGCGATCAACGATCACGGAAATATCATGCATTTCATAACGTTCAAGTTGAAGCACGGGGGTCCCATCTTCATTTGTTCCGGCTACGTCATTTAAGTTGATCATTTCACCGTCGATGATCGCTCGAGTAAATCCCTGACCCGCTAGATCCGTAACGAGCGTGTCGTAAGTGCCCTTTCGCCCTCTAACAACGGGCGCTAGTATTTGGAAACGTTCCTCGTCCTTAATTTTCATCACCCTGTCAACGATCTGTTGCGGTGTTTGCCGAACGAGCTTTTCTCCTGTTTCTGGGTCGTGAGGTACACCTACCCTTGCGAAAAGAAGTCTTAAGTAGTCATAAACCTCTGTTATCGTCCCCACCGTTGAGCGAGGATTCCTGCTCGCACTCTTTTGGTCTATTGAGATAGCAGGAGACAACCCCTCGATGAAGTCCACATCGGGCTTATCCATTTGGCCTAAAAACTGACGAGCATACGCAGACAATGACTCCACATAGCGTCGCTGCCCCTCTGCATAAATCGTATCAAAAGCAAGCGATGATTTACCTGAACCAGAAATTCCTGTAAATACGATGAGTTTGTCACGAGGGAGTTCTATATCTACGGCTTTGAGATTATGTTCCCTAGCTCCTTTTACGACAAGATTTTCAGCCACGTTCTTAATTTAATCAACCAATTTGGCAAGTACATTATTCTGGCGCATTTCTCTGGACTAATGTGAAACGATGAAGTCTATTCTGCTAGTTCATGGCGCTTGGCATGGGGCTTGGTGTTGGAATTTGGTTGAGAAGGAACTAAAGAATAAAGGAGTTGATGTCCGTTCTTTAAATTTGCCCTTTACAGGTGTTAATGATGACATAGCATCCGTTTCGAACGCCTTAAAGGAGTTTGATAATCAGGTCATACTCCTCGGACATAGTTATGGCGGCATTGTGATTTCCAGTGCGGCTGAAGCAAAAGAGAACGTTGATCAATTAATTTACCTAAGTGCGATTCTTCTAGAACCAGGAGAGTCAATGCAGCTTGATGGTTCAAAGATTCAGATTGATGTGGATGCAAACCTTATATCTGAAGTAAAGAAAAGTAGTGCAATTCCTGCCTTCTACGGAGACGTCGACCCGAAACTAGCAAAAACCTCAACAGAACTTTTGCGCCCTTTCCCTATTGTGTCAGGGTCTCAAGGAATAGGTGAAGCATGGCGCGAGAAGCATTCAACATACATTGTTTGTCAAGAAGATAAGGCTATCCCCCCTAAACTTCAATACGTAATGGCCAAGAAAGCTGACAGAATTATTGAATGGCAATGTGGCCATTCTCCTTTTCTCAGCAAACCGAAGTTAGTAATAGATCTTCTTCTAAACTTAGCCTCGTCTACTGATTAGTTACTCTGCAATCACAGTAAGCTATACATCACTTCTGAATAATTTGGAGTCAAAATCAGCTTTGCTTCTAATTAAAGCGGCTTTCCATGAGGGGCTATACTTCAGAGCCCATCTCAGCCCACGAATTAACATTTTACCCATTAGCAAGTTCAATTTCGATGACCTCAGTCCGAGTAGCATTCGTAAGTCTGGTTCGATAGTTGTTGCTGCAGCACGCTGCAGTATGCGGTACCCTATTGACTCCGTTTTTGAAAGCGGAGGATTTTTGAGGAATTCTATTGCTTCACGCAACGCCTTTGAGTCAGCCAAATCAGGATGTGAATTCACCCATTCTTTAAGCTCCTGAGCAGTCTTCGGTAATGGATCTGCCCCCATTCGCTCTCCTATCAGTGCCTGTTCTGATACAAACTGATCTGCTTCTATTTCGGTAACCGGTCTTTTGAAAACTTGAAAGGCTTCCAAAAATGAATTTGTTAGTGTGTTATGAACCCAGGCGCTATATTCAGGGCTTGAAGCGCTATACGCTCTTCCTCGCTCCGAAATTCCCGATACTCGTCGGTGAGCAAAGTTAACCATAGAAATGGCTTCCTCTGTTTCGGGCATCGCACCATAGGTCATTGACGTGACATAATAAGCCGTCCTGCTCAAACGGCCCAGTGGGTCCTCTCTGTAGCTTGAATGATCCGCAACTCCTGCAGCAACCTCTGGGTGCGCAGCTTGAATCAGCAGAGCCCTGATTCCGCCAACGAAACTTGAAACATCTCCTAGAACTTCCCAACTTATCGAACCTGGACCAAAGAGCCCCGGATCCCCTTCATACTTTTCCGTGTTTTGTAGAGGTCTTTCGCTATGTGAAAAGAGATCCACAACACGTGCGGTTACTCGTTCTTTGATACCCATGTTTTTCCTTCTGCTTTACGATTTTATTCTCTAAACCATGCAAAAGATAAGCCCACGTATCATTTCATATCTTTGAGGTCTCGCTTTATCTCTCGAATCTCGTCTCGTAGCCTAGCAGCATACTCAAACCGCAAATCCCCAGCAGCTTCATTCATTTCTTCTTCTAGGGTCATTACCAGTCGTTCCAATTGCCCTTCAGCTAAATGCTCAAAACTGTCACGTATATGCTTTGACTGGCTTTGTAAATTTCTTTGTTCACTTTTTGGTACTGAAACTTCAGAGTTGGCTGGTCTGATCATAGACAAAATGTCTGTTACAGCCTTCCGAATAGTTTTTGGGTCAATACCATTTTCCTCGTTGTAACGCATCTGCATTTGTCGTCTACGATTGGTTTCTGAAATCGCACGCTGCATCGAATTCGTAACTTGGTCGGCATACATAACAACTTGCCCGCCAACATTTCGTGCAGCTCGACCTATTGTTTGTATTAGTGAGGTTTCGCTCCTTAGAAATCCCTCTTTATCAGCGTCAAGGATAGCCACGAGTGAGACCTCTGGAAGATCCAACCCCTCCCGGAGCAAATTTATACCGACGAGAACATCAAATTCACCGAGTCGTAAGTCTCGTAGAATTTCGATACGTTCAATCGTGTCAATATCACTATGCAGATACCGAACTCTTATCCCAATCTCAAGAAGATAATCACTTAAATCCTCAGACATTTTCTTTGTCAAAGTGGTAACAAGCACACGCTCATCTTGCTCGATACGAAGCTTTATCAATTCAATCAAATCATCGATCTGCCCCGTAGTTGGTTTGACGATTACCTCAGGGTCAATCAAACCCGTTGGTCTGATAATCTGCTCCACGATTTGTGAGGATTCAGCTATTTCGTATTGACCTGGGGTAGCTGACAGGAACACAACTTGATTTAAGCGTTTTATTATTTCTTCAAACATCAAAGGCCGATTATCAGCAGCCGATGGAAGGCGGAATCCGTGCTCAATAAGAGTTTCTTTTCTTCGCCGATCTCCGGCAAATTGTCCATGTAGCTGAGGCACTGCAACATGTGATTCATCTATCACACAAAGGAAGTCATCAGGAAAGTAGTCTAAGAGCGTGTACGGAGGGTCTCCCGAATTCCTGCCATCAATATGCATGGAATAGTTTTCGATTCCAGTACAGAATCCGACCTCATCCATCATTTCTAAATCATGCTCTGTGCGCATACGAAGGCGTTGCGCTTCAAGAAGCTGATCATTATCTTTGAATTTTTTTAACTGCGTTTGTAGTTCTTTTTCAATGCCTTTCATAGCTCTGTTTAGCCGCTCGTTACTTGCTGCGTAATGCGTTGCTGGAAAAATAACTAATTCGGATTCCTGATTTATCACTTCCCCAGTAACTGGGTTAATTTCTGTAATCCTCTCTATTTCATCTCCGAAAAACTCAATTTGGAACACGTTCTCTTCGTACGCAGGGTGAACTTCGATAACTCCGCCACGGACCCGAAAGGTTCCCCTCACAAGATTCACATCATTGCGGTCGTACTGTATGGCTACAAGCCTTTTAAGGATCTCTCGTTGGTCATACTCTTGACCCTTATGGATAACAAGGAGTTGTGTCATGTATTCCTCCGGAGACCCCAAACCATAGATGCACGAAACGGAAGCAACGATAATCGTGTCACGTCTTGTTAATAAAGCAGCTGTTGATGCGTGTCGGAGTCTATCTATTTCGTCATTTACCGAGGAATCTTTCTCAATATAGGTATCACTCGAAGGTATATAAGCTTCAGGCTGGTAATAGTCGTAATAGCTAACAAAATACTCAACTCGGTTGTTTGGGAAAAATTCCCGCAATTCGTTAGCTAACTGCGCAGCGAGTGATTTATTTGGCGCCATAACCAGTGTTGGCCTCTGAACCTTCTCAATCGTCCAAGCAATAGTAGCGCTTTTCCCTGAACCTGTGACCCCTAATAGCGTCTGGAATTTCTCACCCGTTTCAATCCCGGCCGCCAGATTTTGGATCGCATTTGGCTGATCTCCAGCTGGTTCAAAATCAGAAACTACCTTGAAAGGGACGCCCTCTGACCTGTTAACCATGAAAGCAGTTTACACGTTCCGCTTTTTTGCAGAAAGTGAATGCACCCATTCCCAACACTTTTCAATTTGTTTAGAGAGGTTCTCTTCTGATCCATTATTATCAATTAGGAAATCAGCGAATTCACGCCGTTGCTTGGGCGTCGCTTGCTTAGCTATCCGCGCTCTTGCATCCTTTTCATCAAAACCTCTCTGTTGCACGAGACGACTGACCGCTGTTTCTATTTCGCAATCAACTACGATTATTCCATCAAACAACTTGTATTCACTACGACCCAATTCGCCCTTAGGGGTCACCATAAGCGGGATATCAACTAACACAACATTCCCTTGCTTAATTGCTTTCTTACGTCGTAGTCCCATTTCCTCTCCAACGGCAGGGTGAACAATCTCATTTAATTTTGAAAGTTCGTGCTCATCGTTAAAAACAATTCCAGCTATCTTCTGCCTGTCAAGCTCGCCATCGTCAAGCAGGATCTCATTGCCATAGATCTCAACGATTCTGTTGAAGACTTTGCCTCCAGGTTTCTGCAAATCTTTCACAATCTGATCCGCATCAACAAGCACAACTCCCTTGTCGACAAGTAACTTAGCTACAGTAGTCTTTCCAGACCCTATCCCGCCGGTGATTGCGATTTCGGTCACTATATTTCTAGGTCAGCCTCAGATTCGGCAGCCAAACGCTCTTGTTCACTCTTCTCATACGCAGACCAAGCTTCTTCAAGGTCAGCTGCAGCCTCTGGATCAAGCTCAATAGCTGGTCCGATGTAATTCCCTTCGGTGTCATAGTTCTGCTCACCAAAGTGCTCTTGATACTCTTCAGCGACGATGCCACCTTCCGCTGCTTGTTTGACGGATAGACTTATCCGCCGTTTCTCTAGATCAACGTCTATTATCTTCACCCAGAGTTCTTCACCTGGCGTGACAACCTGCTCTGGAAGGTCAACATGATGGTTAGACATCTCTGAGATATGGACCAAGCCTTCAATGTTATCACCGACTTGGATGAAGCTACCAAATGGCACCAACTTTGTGACTCGCCCGTAAACTAATTCTCCTACACGGTGTGTATCAGCAAATTCTTGCCAAGGGTCCTGTTGTGTCGCTTTCAGCGAGAGGCTGATTCGTTCTCGGTCCAAATCAACCTCAAGCACCTCAACATCCACTTCATCGCCAATCGTCACGACGTCAGACGGGTGACTTACGTGCTTCCAAGAAAGTTCTGACACATGGATCAATCCATCCATACCCCCGAGGTCAACAAACGCCCCGAAGTTAACGACGGATGAAATTACTCCCTTTCGTCTTTCTCCCGGCTTCAGCAGATCGAGGAATTCTTCTCTTTGTTCTTTCTGTGTCTCTTCTAACCATGAACGGCGCGAGAGCACAACGTTATTGCGATTCTTGTCAAGTTCAATAATCTTAGCTTCAATTTCCATTCCCATATAGGGTTGCAGATCTCTGACTCGTCGAAGCTCAACAAGCGATGCTGGGAGGAACCCACGCAAACCGATATCTACAATGAGTCCGCCTTTAACAACTTCAATTACAAGGCCTTTGACCATTCCATCGTTGTCTTTAACTTTTTGGATATCGCCCCAAGCTTTTTCGTATTGCGCTCTTTTCTTTGAGAGAATGAGTCGCCCATCTTTATCTTCTTTTTGAATAACTAGGGCCTGAATTTGGTCACCTACGCTTACAAGTTCGTCTACTGCTACGTCATTTCGTAGGGAAAGTTCTCGTCGGGGAATCACGCCTTCCGATTTGAATCCGATATCTAAAAGCGCTTCTTCTCGATCAACTTTAACAACCGTTCCCGCTACAAGTTGCCCGTCCTCTACTTCAACCATTGAGTCAGCGAAAGCTTCTTCAAGTGTTTTCCCATCAAGGTCATTAACTGCTATTTCTCTGGGAGTATAGCCATCAGTGTTGGCGTTGGATTCTGTTTCGGTAGTTGACATTTAATTGTTTTCTAGTAGACGATATTAGTCGCGGTTGTCTTTTAACGACTTCCACGACTTCTTAGGTTATCAACACCTTAAGAGGTGCCAACAGTTTCTTTGCTTTTAAGCAGAATTTTCTCTTGTAGCAATCATGAGAAACTCTGCTTGGGTATATGTCGGAGGAGTTTTTTTATACTTTCCCGGAGTGACAGACCAGATTGACTGCACGGATAAGTTCGCGTCTTTAGCTAAAAGACGAAGTTCTCTTGGTGTAAAGCAACTGGTCCATAAATCTTGGGTTATTTCCTCCCCTGATGCATTTCGTATCGTTGTTTTCTCATGATTGACTCCATGGTCAGCGAAGAACGTATCTTTATTCTCTTCAAGAAAATGAACCTGAAAGTAGGCTGAGAAGGCTGATAAAGCTACCTTTCCACCAACTACAAGAGCTTGAGACATTCTTTTGAGGATTTCCCCATCTGGGTCAGCCATGGGAACGGGTCTATTCGTTTCACCGGCTAAACCAAATGCTCCTTGACATAGCGATATCACAGCATCAAATTCTTTATCAAAATTTAAATTCCTTGCGTCTAGGCGAAGAAAGCTAGCACCAGAAACTTCAGCTGTTGAGGCGATCTCAACAAATTTTTGACTGATATCAACCCCTACTACAGTGATACCTGCTTTAGCGAATAGATGTGAATGGCGACCTGGTCCGCACCCCACATCAAGCAATTTCATCCCTGGTTTCAGGTTGAGTTCTTTGATAAGGAATGCAACCTCTTGTTCACTTCCTTTTGTAAAGGAGTAATTCAGGTATGCGTCCCCCATATGGTGAGCAGCAGCTTCAAACCAATGATTATCCATATCTAGTCACCATCTTTCAGCGTGTGAATAGTTATTTGGCTTCTGCCCATGTCACTCCTGAGCTCATGTGAACCTCTAATGGAACTTTCAGGTCGAATGCTGACTCCATCTCCGCAAGAGTCAATTCCTTCGCTTGAGCAAGTTCATCCATTGGGCACTCAAGGATAACTTCGTCATGGACTTGGAGAATTATAGCACTGTCAAGGTTGTCGTCTTTGAGCCGCTTATTAAGGTTAACTAAAGCAACTTTGAATATATCTGCCGCTAGCCCTTGGATACCTGCATTCATGGCTTGCCGTTCAGCTGCGCTTCGAACTCTGGAGTTGGATGATTTAAGTTCTGGTATTTTACGTTTTCTCCCGAAAAGCGTTTCTGTAAATCCCTTTTCTTTCGCTTGGTTTACTGCGTTGTCCATGTATTCCTTAACTGAGGGGAAGGCAGAAAAGTAGTCACTTAAAATTTTCGCTGCTTCTTTGTTTTCTATACCCAAACGTTGCGCCAACCCATATGCTTCCATTCCATAGGCAAGCCCGTAGCTGACCATCTTGGCTTTTTCTCGTTGGGCTTTAGTTACGTCTGCATCATTGACACCAAATACTTGGGCCGCTGTCGCTGTGTGGATATCTTGACCATCGTTGAATGCATTAATGAGCCCTGGGTCAGATGATAAGTGCGCTATGCAACGAAGTTCTATTTGGTTGTAGTCCGCTACTAGAAGTCTGTGATTGTTTTGGGCTACAAAAACTTCTCGAAATACCTTTCCCTTTTCTGTTCGCACCGGAATGTTATGAAGGTTTGGACTAACTGAACTTAATCGTCCCGTAGCAGTTACAGTTTGGTGGAAAGTTGCCCTTATTCTTTCATCATTGCCAACTTCATTCAGGAGGCCTTGTCCATATGTTGAACGAAGTTTCTCTACCTCTCTGTATTCTAAAAGTTCCTCAATGATCGGATGATCCCCTTTCATTTTCTCTAATGTTTGCGCATCTGTACTAAACCCTGTTTTAGTTTTCTTCCGTGGCTCTAGATTCAAATCAGTGAACAGAACTTGCTGCAACTGTTTCGTTGAATTCACATTGAACTCTTGTCCTGCTAATTGATGTATCTTCTTTCTTACATTTGAGACTTCGCTCTCCAGTCGATCCCTTAATCGTTTCAACCCTTCTAGATCAACTTGAATGCCGCTGAATTCCATTTCGGCTAAGACATTGATTAAGGGTAATTCAATTTCGTTATTAAGCTGCGCTAAGCCTTCCTCCTTAATAAGATCCTCCAAGGGCTTGTGCAAAAGCGCAATTGATGCAGCTTCAATGGCAATTTGCTGCATATTTGAATCACCTTGTGCGTCAAGATCAAGCTGCCCCTCAGGAATTCCAGGTCCTCTTTGAACTGATAACTTTGCATATTCCTGCAAAAGATCGTTAAGTAAATACGAATTCCGAGAAGGATTAAGGAGATACGCTGCGATTTCAGTATCCATTATGATTTTCGGCGTAGGAAAGTCTAATTCAAGCAGAGCACGAATTAATTTCTTTAGCCCGTGGCCTATAATTCCGGCATCTCGACGGAGAAATTGCTTAAACTCAACAGAGATTCCTTCATCCTCAAGATAACTGAACGGGAACCAAGCTGAGTACCCGACGGAAGGATCACGCCCTAAAGCAAAACCTATGGGTATTTCCTGCTCAGCATCCCAACTCGCCGAAAGCGCTATCGGGACTTCTAAGTGCCCTATTTCATCTAGCAGGGACTTTAAATCATCACTGTTATCCAAAGCCACACAATGATTTGCCAAATCTAGGTCTGATTGGTCGCTAACGGCGCCCTCAATCGCTATGGAACTTCCAAAAACACCATTCAACTTCGCAAGAAGTGTTCTGAGTTCAAACTCCTGAAAAAAAACTTGTGTGGCTTCGGCATCAAATTCACCAACTTTAAGGCTCAGCACCTCAAC
>WTHU01000080.1:0-12581 GCA_011523005.1 Acidimicrobiales bacterium
AACTACGAGAGTGATAAGACAAGATAGGTATAGAACACAGCTATCAATACATACATGCCTATAGATGCCAAGAGCAAAAGAGCAAAGAACACTTTGGTCTTTGCTTTACCTAACCGAACTGCAAATGTTTGCTTGCCCGTCTCTGAGTCTGTTTCAATATCCCTAAAATTGTTCACAACAAGAAGTGCTGACGCCAAAAGACCTACTGGAACGCTACATAGGATGGAAATTGATTCGATGGTTTGGCTTTGAACGTATGAAGACCCCACAGTGGCCACTAATCCAAAGAAAACAAAAACTGAAACCTCTCCATAACCCGAGTAACCATATGGTCTTGACCCTCCTGTGTAAAACCAGGCAGCTAATATCGCAACACAACCAATAAGGATTAGCCACAGACTTGTCATAATTGCAAGTAGGAGCCCTGCAATAGCAGCTATCAAGAATGAGCTTCCCGCAGCTAGCTTTACTTGATTGGCGTTTATGAGCCCAGACCCTACAAGTCTTCTTGGGCCTATACGGTCTTGATCAGTCCCACGAATTCCATCAGAGTAATCATTTGCATAATTGACTCCGACTTGTAGAGCAATTGATACCACAAGAGCGAGGACAAACCTATGAGGGGTTAAACCAGTTTCTACTGACGCAGTCCCCACGATAACTGGAACTATTGCTGCAGGTATAGTCTTGGGCCGTGAGCCTTCGAACCATATATTGAGCTTTGGGAGTTGACTCATATAACTCTTAGGCCGAGAGACCTCCAAGTATGGCTTTGACTTCCATGAATTCTTCCAAGCCGTGTGTCCCCCATTCTCTTCCATTGCCTGATTGTTTATAACCGCCAAATGGGGCATTAAAGTCTGGACCCGCTCCATTTACATGCATGTTGCCAGTTCGTATTTGGCGCGCTACTCGCACTGCTCTTTCATGACTTCCAGAGATGTAACCTGCTAATCCATATACTGTGTCGTTGGCTATTGAGATTGCTTCGTCATCGTCTTCATACCCTATTAGAACTAGAACAGGGCCGAAGATTTCTTCCTGCGCTATTTGCATGTCATTGGTTACATTTGCAAACAGAGTTGGCCTGACATAATACCCCTTCTCAAGCCCATCGGGTCTACCTAGACCTCCACACACTAACTCTGCTCCTTCGTCAATGCCAGCTTGAATCAGACCTTGGATTTTGTTCCATTGAGTTTCTGAAACAACAGGGCCGATGGTAGTTCCATCACTTGTGGGGTCTCCAACGGTCACTGCTTGCATTGAAGCTTTCGCAATTGCTTTTGCTTCTTCCATCTTTGAATTAGGGACAAGCATTCGGGTGCCTGCATTGCAGGATTGGCCAGAATTCATGCACATTCCGAAAGCATCGCGACCTACTGCTTCCTCAAGGTTTGCGTCATCAAGAATTATATTTGCAGATTTACCTCCAAGTTCTTGAGCTACGCGTTTAACGGTAGTTGCGGCATTTTTTGCTACCTCAATTCCTGCTCGTGTTGAACCGGTAAATGACATCATGTCAATGCCCGGGTGACTTGATAAGTACGCTCCTACAGTCGGCCCATCACCATTCACTAAATTAAATACACCTGCTGGAACCCCAGCTTCGTGCATTATTTCAGCAAATATTATTGCATTTAGAGGGGCAACCTCAGATGGCTTAAGAATCATAGTGCAACCTGCTGCTAAGGCTGGAGCTACTTTGCAGGCAATTTGGTTTATCGGCCAGTTCCATGGAGTGATCATTCCAACTACTCCAACAGGTTCTTTCACAATCAAACTTGTGCCTAATTCTTCTTCGAAACTAAAGTTTGCCAAAATACCAGCGGTAGTAGCGAAGTGAAATAGACCCGTGCCGGCTTGCGCTGCTTTAGCCAGACCATTCGGGGCTCCCATTTCTGAAGTTATAGCTGTGGCTAAATCCTCAGATCTGGATCCGATTATCTCAGTTATTTTGTTTAATAGTTCAAGTCGTTCTTCAACTGATGTTTGGGAGAATGTTTTAAATGCATTCTGCGCTGCTGCAACAGCTACATCTACGTCTTCGTGGGTTCCCAGAGCAATCGTTCCAATTGCATCCTCTGTCGCAGGGTTAATAACATCGACAGTATCCGATCCGATGGGTTCTACCCACTCACCATTTATGTAGAACTTTCTAGTGTTACTCATCTCAACTCCATTGGTTAGCCTGTTATTGAGATTACACGAGGTTTAGAGTCCCCAAAAACCCAGAACTGATCAAGCCGGGAAATTACACGATATTTTGTTGCTTATTTAGCTCTAACTCAACGAAAGAGATACGGCGAGAGAATTATTATGCGACCTTTTCAAGTATGTGTACGCCACAAGCAGAGCCAAGTCCGATCACATGAGCCAGTCCAACTCTTGCACCTTCAATTTGACGGTCACCTGCTTCACCACGTAGGTGCATAACAATCTCATGTATGTTAGCAATACCTGTGGCTGCAATTGGATGCCCTTTTGATTGCAAACCGCCCGAGACGTTAACGGGTTTGGCGCCATCACGCCAGGGAGCTCCAGACTCAAAGAAGTCAACAGCACCCCCCTCTTCACAAAGCATTAAATTGTCGTAATGTACAAGTTCAGCAGTTGCAAAACAATCGTGAAGTTCGACCAAGTCTAGATCCTCGGGCCCGATACCGGCTTGCTCATAAGCTTGGGATGCCGCGTTTCTAGTCAATGTATTCACATCTGGCAGTATCTGGCATCCATCTACGTATGGGTCTGAAGTCAGCACCGAAGCTGATATTTTCACTGCCCTCTTTTGCACTTCTAGTGGTAAGGATTTCAGCTTCTCATCATTTACAACAATCATTGCTGCTGCTCCATCGCAATTTCCAGAACACATGGGTCTTGTGTTCGGATACGCGATCATAACATCATTCATTATCTCCTCTAATGTGAACCGCTTCTGGTAAGCAGCAAGAGGATTTAATGTTGAGTGAGAGTGGTTCTTTTCTGAGATTTTGGCGAAAAGCTCAAAGCTAGTCCCTCCATATTTATGGCCGTATTCCATACCAACTTGGGCGAAAACGCCTGGCATGATACTTGTTCCTATCCTTCCTTCAGTGGACGATAGGGCCCCAAACCGACCACTTGGCTGCCACGTCTCCGATTCAGGCTTCGGGCCTCTTTGCCCCAATAAGCCGGCACCGGCTAACTTTTCTACTCCAACTGCCATCCCAACATCAGTTTCTCCTGCCTTGACTGCCATTATGGCTACTCTCAAAGCAGTTGCTCCTGTTGCACAGGCGTTAGAAACGTTGAATACCGGAATCCCAGTTTGCCCTATCTGTTTTTGTAATTGCTGGCCGATACCTGCACCTGCGTTCATAAGGTTCCCGACTCCCAGCACTCCGACTTCTGAGAGGGAAATACCGGCATCCTTCAGTGCCATACGGCTAGCTTCGGCAGCAAGGTCTACAACATCTTTATCAGGGTGTTTACCGAATCTGGTCATATTAGATCCGATAATCCAAATTGTGTCTGATCCCATATTTTCTTCCTATCTATATTGGTTCAAAGCCGAAAGCTATTGCTTCCGTGCCTTCACTATCTTCTCCCATCGAATACGTCATCAGCTTAACTTGCATCCCCAGAGTCACATATTCAGGTGATGGCTCAACGTTCATGATTGTGCATTTGACGCTGGTTCCTGCGCAATCAACCACTGCGGATACGTATGGAATAGGTCCCATTTGAACAATGCTGAAGCTTGTGACAACCCCCTCTTGATCAATAGCTACAGAACGAAATTGATCCTCAAAACAGCTAGCGCAGGCATTTCTTCTGTCAAAGTACCTCGCGCCACAACTCGTACATTCTTGAGCCTGCAAATAAGGAGGATCGTCAAGAATTAAATAGTCAACAAAGGCAATTTTTCCGCCTGTTTCTGTAATTTCCTTTTCTTGCGCTTCTGACAACTTCCCTCCGATCTAAACAAATATAGCGTTCTTTTCTTTACCGTCACTCTTTGTCTAAAGATTTAGAAAATAAGCTCGTCTAAACTAGCCCTTCTTCTTGACGTAGATTTACTTGCGCGTTGATGTTTAGCAGGATGCCCTATCGCTATAGTGCCGACCGCTCTGTATTCTTCAGGGATTGAATATTTCTTTTTCAATGCATCTTCATGACTAAAAATTCCAAAGAATAATGACCCCAAATTGTCTGATTCAGCAGCTACTAATATTGACATCGCTGCCATTCCCCCATCAACCCACCAATAAGGTGTCGACCAATTCTTTTCATCCTCCCCTAGTCCAGTTCTTTTCTTGTCGTCCTCTGCATACCGTTGAAGGTAACTGCTTGGATTGACCCATACGATTATCAAAGTTGGAGCGTTGAGTAGTCCAGGCCATGGAAAAGACTCTTTTGTATTCCCATCCATTGTTATTTCCCAATATATGTCCGTATTCTCATTCTCAAGGAGTGAATATCTTATCCCCTCGGTGTTCCCTGCTCTAGGAGATAATCTGGCCAAATTAATGAAACCACGAGCTTGGTCGGGCAATAACGGTTTTTGGGTGAAATTTCTCACCATTCGACGTTGAGCCAGAAGACCAGACACAATTTGGTAATTTGAGAGCGATTCAGGTCCCGAGTTTTTCAAGTTTCTCCGCCATAGCCCAAGCTACTACCACCAGCGCATCTCCGCTTTCGTGATCAAGATCCATGAACATACCCATCAAATCTTTATCAATTTTCTCAGGTTTAAGGCTCTCATGATCAAATACACATGGCTTTGAACCATCTCCGACTGCTATAAATTTCTTGTCGTCAAAACCTAGTGGAGAAAAGCCAAGTCTTTTTGCGAACCGGCGACCCCATGCACGTTCTTCTCCGGATGGCCTGTAAGAAGGTCTAGGAAGTTCATCAGTGAGATCTTTAAAGACTTCTAACCCGCTTGGAGATAGAATCGTAGTTCCGAAAATAACATCTTCGTCAGGAAACGCCATTAGAGCTCTGTGATAGAGCTCATTCATCAACGCTTTGAGAGTAGCGTTCCTCCTATTATTCCTCATGACTGAACCGAGACCCATAATCACCGCAGGAGTTCCGCCTATCCTCTCAAGGGTACAGAATACGTAACCTCTAAGTTTTCCGCTTTCGCGAGCAGTTGTGAGGAGAACCCATTCCTCTGTCTGCTTTGAAAGCACGCCCATTGAAAGCGCATTTGGGGAATCAACCGATAAAGATTCAAGTTCTCCTAGCTCGGCATCTGTAACAGCAGTGCAGTCTTTTGTTTCAACCTCAAATCCCATGTCCGCCCCAAACGTATGGCACCTAACCATCTCCTAACTCCATTTCAGCCGGTAATTACATTTTACGCAACTTAAAGAGTTGGCAGTTTCAAGTCAAAATACATTCTGCCCCAAAGAGAACACGAAGTTCTCCAAGCAGACCACTATCAGGGTCCACTCGGACATCAGCTCCGAGCCATATTCTCTTTGATCCAAGGTGCACATATACGTCGCACTCACCAGCGTGTTCAGACAATAACGAAGCAAGGTTCTCTAAATGTTTAGTAGTCGTTCCGGTTGCGGGGATCTTGACATCTATTGACGTGACTTTGCTCTCTTGATCACTTTTCAACTCTTCAACTTCGAGACAAATTATCTTTGAATTCTCATCTCGCCTATCTACACGCCCCGTCACAATTACAGGGCGATCAGTTGCAAGTTTATGACCTACCTGAGCCATCGCCTTTGTAAAGACTATGACTTCTATTTCACCTTCTAGGTCTTCAAGCGAAATAGTCGCCATCAAGTCCCCTCGCTGTGTTTGTTTCTTGTTAACTTCCGTGATCACGCCGCCAACTTTTATGACCTGACCCTCATCTAAAGAACTGACGCCCTGACTTGTAGCATCACATTTTCTTCTCAAAGTTCCTTCATATCCACGCAGTGGGTGATCCGAAATGTATCTACCAAGCATCTCTTTTTCGAACGAGAGTCGTTGTTGTTTCTCAAATTCGATTTCTGGTATGAGGACCTTGTCATCAAAAACTTGTGAAGCATCATCTGGCGCTACTTCAAACAATGTCATTACGCCCATTTCTTTCTCACGACGCCGTGACACGGTTTGCTCTATAATCTGTTCGTAACTTGCTAGTAGCCCCTGCCTTGTATGACCAAGTGAATCAAACGCACCTGCTTTGATCAAAGCTTCAATTGCTCTCCGATTAAGGACTTGCAGATCGACTCTTTCACAGAAGTCATAGAAGTCAACGAAAGGACCATTTGAATTTCGCTCTGATATAAGAAGGGAGACAATTCCCTCTCCAACATTCCTTATTGCCGAAAGCCCGTAAACAATTCGCGGACTTCTATTTCCACTTTTAATATCAGGATAATAATTCATTTGGGCTGTATTGACATCAGGAACTGCAACTTCAAGACCCATGTGACGGCACTCATTTAGATATATTGCAGAATCTTCCTTCTTTCTTCCTTTAACGCTGGTCATCAAAGCAGCCATATATTGAACTGGATAATGGGCCTTTAAAAACGCTGTTTGATACGCAACTAATCCGTATCCGTAACTATGGCTCTTGTTGAACGCGTAATCAGCAAATTGGGAGATTACTTGGAAGACCTCTTCACTCAATTTCGTATCATATCCCATACTCTCCATGCCCGAAGTGAAACTTTCGCGTTCTTTCTCCATGGCAGAACGTATTTTTTTGCCCATTGCCTTTCTGAGATTGTCGGCTTGTGCGAGGGTATAACCTGCAAATTTCTGGGCAACCCTCATCACGCTCTCTTGATAGATCATCAATCCATACGTATCCCTGAGTAATTCTTCAGCATCTGGGTGGAAGTATTCAACAGGTTTCCGATTGTTCTTCCGGTCGGCATAGTCATTATGCATATTGGCTGCCATAGGGCCAGGACGGTATAGAGCTACTAAAGCTGCCACATCTTCAAAACTCGAGGGGGCCAAAGCTCTCATCAAAGCTCGCATAGGGGGCGACTCTAATTGGAATACACCTATAGATTCGCCCAATGCAAGAAGGTTAAATGTTTTCTCATCATCAAGTGGCAAGTTGTCAATATCCAGTTCAACGCCGACCGTTTCTTTAATGAGCTCCAAGCTATCTGAGATTACGTCTAGGTTTCGCAAACCAAGAAAGTCCATTTTTAATAGGCCAAGGTCCTCGACCGACTGCATTTCGTATTGAGTGACAACCGGTGTCTCCTCAATATCTTTATCCTTTTCGGGCTTTCTTTGTATTGGAAGATATTCCGTTAAAGGTTCCTTGGTGATAACCACCCCAGCTGCATGAATCGAGTCCTGTCGGCGAAGGCCTTCAAGACCCAGTGCAACGTCGATTACTTCTTTGACAACAGGATCATTCTCGTACATATGGCGTATTTCAGATGCCGCCTTGAATCCTTCTTGGTAAGGCTCCGTTTTAGTCAAACATGCCCATAACGGTGTGTCTCTTCCCATGACAGGTGGAGGGATGGCTTTAGCTATTTGGTCTCCAACAGCATACGGTTTATCTAATACGCGTGCCGCATCTCGTACTGCAGCTCTTCCTTTAATCTGTGAGAAGGTGATTATTTGAGCAACGTGATCACGCCCGTATTTTGATGCCACATAATTTATCATTGCGTCGCGGTAACGAGAATCAAAGTCCATATCTATATCAGGCATTGATATTCGTGACGGGTTTAAGAATCGCTCAAAGAGAAGATCATATTCAATCGGGTCTAGATCTGTGATCTTCAATGCATAAGCTACAGCGCTTCCTGCTGCCGACCCCCTTCCGGGCCCGACCCTGATACCCTGTTCTCGCGCATAACGAATCAAATCCCATGTGATAAGGAAATACGCAGAAAATCCCATATCGCTCATGACGCGCAATTCATATGCAAGTCTGTCAGCAATTTCCTCAGTGAGTTTGTCTCCCCACCTTTCCTTAGCCCCTTCTAAAGTTAAGTGCTGAAGATATTCATCATCGTTATTAAATTGATCCGGAAGTGGAAAATCTGGAAGCAAAGGTTTTCCGAATTCAATTTCAACGTTTGACCTTTCTGCTATCCAAAGAGTGTTGTCACAGGCAACATCAACGGAATTAAATAGGTATCTCATTTCTGCTGCTGTTTTGAGATAGTGCTGATCTCCATGAAACTTGAATCGGTTTGGATCGCTTATCAGTGAACCGGTTTGAACGCACAACAATGCATCGTGGGCGATGTGATCATGTTGATGGGTGTAATGGCAGTCGTTAGTTGCCAACAAAGGAGCTCCGAGTTTACTTGCTATTTTCATTAATGCCGGATTTGTTTGTTTCTGCTCCGGAATACCATGATCCTGGAGTTCTACGAAAAGATTATCTTTACCAAAGATCTCTTGAAGTCTTCCCGCTTTGTCTAATGCTTCTGCTTCATCACCTCTCAAGAGAGACTGCAGAACCTGACCACCTAAGCATCCTGTCGTAGCAATGACACCATCACTGTGATCATTTAACACTTCCCAGTCGACCCTTGGCTTGTAATAGAAACCCTCCATGTAGGCGCGGCTGGCAATTTGTATTAGGTTTTTGTATCCAGTGTTATTCTCAGCGAGCAAGGTTAAGTGGTAATAAAGTTTTCGCCCTTCATCTGTATTTCCGCCTGAATCGGGGAATTCTGACGCTTTCCCACGCCCGCGTCTTGGGCGTTCAAATCGAGATTCGTATGCCATGTAGGCTTCGGTTCCGATAATTGGCTTTATCCCCTTTTCCTTGCATGCGCGATAGAACGGAAGTACTCCGTACATATTTCCATGATCAGTTATTCCTAAAGCCGGTTGGCCATCTTCTACAGCTGCTTGAACAATTTCATCAAGCCGTGATGCGCCGTCAAGCATTGAGTACTCAGTATGCACGTGAAGATGTGTGAATGAATTGGACATCGGATACAAAATCCTGTTGTTGGGCTTTGACAAACTACATATTTGTCATTTGTAGTCTTAATATATTTACAACAAGATTAGCGAATACGCCAATGGTTAGAGATAAGTCCCTGGCCGATCTTGAGAATCTTGTTGCTCTTGTGAAGACGACGTTCCGGGGGAGCCGCCTGGCAACAGCTCACCACCTGCTCGCATATTCGCCAATTGCTGTTGTGCGGCCATCTGTTGAGCAAAAAGCGTTGCTTGAATACCTTGTATGAGTCCCTCAAGCCAGCCAACAAGCTGAGCCTGAGCTACCCGAAGCTCCGCCTCACTCGGTATTTCATCTGTGCCAAATGGCAAAGTTATGCGGTCTAGCTCTTTCTTTAATTCTGCGGAAAGTGCAGAACCTAGCTCTTGAACAGAAGTATCGTAAATATCTCGCATGCGATCGCGACTTCCTTCGTCTAATTGCACTTCACGAAGTTCGTCGAGTAACTGCCGTAGCATTGACCCCACTCGCATTACTTTTGCAGGTTGTTCTATGAACTCGCCTTCAGAGTCGCTTGTTTCTTTCTCATTTTCTACTATCTCGGCTTGGTCAGCTTTAACGTGTTGTTTTTGTTCGTCCATATTGACATGCTACAGCAAGCAAGGTCATGGATCATTCTTTGAATGAGGTGATTAATGGCACATAAACTTCCGTTTTAGTTAGTGACCCATGGCGACCGACTAGTTTAGGGCCGGGATTCTCTTTATCTAAGAAAGCGACGGGATCCCTTGCAAGTAGCGCAATTTCACCAAGCCTTTCTTTTGCTTGATCCGAAATCTGCCTTCCGAACCACCCTTCATCAAGTATCTGGTCTTTAGTTCGTACCCAAGCACAATTGCCGTACAAATCTTGTAAATCTCGGAGCAAACTTTCATGATTGCCGCGAGCAGGGTGAAACCACAGGAACCGCGCTTCACCAGAAATAGAGTTAGTTCGTTGCATAAGCGAATCGTTAATTTCGATAACAGAATCACCAACGTCAACCATTCCATGGTCTGAAGTCACGATCAAAGCCGTTCCGCTTGGAAGCATTTTATATATTTGCCCAATCAGATAGTCCACCAAGGCTATCTCGGCGTCGTAAAAATGTCCCGTTCCATGAATATGCCCTACTTTGTCTATCCCATCATAATAGGCATAAACAAGTCGACTGTCTTGGTCTAAACATTGCGCAATGTGATGCGTGATGTTACTTGAAAGAAAATAGCCCTCATAGTATGTATTACGAAGGTGAGCCTCTGTGAAACCGCTATTTCTAAATTCAACTGGGGATACCACAGGGATCTTTTCACCTAAGAATGGCGGTATGGGTTGGAAGGAACTTGGGTTTATCTCGTTCACTGCTACTCCACTTCCGGTCGTCCATCGAAGTGAGTTCAGGGTCTGATTTCCGACATTAATTTTATAACCGATAATGCCGTGTTCACCTGGTGGTCGCCCTGTTGTCAAAGAAGTTAGAGCCGTAGCTGTGGTTGTTGGTGCAACAGTCATTATTCTTTTGTGGTTCATTTTTGCCAGATTAGGAACTATCTCTTTTTGTTCGGAAATTTTAAATTTTTCATAGCCGAGTCCGTCAAGCAGAAGAAGGACCACTTTTCGAGCAGCTAGGACTTCATCAGGTAACCAACCAGACCCGATTACCGGATGCTCTAAAAGTGCGGGGACGATGTTACTTAAACATGCGCTCGTGTAGTCAGGGATTATGGGATCGATAGTCATCTAAAAGTGCCTTTCATGCTTGTTAATTCAGCAGGGAGAGGAGATTCAAAGTTCATAAGATTTTTTGTTTTTGGGTGCAAAAATGTCAGCATTTGAGCGTGAAGCGCAAGGCGATTCTCTATATTAAAGGATGTTCTACCTCCATACAGTTCGTCCCCAAGAACTGGATGACCGATTGCGGCTAGGTGGACTCGGATCTGATGTGTCCTTCCGGTTTCTAACCTGCAATTCAACATAGAAACTTTAAACGGGGATTCATATTTCTGATCTATTTCATAGTGGGTACGAGCATATTTTCCGCTATTGATTACTGCTCTTTTGAGAGGATTTTTGGGGTCTCTTCCCAACGGAGCATCAACTACGCCTTTGTTAGATTCTACGTGCCCGGCAACGATAGCGAAGTATTGACGATGTACATGTCTCTCCTGCATTTGAAATTTTAGATTTTCTAAAGCTTCAGGTGTTCGGGCCACAATTAACAGTCCCGAAGTGCCTTTGTCTAACCTGTGGACTAGACCCAAACGAGTAGGGTCTCCAATTTCTCTTAAGTCAGGGAACTGAGCTGCTAATCCATTGACTAACGTTCCATTGGCTATGCCTGATCCAGGATGGACAATTAAACCTGAAGGCTTACTTACAACTATTACTGAATCGTCTTCAAAGACAACCTCAAAGTCGATTGACTCATCTGAGGCAATTTCTTCAACGGCTTCGTCCACTAAGTTTGGCATACTAATTTCATCGTTCGTGTGGACAATCTCTGAACCCTTTTTGATTGGTATTCCATTGCGCAATATAAGTCGCTTGGAGATCAAATCAGAAACCTTTGACCTGCTAAGACCCGAGAAGAACGCTACTACGCGATCTACTCTTTCTCCGTCGTGGTGTGGTGAAAGGTGGTAACGAACTTTATCTTCAACCATCCGCTAGATTCCGCTCAACTTGGTACCGATAATACAGAAGTAGCGGTAGCCCAATAACAAGAGCCATATCAGCAAAGTTAAAGATCGGCCACCACTGAAGGTCAATAAAATCAACAACTTCTCCACTCAGAAAACCATCGCCTTTTCTAAAAATCCGATCTGTGACGTTGCCCAATACTCCGCCAAAAACCACACCGAATAGAAATTTGACTTTTAGATTAGTTTCAACGACCCCTAAGTACGCTATAGCTATTGAAGCTATTATCGCAATCGTTGCTATTATTGGCGTTAGATTCTCCCCGATTGAGAATGATGCACCGGCGTTCCGAATCAAGTTGAGTTGCAGTGTCCAAAACAACTTAATCGGCTCTCTCGGATCTAATTTAGCTACAGCAATGGACTTTGTTATTTGGTCAAGTAGCAAAACTACAAGAGATGGCAGAGCGAAAAATAGAATCTTCTTGTGCATTTGCTTGCTTTCTAATCTTAAAGGCAGTTTTCTTATTGTCTAGGTTACTGCTTTAAGCTCTGAGCCCTCACGGGTTTTATCTAAACCCCATTCCTCCAACTTTGTACTCGACTCTCTCTGCTGCCCAAGGTATTGCCCGTAGCCTTTCCTTTGGAATACTCTTACCGGAAACTACGCAAATTCCGTATGTTCCCTTCTTCAACCTCTCAAGAGCTGCATCAATTTCATCGACTGCCTGCTGGGCATGTGCACTCAATGCAAGATCTCTCTCTCGTTCAACGGCTAAGGTGTCGCCTTCTCCTCCCTCTTCACCAAAATCAACATCTCCTGGCTCTCGCCCTTCGATTAAAGAGTCAGCTTCTGCTTTAAAAGATTGAGCAGACTTAACGTATTTACTTCTCTCAAGAAGTAGGGATTCCTTTTGCGCCGCTAAGAACTTTTTATCAAACGGCGTTTTCTTAGCTGGAGCTTTCTTCGCAGCTGTTTTCTTAGCTGGAGCTTTCTTCGCAGCTGT
>WTHU01000080.1:12681-14902 GCA_011523005.1 Acidimicrobiales bacterium
TGAACAATAACCTTAGGGGCGGATTCTAGCGGGAACTTTTAGAAATTTCCGTGATAGTTAAGAAATGCCTTCTATCTTTAAGATTTTTTCTTTTCCACTTTTCGCTTGGTAAACAACGAGGGGAGAAATTTAAGCAGTACTATACAACCGGATAACAATTGGAAAGTACTATGAGCGGCGACGAGAAATTAACTCCATATCCCAAAGTTCCGGCCAAGCCAGATCTCCCCGAAATTGAAAAGAAGATCCTTCAAGACTGGAGCAAATCAAAAACGTTCGAGCGCACGGTAGCTCTGCGCGCAGAAGAATCAGAGTACGTATTCTATGATGGCCCTCCTTTCGCTAACGGTTTACCGCATCATGGCCACCTATTAACCGGGTATGTAAAAGATGTTATTCCCAGATATCAAACAATGCGTGGCAATCGAGTTGAGCGTAGATTTGGTTGGGATTGTCATGGTCTACCAGCCGAGATGGAAAGCGAAAAGCAGCTACAAGTTTCTGGGCGAGCGGCTATCACGGAATTCGGGATAGAGAAGTTCAATGCACATTGCCAAGAATCTGTTCTCAAATACACAGATGAATGGGAAAAGGTAGTAACCAGACAAGCTAGATGGGTTGACTTTGAAAACGACTACAAGACCATGGACCTTGGCTACATGGAGTCCGTCATGTGGGCATTCAAACAACTATGGGACCAAGGCCTCGTCTACGAGTCGCAACGAGTAATTCCATACTCGTGGGGAGCTGAAACTCCTCTATCAAACTTTGAGATAAGGCTTGATGATGCTACGAGACCTCGTCAAGACCCTGCTGTAACTGTTGCGTTTGACTTATTCAGTGAAAACGGAGCTCCGACCTCAACAAGAATCCTTGCATGGACTACAACACCTTGGACGCTTCCGAGCAATCTTGCCCTTGCTGTAGCGCCTGATAAAGAATACGCGCTTATTGATACTCCCGAAAGCCAATACATTTTAGGCAAAGAAACAATTGCGTCTTTTGCAGAATTTTTTGGGGATTTCAATATTCTCGAAACTTTTAAAGGTCAGAACCTAGTTGATTTAAGATATCAACCACTGTTCCCTTATTTTCAAGATTTAGACGCTCAAGCTTTCAGAATTATAGCTGGCGATTTCATTGAGATGGACGAAGGTACTGGCGTGGTTCATATAGCACCGGGGTTCGGTGAAGATGATCAAAGAATCGCTGATGATAATGGAATTCCCACCGTTGTACCTGTTGATGATGAAGGAACGTTCACTGAAGAGGTCACGGACTGGTTTGGCGTGAATGTTTTTGACGCTAACCCATTGATCATTAGAAAACTCAAAGAATCGGGTCGGATAATCCGACACGATACTTACGAACACAATTATCCTCACTGTTGGAGAACAGACACACCTATTATCTACAGAGCTGTTCCATCTTGGTACGTCAAAGTCACAGAAATCAAAGACCGTCTTGTCGAGATCAACCAGGAAATTAACTGGATTCCAGAAAATGTGCGCGAAGGACGCTTTGGGAAATGGCTTGAAGGTGCTCGAGATTGGTCTATCAGTCGAAACCGCTTTTGGGGTTCACCAATTCCAGTTTGGAAAAGTGATAACCCTGAATTTCCCCGCATTGATGTCTATGGAAGCCTTGATGAACTGGAGAGAGATTTCGGGGTTAGGCCAACGAATCTCCACAGACCATTTATTGACGAGTTAACAAGGCCAAACCCTGATGACCCCTCAGGTAAATCAATCATGCGTCGTGTTCCAGAGGTACTTGATTGTTGGTTTGAATCAGGTTCTATGCCATTTGCTCAAGTCCATTACCCATTCGAGAACAAGAAATGGTTTGAAGAACATTTCCCAGCTGATTTCATAGTGGAGTACATAAATCAGACTAGAGGCTGGTTCTATACACTTCACGTCTTAGCTGGCGCACTGTTTGATAAGCCAGCATTCAAAAATGTGATATGCCACGGTATTCTGCTAGCAGAGGACGGAACAAAACTCTCGAAAAAACTGCGGAATTACACGGAGCCAACTGAAATTTTTGAACAGCAAGGTTCTGATGCTTTACGTTGGTACTTCATGTCCTCCTCTATTGTGCGGGGAGGAGATTCTAGGATCTCTGACCAGTCAATTGACGACGTTGTTAGGCAAGTGATAAATCCAATATGGAGCGCTTACAGTTTCTTCACGCTATATGCGAATATTGATGACTATCA
>WTHU01000080.1:15002-21544 GCA_011523005.1 Acidimicrobiales bacterium
ACAGTGCTTCATACACTTTGTAAGCTCATTGCCCCCTTCCTTCCAATGGTTTCGGAGGAAATCTTTAAGGGCCTTACAAGAGAGTTATCGGTTCACGAGGCTGAATGGCCTTTGCCGCAAGAATTCCGGTCAGATAGCGATCTCGTTGAGACAATGGATTTAGTTAGAGATGTGGTGTCCGCAGCTCTTAGACTCAGGGAAGACGCCGGTCTTCGAGTCCGTTTGCCGCTGCAGAGTATCACGATTGCAAGTTTAGATATCGGTAACATCGCTGACTTTGAGCTACTCATACAGGACGAAGTCAACGTAAAGACTGTAATTTATTCAGATGACCTTGCAACCTTCGGAAATTTTGCCCTCAAGCCTAATGGGAAAGTACTCGGGCCACGCTTAGGGAGCAACGTTCAAACTGTGTTTCGGGCAGCAAAGATTGGCGACTGGGAACGTTTAAGTGATGGCAGAGTAAAGATAGCTGATTACGTTCTGGAACTACATGAGTTTGAACTCAACTTGGTAGCGAACGAAGGAACTACAGCTACATCACTTCCGGGTGATAAGGCTGTTGTTGTTCTTGATATTGAACTTACCGATAGCCTCCTTATAGAAGGTAAGGCAAGGGACGCTGTTAGAGCGATTCAAGAAGCCCGCAAAGGAATGAATCTGATTCTCACAGACAGAATTCATTTAAATATTGTCGCTACGGACGAGACAACAGAGGCAATAAAATCTCATAGCGACTACATATGCGAGCAAGTCCTTGGAAAATCGTTGACGTTTGATGAAGCTGATGAGGACTTGGAAACCTTTACTGGGTCAATAGACGGAGAAGAAATCGGGATTCAAATCAGGATTGGCTGAGGAATCAGCCACCAAAAAAGTCGTCCATAGCTTCGTTCGTTTGCTCGTCAGCTTTACCGAGAGGGTTATTATCTTGACTTTCTAACTCTTCAAAGAAACGGTCTCCAGTTGTTATACTTTTATCCTGAACGGCTTGGATTAACTCAGTTGGAGCATCAAAGTCCCATTCCTCTGACTGATCGCCATCAGACATATCCTCTTCAGTCTTTTTTACCTCATTATTGAGCCAATCCTCATTTGTTTCCGAATTGCGAATGAGAGTTAGTTCCGGAGGAGAATCCATTAATTCATCAACCGAAATTAAATCAGCTTGACTCAGTTCAACAATCGCTTGGGAAGAATTATCCATACCCTCCTGATTTTCGTCCTCCTCGTAAAGTTCGCTTGATGCTAAGGTCTTTTGGTTATCCGATCCTTCGTCGTTATCATCCATTTGATTATGGAAAGCGAGCGTATCATCGACACTAATCATGAGTTTTATTTCTTCAAGAGTCGCCAATAACTGATCTTTGCCGGCTTGCAACTCAGCACTAAGTGCTGAACAATCCTCAATAAGGCGCTTTTTTTTCTCCATCAAATCGGATATGTCGTCTTTGAGTTTTGATTGGGCTTCTTCAGCCATTTGCCGAGCCTCTTCGGTAACTATTCTTTTGACATTATCAGCCTGGGCTTCAGCAGATGCGATTAATTGAGTTGCCTGTTCTTTAGAATCTGCTATCAATTGGTCAGCTGTTCGCTGAGCTGCTGAAAGTAAACGCTGTGCGGCACTATCGGCATCAAGTCTTTCCTCTGGAGAAGTTCTTTGCCCAAATATGTCTTCTGGTGAGCGGCTTATAGTTGTTATAAGCTGGTGAATGAAAAGGTCAACTTCTTCAGGGTCGTATCCGCCCCGTTTGATATTGCTGAACTTGACAGATTTTATTTGCTCAGGGGTGATCGGGTATGTCTTGGATTCAGTAGCAGCCATGCATAAATAGTACTATTACTATGACCATACTGTAGGGATATTTTAAAGTGACCCGTTTGCTGTTGCTGCTAATTTCCTTTTCTCGTCTTCAGAGACTTCCACGTCTTTTGGAGTTAGCAAGAAAACGTCAGAACCTGCTTTTTCGAAGGAACCATCAATTCCCATTTTTAGCCCCGAGCAGAAGTCAATGATTCTTACTGCGACGTCATGCTCCGCTTGTTGAAGGTTAACTATTACTGGTTGACTTCTTCTGGCTGCTTCTGAGATTTCTTTGACTTCAGCAAAACGAATGGGAGTCACAATATGTGGTTTAACAAATTTTCGTGGCTTAGCTGTAGTAACTGTGACAGCTTCTCTTCCTCTCTTTACACCACTTGTATCTCCGGTAATAGGTTTAACATTAGTATCAGCTGAAGTCGGTTTGACGATCACGCCGCCTTCAGCAGGTCGTTCGCTTGGGCCCTGCGGGTCCATGCCAAGAAAATCTTCATCAGACCCTAGTCCTAGATAAAGCATTGCTTTTTTGAAAAATGTTGTCATCAAGCCCTCCAGGCTACTCTTCAATTTAACACCATATTTATAGTTTCATCAATCAGGTCCTCTATTCCCGAAGATTGCCGAGCCAACCCTGATCATAGATGCACCACTCTCTAAAGCTATTTCAAAATCATCGCTCATACCCATTGAGCATTCAGGAAGCTCAAACGTATCCGCTAGCTTGCGCAATCTTTCAAAGGCAACTCTTGTCGCTGCCATGTCACCGGGCACACCCATTGTCATTAATCCAGAAATATATATACCTTCATCCCATAACTCAGTGAGCGCATACGGCAATTCCCCAGTCCCAAACCCCTTGGCATTAGAGGGTCCCATCAAAGAAACTTGAAGTAAAATTTGTGCTTGATCATTACGCTTATGTATTTCTCTGGCATGTTTTAGCGACGTTACTGAATGCCAGACATCAACAAGATGGGATATTTTTCTTATCTTATTGCTTTGAAGTTGACCAATGAAGTGCCAGCTAATTTCTGGATCTACCAAAGGGTTTTTCGTAAGTAGTTCCTGAGCATAATTTTCTCCGAAGTTTTTGATGCCTAGCTTGTTGGCTATGTTGACTTCCTCATGGGTAAATCCTTTGGTAACCCCTATCAGGGTTACTGGGTTTTGTGCCTTTGCATCAATAATCTTGTTTATTTTCTCAAGTCTTTCTTTAATTTCTTCAGAGCAGTTCTCGCTTGTCACGAAGCCTCTTCCAGCCATGCGACCATTGCTTGTCTCTCTATATTGCCCCCGACACGGTGTGACCAGTACTTTCCTGACGATGCTGTGCACTCACCTATAAACTGCGTGTCTAATATGTTGCTTCTAAGAAGAGCTATTCTTGCTGTTTCCGGTATATCTAACGCAGGGGTTCCTTCTTTGGTTTCTGATTCCACTGTTGGACCAAATTCTCTCGTCATGTGTTTGAGTTCAACTGAACCAAATTCATAATGCTTAGGGTATATGCAAGGTCCAACTACGGCTATCGTTGGGTGACCTCCCAACTTGCGCATTTCAATGCATGCATTTTGGATTATGCCTGCTCGGAGGCCACGCCAGCCAGCATGCACTATCCCCATAACAGGCGTCTCGCAGATGAGTGCAATTGGTGCACAATCCGCAACTTGGATAGCCATCGGAATACCACACGCAGTTGTGATCATCCCATCACCTTCTTCGCCTTGATAGTCGCCAGTATTTTCAATTCTAAATATCTTTCCCCCGTGCACCTGTTTAAGGTAG
The DNA here is from genome assembly GCA_011523005.1 of Acidimicrobiales bacterium. Lineage (GTDB taxonomy): Bacteria > Actinomycetota > Acidimicrobiia > Acidimicrobiales > UBA8592 > UBA8592. The sequence goes on from WTHU01000080.1 coordinate 18,610, forward strand.
GACCAGGGGGCATCAATTAGTTTTCGTTGCGTCAGATGCAGTTTATCTTCGGGTTGTGATATTGATAAATTTCCATCGTGGGAGTTAGTAGACAGAATTTTAGCAGTCAATCCACATTCAAGTGATTTTGACCAACTATGTTTTGATTTCATAGTGCAAGATAAGGTAATTAGTCCTGCAAAAAGTCGGGAACATCTAAGTCACCGTGCACTTCTTCTTGTAGAGTTTCCTCTTCGCCAAAGACATTCGGTATGTCGCTTCCCAATGCTGGAGTCTGCGGCCGTGAAGCGCTGTCCCAACGATCGAAGCCTGCGGCGATAACTGTAACTCTGACAGTGTCCCCCATTGATTCATCTACAACTGTACCGAAGATTATGTTTGCATCTGGGTGCGCCACGCCCAGCACTAGCTCGGCTGCTTCATTGACCTCGTTCAAAGTTAAATTACTTGAACCAGTTATTGATAAAAGAATTCCTCTTGCCCCATCAATTGGTGATTCTAATAAAGGACTAGAAACTGCTTTTCTAGCTGCGCTTGTTGCTCGTTGTTCTCCATTCCCTTCACCTGTTCCCATCAGAGCGGAGCCAGCATCATTCATAATCATTTTTACGTCAGCAAAGTCAGTGTTGATCAATCCCGGTGTTGTGATTAGTTCAGTTATCCCACGAACACCGTCTAATAAGACTTCATCTGCTTTTGCGAAAGCTTCTACCACGGTCGTTTGTTCATCTGCTACAGAGAGTAGCCGGTCGTTGGGGATCACGATCTGCGTGTCAACTTTTTCCCTGAGGCGCGTTATGCCTTGGTCCGCTTGAACTGCTCGCCTTCGGCCTTCAAATCCGAATGGCCTCGTCACCACTCCTATTGTCAAGGCACCTAGTCCTTTCGCAATGTCTGCGACGATAGGAGCGGCTCCAGTACCGGTACCTCCACCTTCGCCTGCAGTGATAAATACCATGTCAGCTCCAGATAATGCCTGTTCTATCTCTGGCCTATGATCCTCAGCAGCTTGGCGGCCGATTTCAGGGTCAGAACCTGCACCAAGACCTCGAGTTAATTCTCGTCCTATGTCAATTTTTACTTCTGCGTCCGAGAGAAGAAGTGCCTGTGCGTCGGTGTTAATTGCTAAAAACTCAGCACCGCGTAGTCCAGCATCAATCATTCTGTTGACAGCGTTGACACCGCCTCCGCCTACACCAACGACCTTTATTACAGCTAGATAATTATGAGGATTTTCCATATCACACTCCTTAGTGTTTCTTATCTTTCATTTTCTGAACAGATTAGCTGTCAATCAACCAATTTAATTTTCGCTAATGCGTAATATTATTAATAAGAATCGTACGAGCATTCGACTGCACGACACAACACTGGTTTATCAGGGGTTCGGACATCAATATGAATCAACTCGGCTAAATCAACTTGTTCGAGAATAGTTGATGCGGCGAGTATTTTTGATTCAAGCGCTTCGTTATCTCCAAATAGTATCTTTCCTTCACCAAAGAGCATCAACTCAATTCCTTCATTAGTTGATACAAAAGAGATATCTGCTAACAGGACGGAAGGCAGGTTTGCAGCTAACTCTATTGCGTATAATGCCTGTTCAGGAACCCATTCTCCTACTTTTAAGTCATCAAAATTTCCTTCGACGATTGGGTATTCTAAATTGGGGGGCAATTCTGAAACTCGCTCAAGTACCCTTCCATCCAAGTCGACGAGGAACCATTCACCGAGGTTGGAAAGAAGGACAGAAGGTTTCCGAAGCGTGACTGATATTGTCACTTTGCCCCCAAAGGAACGACTGACCTTTGCACCTTTAACATTTGGTATTCTTTTGATGCGCTCCATAATAGATTGAGTATCAACCTCAAGTATAGGTTTAGACTTTGGTATATTGGCGATAGCTACTATCAACTCTTCCAATTCACTGTCAGCGCCTACAACAACTACTTCATCCACATCAAGAAGGGAACTTTTTGAGATCAATACTGCTGCCAGTGAAAGAAGTACTGAAAGAACCACCGTTAGTAGTATCCTTAATCTCCTTTTCCCTTTAGCTCGAATTATTTCGATACGTCGTTCTTGTATTCTAGGGTTGATCTCTACCATTAATCGAAACCAATCATTTCAGTTTCGGCAGTTAGGCGAATACCAAATTTTGAATACACCGAATCTGAAATGAGCTGCATTAAATCTTTAATATCTTCGGCTTTCCCACCGGCGTCAGCCTGAATAAAGTTTGCATGCTTTGTAGATACTTCTGCACTACCGACCCTCATTCCTTTACACCCTGAATCTTCGATAAGTCTTCCAGCTGATTTATCTTTTGGATTTGTAAATACTGATCCAGCATTTTGACCACCAGGCTGATTCTCTAATCTCCAACGTACGATTTCTCTGATCAACTCAGAGGATTCTTCGGGGTTGCCCTCTGAAAGCTTTAGTACTGCATTAGTCACTAGCTGGTTTCTGGATATTGAGGATTGCCGGTATCCGAATAGAAGATCATTGGGCTTTAGGGTCTTAGCTAGGTTGGTTTTTGTATCAAGCACATCAACTGACTCGATGCTTGCCTTCATATCGGAACCGTGGCCGCCTGCATTCATTTTGACAGCACCTCCTACAGTTCCTGGAACTCCAACAGCCCATTCAAATCCAGTAAGACCCTTCGAAGAAGTTGATCTCGCTACTACTGGGAGTTTCGCTGCTCCACCAACATATGCATGTCCTTCAATGATCTTAACTTGTTCGAACTCAGAACCTAGCTTGATTATTAATCCTTGAAAGCCACTATCTGAAATTAAAAGATTGGAACCATTACCCATAATTGCTACTTCTGCATCCTTTTGCCTGCAGATATCCAAAGCATGCTCTAATTCTCTCTTGTTCTCTGCTTTGAGAAATAGAGAGCATCTTCCAATGGTCCGATAAGTTG